>JAFTEC010000003.1 GCA_017453865.1 Lachnospiraceae bacterium
CCTCTTCGAAGATAAATTCTTCTTCCTTTGTTCTTGACGATGCCATTTCACGAACCCTCCTCTATTAATAACAAAGTATATCATTTTTTTCTGTAATCTGCTATTAATCGGAGTTTATAAATTATCCGCTAAAGTGTATAATAGGAAAATGGTCAGAATAATCGGAACGGAAACGCTGCTTCATATTTCATTCAGTCTGGCGGCACTGGTTTTCAGTGTGGTTCTCTATATTCTTGTCTGTGCTCTGGGAAGCGGCCAGCAGCATAAAAGCCTGAAATTCAGGACCCTTGCGATCACCATCGTCATAGGAAATTTCTTAAGCATACTGGACAATATTTTCAGAGATGCGGGAATTTATCCGACCCCTTACTGGATACAGCTGATCCTTCTTCTTATGGTGTATCTTGCAAATATCCTTTTGACTTATTATATGGCTCTTTATATGGAGGGCTTTTTCGGGGAATTCAAACTGAGGAAGCTGTTCTTTAAGATCAATTCAGGGCTCGTTATTTCGGGTGTCGTATTGACCGCATTTGTATTTTTCAGGCAGCTTTATCTGTTTGACGGAGAAATGATACTGTCAACCGTGCCGGTTTCTGACAGGATAGTCTTAGGTTACGTGTATGAGCTGTACTATCTTTTATATTCGATTACTTTGTTCATCATATTCAACAGGAGGATAAGTCCGCGTGCAAGGATGACATCGGTTGCGGCATTTCTGGTCGCCATTGGTGCCGTTCTTTTCGAGAGCCTTAATACGTTGGGTATGGGAAGCGGCATATTGTACAACTATTTCGGAGCGGTGCTGGCACTTTATATTTTTTATATCGGAGTGGAAACCCCGGACTACAGAAATCTCTTAAGATCCCTAAAGGATCTGGATGCGGCGAAGCGTGAGGCGGACGAGGCAAACCGTTCAAAATCCGACTTTCTTGCCAATATGTCCCATGAGATACGTACCCCTATCAACGCGATCCTCGGTATGAACGAGATGATATCGAGGGAGGCTGAGGATGACACCATCCTTACTTACTCGGAAAACATAGAAAATGCCGGTAGAACCCTTCTGGGACTTGTGAATGACATCCTTGATTTTTCAAAAATCGAGGCAGGCAAAATAGATATAATTCCTGTGGACTACGATCTTTCGGTCTGTTTAAATGATCTTGTAAATATGGTCTCGCGCCGTGCCGAAGACAAGGGACTCTTATTAAAGCTTGACTTTGACAGAAGGCTGCCCAGGTTTTTGCGGGGGGATGAGGTCAGGATAAAGCAGATCATCACGAATATTTTAACAAACGCCGTAAAATATACGGAAGAGGGCAGCGTGTCATTCAGTATGGGATTTGAGAAAACGGACAGAGATGACAGTGTTATTCTGAAGGTCTCGGTACAGGATACGGGTATAGGTATAAAGAGTGAGGATCTTCCGAGGTTATTTTCCAAATTTGAACGTATAGAGGAAAAGAGGAACAGAAATATTGAGGGAGCCGGCCTCGGAATGAGTATCACAAAGAGGCTTCTGGAGCTTATGGGATCCACTCTGGAGGTGGAAAGTGAATACGGCTCCGGATCAAACTTCCATTTTTCACTTGAGCAGAAGGTGGTTTCCTGGGGCGAGCTTGGAGACTATGAGCTGTCGCTTAGGGATCACCATGCAGCCCGCAAAAAATACAGGGTGAGATTCTCGGCGCCCGGAGCAAGGGTGCTGGTTGTGGATGATAACCATATGAATCTGATGGTCTTTAAGAGCCTGATAAAGAAAACGGGAATCGGGGTGGACACCGCCGAAAGCGGGGATAAAGGTCTTCTTCTGGCGGAGGAAAATAAATATGACGTTATCTTCCTGGATCATATGATGCCTCATAAGGACGGAATAGAGACGCTGCATGAGCTGAGAGAGGATAAGGAGGGGCCGAATATATCGACGCCTGCGGTCTGTCTTACGGCAAATGCAATTTCTGGAGCCCGGGAACAGTATATGGAGGAGGGCTTTGAGGACTATCTCTCAAAACCCATAGACCCGGAGGAACTGGAAAATATGCTCCTAAGCCTTATTCCGGAGGAAAAGATAGGGGATGCCGTAGAAAATGGGGATCATCCGGAGGAGACGGACTCTGAGCCGGAGGAGCTTTCACTTCTAAGCGGCTGTCAGGTGGATATTTCCGATGGGATAAAGAACGGAGGGGGAACGAAGGAGTACCTTTCCCTCTTAAAAACATTTTATGAGACCCTGGATACCAGGATCGAAGAAATGGAAGAGTATAATAGTGAGGGAAATACGGAGGAGTATGTTATACGGGTCCATGCGATGAAAAGCTCCTTAAGGATAATCGGTGCAAAGGAAAGGGGAGAGGAAGCCGAGCTTCTTGAAAACGCCGGAAAAGAAGGCGATACAGCCTTTATCCGTGAGCACCACGAAGCCTTTATAAGCGGGCTTAAGGAGCTTAAGGAACCGCTGTCCCGCATATTTGAAGGTGATGGGAAGGAGAGCGGGAAAAAGCCGGAGGCCGGTCCCGAATACCTTAATAAGGTGTACGGAGAGCTAAGACAGGCTGCGGAAGAATACGACACCGAGAGGCTTGACTCCATATTCGCCGAAATGGAAGGATTTTCCCTGCCTGCAGGCGAGAAAGAGCGCTTCGAAAAATTAAAGGATGCATACGCACAGCTTGATTATGAAGGAATCATGAATACCTAAATGCCAAGGCTTTCATACGCCCTCCCCTCGCCGGGGCGGCATCCCACATCATAGATGTGGGATAAGCTGCAGCAAGTGCTTCGGGCTGTTTTGAATAGTTACGATTCTTCTTGCATAAGGCCGCGAAATGGTATATAGTTATCGCGGTTAAATAAATTAAACTCTTAGAGAATTCCTGAAAGCGTCGCGGGAAAGATCGTGACAGGAGCAGAGAATCCTGTAGCATAGAAAGGAGTGTCAACGGAATATTATGAAGATATATGCGGATAATGCTGCCACCACCAGGGTCAGTAAGACCGCTCTGGATGCCATGATCCCTGTATTTACGGAGATGTACGGCAATCCTTCGAGCCTATACAGTCTGGGACAGGAAGCAAAGGAGGCTATTGAAAACGCAAGGGAGGAGATCGCAGGTATCATCGGAGCGGAGCCCCGGGAGATAATCTTTACCTCGGGGGGAAGCGAAGCGGATAATCATGCCATAAGGTCAGCGGCTGAGCTTGGAAAAAAGAACGGAAAGTGCCACATAATCTCTACGGCCTTTGAGCACCATGCTGTGCTGCACACATTGAAAAGACTTGAAAAAGATGGCTTTGAGGTAACCCTTCTCGATGTGCATGAAAACGGCATAGTCGATCCTAAGGAGCTGGAGGAGGCTATCCGGCCGGACACCTGCCTCGTTACCGTGATGCGTGCAAATAACGAGATAGGGACATTGCAGCCAATTCGTGAGATCGGAGAGATATGCAGGAATAAGGGTGTCCTTTTCCACACGGATGCAGTACAGGCGGTAGGGCACGTACCCATAAACGTGCATACGGATAATATAGATATGATGTCCGCTTCAGCCCACAAGTTCCACGGACCCAAGGGCATCGGCTTCCTCTACGCATCGAAAAAGGTTAGGCTTTCGAACCTTATCGAGGGAGGAGCCCAGGAAAACGGCCGCAGGGCCGGTACGGAAAATGTTCCGGAGATCATAGGGATGGCTGCCGCACTGAAGGAAGCGGTATCCAATATGGAAGAAAACGCAAGGGTAATGCGGGAAGCAAGGGACAGGCTCATTGAGGGCTTAAGCGAGATCCCCCACTCAGCTTTAAACGGAGACAGGGAAAAGCGTCTTCCCGGCAATGTGAATTTCTGCTTTGAGGGCATAGAGGGTGAATCGCTGCTCTTACTTCTGGACGATAAGGGAATAGCGGCCTCTTCGGGAAGTGCCTGCACCTCCGGCTCTCTCGATCCGAGCCATGTGCTCCTTGCCATCGGAAGGGTACATGATGTGGCACACGGTTCCTTAAGGCTCAGTATAGGAGAGGATATTACCAAAGAGGAAACGGAATATATCATAAAATCCGTTAAGGAGGTTGTGGAATATCTGAGGAGCTTTTCTCCTGTGTGGAGAGATCTGACCACAGGAAAGAAGCAGTTTATTTTATAGAAAGGAGTTAAGACAATGGCTTTATATAGTGAAAAGGTTATGGAACACTTCAGAAACCCCAGGAATGTGGGCGTTATAGAGGATGCTGACGGAGTCGGAGAGGTAGGAAACGCAAAGTGCGGGGACATCATGAAGATGTACCTGAAGATCGATAATGACATTATTACAGACGTTAAATTTGAAACCTTCGGCTGCGGCAGCGCAATAGCTTCAAGCTCCATGGCTACGGAGCTTATCAAGGGAAAGCCGGTGAGTGAGGCGATGGAGCTTACAAATAAGGCAGTGGCAGAGGCTCTGGACGGACTGCCGGATTACAAGATGCACTGCTCGGTCCTTGCAGAAGAGGCTATACAGTCAGCCCTGGAGGACTACCACAAGAAAAGCGGGAAATAAAGCTGACGTAATTACTGCTTGACAGCAGGATGATTATATGATATTTTTTGCAGTTGAATAAGCCGAAGACAGCAGGTGCGGTTTACCGCGTAAGGAGATCCGATGAGATGCTACGCCTGCCGAGGACAGTAAGAGTTTTATTATACGAGACTTTTATGGGCTCCGCTTCTTTGGCGTGAGCCCGTTTTCGTGTATGTGCAGTGTGCCCTGTACTACCCGATGATCGGCTTACACTACTAAAATAAGGAGGAAAAGCTAAATGGCAAAGGTAGAACTGAAGCAGCCTGTGGTTGAAGAGATCGCGGGCAAGATCAAGGATGCCAAAGCAGCTGTCCTGGTCGATTATCGCGGACTTACGGTAGAACAGGATACAGCATTAAGGCGTCAGCTTCGTGAAGCCGGTGTTGACTACAAGGTCTACAAAAACACCATGATGAAGCGTGCCTTTGAGGGAACCGATTTCGCAGAGCTGGATCCCCATCTGGACGGTCCTTCGGCTCTGGCGCTTGCAACAGATGATGTTACAGCCCCTGCCCGTATTCTCGCAAAGTTTGCGGAAAAGGCAAAGGCGCTGGAGTTCAAGGCAGGCGTTATCGAAGGAACCTTTTATGATGCAGCGGGACTTAATGAGCTCGCAAAGGTACCTTCAAGAGAAGAGCTTCTTTCAAGGCTTCTTGGTTCCATGCAGTCACCGATCGCAAACTTCGCCCGTGTTATCAAGCAGATAGCGGAGAAGAAGGCGGAAGGCGGAGACGCAGCTCCGGCGGAGGAAGCGCCTGCAGCAGAGGCAGCACCCGCTGAGGAAAAGACAGAAGCACCCGCCGCAGAGGCAGCTCCCGCCGGGGAAAAGGCAGAAGCACCTGCAGCAGAATAAGAAACTGTAATTGACTTTATTTTCGGAGGAATAAGAAATGACAAAGGAAGAAATCATCGAGGCGATAAAGGGCCTCTCAGTGCTTGAGCTTAATGAGCTCGTAAAGGCTTGTGAAGAAGAATTCGGTGTTTCCGCGGCAGCCGGTGTTGTAGTAGCGGCAGGCGGCGCAGCAGGCGGTGCAGCAGGCGGAGAAGAGAAGACCGAGTTTAACGTAGAGCTTACAGAGGTAGGCGCTAACAAGGTTAAGGTTATCAAGGTCGTTCGTGAGATTACCGGTCTCGGACTTAAGGAAGCAAAGGACCTCGTTGACGGAGCTCCCAAGATGATCAAGGAAGGCGTTGACAAGGCTGAGGCTGAGGAGATCCAGAAGAAGGTTGAAGCCGAGGGTGCCAAGGTTACACTTAAGTAATTTTAAGTAAGATTTTTTTGCAAGAAAGTATTTGACATTTCAAAAAGCCCGTGTTACTATGCAAGATGCGCTATTGTGGTCACATGGGCTTTTTTGCGCCCATTTTTCAGAGGCTGCGGCAGCACGGGTAACTGTAGATCAGGCAGAAGGGTCTGTGGCCTTCACAAGGGACCCTTAGAACGGGGTAGAGGACAAAATGGAAAAGAACCGTATTCATCCAGTCTACAATGGAAAAGCTATGCGAATGAGCTTTCAGAGGAATCAGGACGTTATCGAGATGCCCAATCTCATAGATGTCCAGAAGTCTTCCTATGATTGGTTCACCAATGAGGGACTGAAGGAAGCCTTCGCTGATATCTCTCCTATTCAGGACTTCAGCGGAAACTTGAGCATGGATTTTGTGGACTATGAGTTCTGCAAGGACGAAAAAAAGTATTCCATTGAGGAATGCAAGGCACGAGATGCCACATATGCGGCGCCTTTGAAGGTAAAGGTGAGGCTTCGCAACAGTGCAAATCCCGACAATGACATCAAGGAACACGAGATATTTATGGGAGACCTGCCCATAATGACCGACACCGGAACCTTTGTCATCAACGGGGCGGAGCGTGTTATTGTAAGCCAGCTTGTCCGCTCACCCGGTATATATTATGGAATAGATCACGACAAGATCGGTAAGAGGCTGTTCTCCTGCACGGTCATCCCTAACCGCGGAGCCTGGCTTGAGTATGAGACCGATGCCAATGATGTTTTTTATGTACGTGTGGACAGGACCAGAAAGGTTCCGGTCACTGTTCTTATCCGTGCCCTCGGTATAGGAAGCAATGAGGAGATCATCGACTACTTCGGAGAAGAGCCGAAGCTGGAGGCTTCCTTTGCAAAGGATCCCGCAAAAAATGTTGCCGAGGGTCTGATGGAGCTCTATAAGAAGATACGTCCCGGAGAGCCTCTGGCAGAGGAAAGTGCCAGGTCTTTAATAGAGGGAATGTTCTTTGATTCGAGACGTTACGACCTTGCAAAGGTGGGACGTTACAAGTTCAATAAGAAGCTGATGCTCAGAAACCGTATCGCGGGACACATCCTTGCGGAGGATGTTATAGATCCCGGTACCGGAGAGGTCGTAGCTCTTAAGAAGCTTAAGGCCGTTGCCGGAACGGAGGTTACCAGAGAGCTCGCGGATGAGATCCAGAACTGTGCTGTACCCTATGTAGTGATACAGGGTGAGGAGAGGAATATTAAGGTTCTCTCTTCAATGATGGTTGACATAAATCATTATATCGATTTCCCCAGAGGCCATAAGGCAGCTGATTACGGCATTACCGAGCTTGTATATTATCCTGCTCTTTCGAGGCTTATGGATGAGAATGAGACTCCCCAGGAGCTGCAGAAGGCGATAAGAAAAAGCATACATGAGCTTATCCCGAAGCATATCACCAAGGAGGATATCTTTGCTTCCATAAATTACAATATGCACCTCGAATACGGCATCGGGACCAAGGACGACATAGACCACCTTGGAAACCGCCGTATCCGTGCCGTCGGAGAGCTTTTACAGAATCAGTACCGTATAGGACTTTCGAGGCTTGAGAGAGTGGTAAGGGAGAGAATGACCACCCAGGATATCACCACCATCACACCCCAGGCCCTTATAAACATTAAGCCCGTGACCGCAGCGGTCAAGGAATTCTTCGGTTCATCACAGCTTTCACAGTTTATGGATCAGAACAATCCTCTTTCCGAGCTTACACATAAGAGACGTTTATCGGCTCTCGGACCCGGCGGACTTTCAAGGGACCGTGCCGGAATGGAGGTCCGTGATATCCATTATTCACACTACGGACGTATGTGCCCCGTAGAGACCCCCGAGGGACCGAATATCGGACTTATAAATTCACTTGCCTGCTTTGCCCGCATCAATGAGTACGGCTTTGTTGAGTCGCCCTACAGAAAGATCGACCACTCCGATCCCGAGAATCCCAGGGTTATGGATGAGGTTGTATATATGACGGCCGACGAAGAGGATAATTACTATGTGGCACAGGCTTCCGAACCCCTGGATAAGGAGGGCCACTTCAAGAACTCTCTGGTTTCGGGCCGTTACAGGGATCTGACCCAGGCCTGGGAGAAGACCTTATTTGACTATATGGACGTATCTCCCCGTCAGGTATTCTCTGTTGCAACAACGTTAGTGCCCTTCCTGCAGAATGATGACCCCACGAGAGCGCTCATGGGTTCAAATATGCAGCGTCAGGCTGTGCCGCTCCTTCTTACCGAGGCGCCCGCTGTCGGGACCGGTATGGAGAGAAAGGCCGCGGTCGACTCCGGCGACTGTGTTATCGCGAAGAAGCCCGGAACCGTGACCTTGGCGCAGGCGAATCTTATCAAGGTAAAGAATGACGACGGAACGGATGAGGATTACCACCTTATCAAGTTCATGCGTTCCAATCAGAGTAACTGCTATAACCAGACTCCGATCGTGGAGAAGGGAGACCACATTGAGGCGGGAGATGTTATCGCCGACGGTCCCTCCACCCACGACGGTGAGCTTTCCCTCGGAAAGAATCCCCTTATCGGGTTCATGTCCTGGGAGGGCTACAATTACGAGGACGCGGTTCTGCTTTCCGAGAGACTGGTGCAGCAGGATGTTTATACATCGATACATATCGAGGAATACGAGTCTGAAGCCCGTGAAACAAAGCTTGGACCCGAAGAGATCACAAGGGATATTCCGGGTGTCGGTGAGGATGCCCTTCAGGATCTGGATGAAAGGGGTATTATCCGCATAGGCGCCGAGGTACGCGCCGGAGATATCCTTGTGGGTAAGGTAACCCCCAAGGGAGAGACTGAGCTTACCGCGGAGGAGAGGCTCTTACGTGCGATCTTCGGAGAGAAGGCACATGAGGTGAGGGATACCTCGTTAAAGGTGCCCCACGGAGAATTCGGTATTGTTGTGGACGCCAAGGTATTCAAGAGGGAGAACGGCGACGAGCTCTCACCCGGCGTAAACCAGGCGGTCCGTATATACATAGCGCAGAAGAGAAAGATACAGGTGGGCGACAAGATGTCCGGACGCCACGGAAACAAGGGTGTTGTTTCCCGTGTGCTCCCGGTGGAGGATATGCCCTATCTTCCAAACGGCAGACCTCTTGACATAGTGCTGAACCCCCTTGGTGTTCCTTCACGAATGAACATCGGACAGGTGCTTGAGATCCATCTGTCACTGGCTGCAATGGCACTCGGCTTCAATATCTCGGTGCCCGTATTCGACGGAGCGAATGAGATAGATATCGAGGATATGCTGGAGCTTGCCGACGACTACGTGAACACGGAGTGGGAAGACTTTGAAAAGAAATATAAGGATCTCCTCCTTCCCGAGGTTCTTCAATATCTGTCGGATCACAGGGATCACAGAGAGGTTTGGAAGGGTGTCCGCATAAGCCGCGACGGTAAGGTCCGCCTCCGTGACGGACGTACCGGAGAATACTTTGATTCACCGGTTACCATAGGACACATGCATTATCTGAAGCTCCATCATCTGGTTGACGACAAGATACATGCCCGTTCCACCGGACCGTACTCTCTCGTAACACAGCAGCCCCTGGGAGGAAAAGCCCAGTTCGGCGGACAGAGATTCGGAGAAATGGAAGTGTGGGCTCTCGAAGCATACGGCGCAGCCTATACCCTTCAGGAGGTGCTTACCGTAAAGTCCGATGATGTGATAGGACGTGTAAAGACCTACGAAGCGATCATAAAGGGCGAGAACATACCCGAGCCCAGCGTTCCCGAGTCCTTCAAGGTGCTCTTAAAGGAGATGCAGTCACTGGGACTTGATGTCAGCGTGCTGAAGGAAGACGGAACAGAGGTCGAGATCGGCGAAAATGTTGACTACGGCGAAACGGATATGAGAGCCATTTTCAATGACGACCGTGATATCAGGCAGCAGGAGAATTACGCGAGCCACGGTTTCCAGACACAGGAATTCAATGAAGACGGGAAACTGGAGAGCATTGAGGAAGAAGAAATAAGCGAAGAGCCTGATTTCGACGAAAGCTTTGACGGAAACGAAGATCCTGTTGACCAGTTTTAGGATCTGTAAACAAATTAATTGAGCAGGTTGCGCAGAATTCTTCTTCGAGATCGTGAGTCGGGATGAGGGCGCATAGCGGGCTATGTAACCGAATCCCGACTTGCGAGATCGGAGAAGAAGGCAAGCAAGATGCTCAAGTTAATTGTTTACAGATCCTTAATATCTCATTGTATGGAAGGAGTTATAAATGCCGGATTATAATAACAGGCAGTCAAACACATACCGCCCGCTGACCTTTGATGCGATAAAGATCGGCCTTGCTTCCCCGGAGAATATCCTCGAGTGGTCCCACGGGGAGGTCACAAAGCCAGAAACCATAAACTACAGAACCCTGAAGCCGGAAAAGGACGGTCTTTTCTGCGAAAAGATCTTCGGACCCACAAAGGATTGGGAGTGCCACTGCGGTAAGTACAAGAAGATCCGTTACAAGGGCATAATCTGTGACCGCTGCGGAGTGGAGGTTACAAAATCCTCAGTCCGCCGTGAGAGAATGGGACATATAGAGCTCGCCGCTCCGGTTTCCCATATCTGGTATTTCAAGGGTATACCCAGCCGTATGGGTCTGATCCTGGATCTCTCCCCGAGGGTATTGGAGAAGGTGCTTTACTTTGCATCATATATAGTGCTGGATCCGAAGGAGACGGATCTGGAGTTCAAGCAGATCCTTTCCGCAAAGGAATATGCGGAGGCAGTGGAGAAGTACGGCTCAAAGGGCTTCCGTGCAGGCATGGGCGCCGAAGCCGCAAAGGAGCTTCTGCAGAAGGTTGACCTTGACAGGGAATCGGAGGAGCTTAAGGAAGAGCTTAAGGGTGCCAGCGGACAGAAGATGGCGCGTATCATAAAGAGGCTGGATGTAATAGAGGCCTTCAGGGAATCCGGACAGAAGCCGGAGTGGATGATAATGGACAATATACCCATTATCCCTCCCGATCTCCGTCCTCTGGTACAGCTGGACGGCGGAAGATTTGCGACCTCAGACTTAAATGACCTTTACAGAAGGATAATAAACAGAAACAACAGACTTAAGAAGCTCCTTGAGATCGGAGCTCCGGATATCATTGTATACAATGAAAAGAGAATGCTTCAGGAAGCGGTTGACGCGCTGATCGACAACGGCCGCCGCGGACGTCCGGTAACGGGACCCGGAAGCAGGGCATTAAAGTCCCTTTCCGATATGCTTAAGGGTAAGAGCGGACGTTTCAGACAGAACCTTCTCGGAAAGAGAGTTGATTACTCCGGACGTTCGGTTATAGTCGTAGGACCCGAGCTTAAGATCTGGCAGTGCGGTCTCCCGAAGGAAATGGCCATTGAGCTTTTCAAGCCCTTTGTTATGAAGGAGCTGGTACTTAACGGGACCAGCCACAATATAAAGAGTGCAAAGAAATCCGTGGAAAAGCTGGAGCCGATAGTCTGGGACGTTCTGGAGGATGTAATAAAGGAGCATCCCGTTATGCTGAACCGCGCCCCGACATTGCACAGGCTCGGTATCCAGGCCTTTGAGCCCGTACTTGTAGAGGGTAAGGCTATAAAGCTTCATCCCCTGGCCTGTACCGCATTCAACGCCGACTTTGACGGCGACCAGATGGCAGTGCATCTTCCTCTTTCCGTTGAAGCCCAGGCAGAGAGCAGATTCCTTATGCTCTCACCGAATAACCTTCTTAAGCCCTCGGACGGAGGCCCTGTGACGGTTCCCACCCAGGACATGGTACTCGGGATCTACTACCTCACTCAGGCGAGAGAGGGAGAGCCCGGCGAAGGCAGGGCATTTAAGGGAGTCGAAGAAGCCATAATGGCTTATGCAAACCACGACATCACCCTTCAGAGCCTGATCTATGTGAAGAGGGAAAAGAAGGACGCGGACGGGATGCTGAAGTCGGCTGTTCTTCATACCACTCTGGGGCGCTGCCTCTTTAATGAGATAATCCCCCAGGATCTCGGCTTTGTTGACAGAAGTATCCCCGAAAACGAGCTGGTTCTCGAGGTTGACTTCATGGTCGGCAAAAAGCAGCTTAAGGCGATAATTGAAGCCATAATCAATACACACGGCGCCATCAAGACCGCGGAAGCCCTTGACCACATAAAGGATATGGGCTACCACTACTCCACGATCGCATCCGTGAGCGTTTCCGTTTCCGACATGGTGGTTCCGGAGAGTAAGCAATCGCTTCTTGACGAAGCCCAGAATACGGTGGACAAGATCACGAAAAACTACAGAAGAGGTCTCATCACCAACGAAGAGCGTTATAACGAGGTCGTTGAAACCTGGAAGAACTGTGACGAACAAATCACGAAGGATCTGATGGACGGTCTCGACCAGTACAACAATATCTTCATGATGGCAAACTCCGGGGCCCGCGGATCCGATAAGCAGATTAAGCAGCTTGCGGGAATGCGAGGACTGCAGGCCGATACCACGGGACACACCATCGAGCTTCCGATAAAGTCCAATTTCCGTGAAGGACTTAACGTGCTGGAGTACTTTATGAGTGCCCACGGCGCGAGAAAGGGCCTGTCGGACACAGCGCTCCGTACTGCAGACTCCGGTTATCTTACAAGACGAATGGTTGATGTTTCACAGGAGCTTGTTATCCGTGAAAAGGACTGCTGTGAAGGCACCGGCAGAGAGCTTCCGGGCATGGAGGTTGCGGCCTTTATGGACGGAAAGGAAGATATTGAGCAGCTTGTAACCAGGATCACCGGAAGATATTCCTGTGAGGACATATACGACGCGGACGGTAATATCATTGTAAAGACCAATCATATGATCACCCCCCGGAGGGCGAAGCTAATCTGTACGGTTGGCGTGAAGGACGGAAAACCCGTTGAATCCGTAAAGATCCGTACAATACTTACCTGCCGAAGCCACAGCGGAATCTGCGCAAAGTGCTACGGCGCGAACATGGCTACCGGAGAGCCCGTCCAGGTAGGTGAAGCAGTGGGTATCATAGCTGCACAGTCCATAGGTGAGCCCGGAACACAGCTTACAATGAGAACCTTCCACACGGGAGGAATGGCAGGCTCCGATATCACCCAGGGTCTTCCCAGAGTAGAGGAGATATTCGAGGCGCGTAAGCCCAAGGGTCTCGCGATAATCGCTGAATTCAAAGGGACTGTCGAGATAAAGGACACGAAGAAGAAGAGAGAGGTTGTCGTTACAAACAGCGAGACTGCTGAAAGCAAGACTTACCTTATCCCCTACGGATCCAGGATCAAGGTTCAGGACGGCTCCGAAATAGAAGCGGGTGATGTTATCACCGAGGGCTCTATCAATCCTCATGATCTCCTGAAGATCAAGGGAGTCCGCGCTGTCCAGGATTACCTCCTGAAGGAAGTCCAGAGGGTTTACCACTCACAGGGTGTGGATATAAACGATAAACACATTGAGGTCATCGTCCATCAGATGCTTAAAAAGGTGGAGATAGACGATGCGGGAGATTCCGATCTCCTTCCCGGCGCCAGAATGGATGCGCTGGAGCTTGACGATATAAACGAAAAGCTTATTGCGGAGGGTAAGGAGCCTGCGACGGCCACACAGATAATCCTCGGCATCACCAAGGTATCACTTGCCACGGATTCCTTCCTGTCGGCAGCATCCTTCCAGGAGACCACCAAGGTCCTTACGGATGCGGCTATCAAGGGTAAGGTGGATCATCTGATCGGACCTAAGGAAAATGTCATAATCGGTAAGCTGATACCCGCGGGAACCGGTATGAAGCACTACAGGAATATCGAGCTTTCTACCGACAATATGCCCATCATCCCCTATGATGATGAAGAGATCACTCTTGACGATTTTTCGGATGAGAAAGAGGAAGTGGAAGCGGACGTAGAAGCAGAAGCTGTGGAAGCTGAGGCAGTTGAAACCGAAGACGCCTGAATGGAATAAGACACATGCTATTTAACTCGCTTGCATTTCTGGTATTTTTGCCGGTGGCATTTGCGCTGTACTGGGTGGCACCGGAGAGATTCAGATGGATAGTGCTGCTCCTTGTAAGCTATTATTTTTACATGGCGGCAAGCCCGAGGTACGTGCTGCTCTTACTCTGCACGAGCCTCGTGGTCTGGGCGGCATCCCTTGTGCTGGAAAGGGCGGACAGAGAGGACAGGGCCTTCAGAAAAGGTATATTGGCCCTGACTCTTTTTATCTGCTTCGGTTTACTGATCTTCTTTAAATACTATAACTTTGCGGCCCGCAGCATTGTGGGGGTTATGGGGATGTTTTCGATTAATATCGAACCGCATCTCTTGAATCTCCTGATGCCTGTGGGCATTTCCTTTTACACCTTCCAGTCTACGAGCTATCTTATAGATGTCTATACGGGCAGATCAAAGGCACAGCCGAGCTTTGCCCGCTTCGCCCTCTATGTGTCCTTTTTCCCTCAGATAATCGCGGGTCCCATAGGCAGGACAAATGAGCTGATGCCCCAGCTTGAATGTAAAAGGAGGTTTGACTATGATCTCGCGGTGTCGGGTCTTAGGATGATGCTCTGGGGCTACTTCAAGAAGCTTGTTATTTCCGATGCTCTCGGTAAGTATGTGGATCTGATCTACGGAAATGTCACATATTATTTCGGCCTGACCTTTATTATGGTCTCCGTCATGTACACCTTTCAGATATACTGCGATTTCTCCGGTTATTCCGATATCGCCATAGGTACAGCAAGGCTCTTTAATATTGAGCTTATGCAGAATTTCAAAAGCCCCTACTTTTCCACCTCCGTCCGTGAGTTCTGGTCAAGGTGGCATATTTCCCTTTCCACCTGGTTTCGGGACTATGTTTATATCCCCCTTGGGGGAAGCAGGAACGGGAAGGTCAGGAAGAACCTTAACCTGATGGCTACAATGCTTGTGTCCGGCGTATGGCATGGCGCGAACTGGACCTTTGTGCTCTGGGGCGGTCTTCACGGGCTCTATCAGGTGGCAGAGGGTATATTCAGGGATATTTTCCCGAAGGATAAGGAAAAAAAGGAGAGCCGCATAAAGCTCATACTTCACGGTATACTGACCTTTGCCCTCGTGAATCTCGCCTGGATCTTCTTCCGTGCGGACAGTATAAGCGACGCCCTGTTCATCGTGACCCATCTTCATAACGGTGTGGTGCTGCATTTCTTAAATGCCTGGGAAAAGATGAAGGTTGATATGCTGATAACGGACGTGGGACTCTGGAAGCTGCTTGCCGCGATAGTTGTTCTAATGATATATGATTTCTTTGCCCTAAGGCATGACATCCCGAAGGAGATGTCAAAGTGGAAGCTGCCTTTACGCTGGCTTATCTATGTGGGTGTCACCACTCTTATCATCATAAACAAGCTGCACGGGGGAACCACCCAGCAGTTCATCTACTTCAATTTCTAGACAGGATATTTACTCTAATTATTTGCGAATAGGGCTGCAATAGAGTAGAATATAGGGCATAATGAAGAGATTTCTCGGAAAATGCCTTATATTTTTGCTGATTCTTTCGGTGATCTTTTTACCGATGGGAATAGGGCTTGATCCCTACAATATCTTTCACTGGAACAATATCAGGAATAACGGCGTGGAGCCGAATAAGGGCTACGTGAAAATGATGAATATCCTAAGGAATCCGGATAAGTACGATTCCTATCTTTTCGGCTCTTCCCGGGCGGGCTTTTTTGATGTGTCGAAAATGAACGACGGGCATTACTATGATATGGCCTATTCCGAGGGAACGCCGGGGGAGCATCTCCAGAACCTTAAGGATATGCTCAGCCGTGGTGTGAAGATAAAGAATGTCACGATGGGTGTAGACGATATATCCTATTTTGTGGATCCTGATTTCCATAAGGACCAGCTCTACAGAAAGCCCTTTCCCTGGAGCGGGAGCCTCACCGACAAGGCGGGCTTTTATCTCTCATATCTGGATCTTATAACCCTGTCCCAGTCCGTTGAGGTCATTATGAAGCATAAGAATACCGACCCCTTCTACGGGAAGAGGCTTTTAGAGACCGGAACCGAAAACTTAAGCATTAAGACCGATTTTCACTATGAAAAGACCGACGCCACCTGGTCGGATTATTATTATCCCAGGGAGGAAGGGCTTGATGAGATAAGGGAGATAGTGGAGCTATGCAGGGAAAATGACATCAATCTCAGGGTCTTTACGAATCCCCTTAACGGCTATACCTATCAGAAGGACATTGCAAACGGCTACATCATCTTTCTTAAAAAGCTTGCAGCCGTTACTCCTTACTGGAATTTCAGCGGCTTTAACGATGTGACCCTTGATATGACCAATTATTACGAGACCAGCCACTTTTCTCCTGCCGTTGCGGACAGCATTATAGACAGGATTTACAATGACAAGGTTGATAAGGAGCTTTTGAAGCAGGGCTACGGCATGTATGTGACAGAGGAGAATGTGGACGAGCTTACGGATATTCTTTATGCCCAGGCGGTGAATTTTGACCTGCCGGTGGACACTTATCCGGATACGATCAATAAGCCGGAGGAATAAGCTCCTTTATATGAGAAGGTTAAACCGGAGATTTAATAACGGAGGGGTACGGTTATGACGTTCAGTTTATGCATGATAGTTAAGAATGAAGCAGAGATACTGCGGCGCTGCCTTGATCCGATAAAGGATCTGATGGACGAGATCATCATAGTGGATACCGGTTCCACGGATGATACAAAGAAGATAGCTGCCGAGTATACCGACAAGGTTTATGATTTTGAGTGGAATGATGATTTTTCCGCCGCCAGAAACTACGCCTTCTCCTTTGCGACCTGCGATTATATTTACAGCGCGGATGCGGATGAGGTGATAGACGGGAAGAATGTGGAGCGCTTCAGGCAGCTGAAGGAAGCCCTTCTGCCGGAGGTGGAGATAGTACAGATGTACTACACCAACCAGCTGGAAGCGAATACCACTTATAATTACGACAGGGAGCTGAGGCCGAAGCTCTATAAGAGGTTACGTACCCCGCTCTGGGAGGATCCGCTGCATGAGGCCGTCAGGATAAAGCCCGTGATCTTTGACAGCAATGTGGAGATAAAGCACTGTCCCGTGTCCGTACACAGCGGAAGGGATTTCTCTATTTTCCGTAAGATCATAAAGAAGGACGGGGATATTTCAAACCACCTTGCGAGGATGTACGCAAGGGAGCTCTTTATCTCAGGTACCGATGAGGATTTCCTGGAGGCAAAGGACTTTTTCAGACGCAGGATGGATAAGGACAGTGAGGAGGAGCTGGTGCTGATGGCTGCCTGTGTCGTGATAAAATGTGCCAGACTCCTTGATGACACCTCCCTTATGCTCCTTGCTTCATCCAGGGCACTGGCTTCGGAGCATACTCCTTCGGAAGCGGTCTTCGAGCTCGGAGAATACTACCGCAGCAGGCGGAATTATAAGGAGGCCTGCATGTGGTATTATAATGCGGCCTTTGAGACGGAGCCGCTGCTTAACCTCAAGTACCACGATTCCTATCCCTATCTCGGACTGCATATCTCATATGTGATAATGGGCGACAGGGAGAATGCGGCAAAATTTGCGAATTACGCCAAGGATCTGAGATGAGGATGAAGGAGTGATAAGTTGAGGAAGAACTCTGATTATGATAGAATATGGGCTTGATGAGAAGACCGAAGGGTCTGAATGACAGTACACAGAGGAGGACGGAATAATTGAAAACATACCTTGTGACAGGAGGAGCAGGGTTTATCGGCTCTAATTTCATACATTATATGTTCGCTAAATACGGGAAGGATATCCGTATAATAAATGTGGATGCCCTGACCTATGCCGGAAATCTCGAAAACCTTGAAGGTCTCGATAAGGAGTATGAGCTTGTCTTTATCAAGGCTGATATCAGGGACAGGGAAGCGGTCTCGGGGATCTTTAAGGAAAATGATATTGACTATGTTGTGAATTTCGCAGCAGAGAGCCACGTGGACAGAAGTATTGAGAATCCGGAGATCTTTGTGGAAACCAATGTTCTCGGCACCCTTATAATGCTGAACGCGGCAAAGGCAGCATGGGAAAATGAGGACGGGAGCTTTAAGGAGGGGAAGCGTTTCCTCCATGTGTCGACGGATGAGGTTTACGGATCCTTAAGTGACCCGAAGGATTATTTCTACGAGGATACTCCCTATGATCCCCACAGCCCCTATTCAGCCAGCAAGGCTTCCTCTGATTTTATCGTAAAGGCGTATGTGGACACCTATCATTTTCCGGGTGTCATCACCAACTGCTCCAATAATTACGGACCCTACCAGTTCCCGGAAAAACTCATACCGCTTATCATCAACAATGCGCTGCACGGAAAGAAGCTGCCGGTATACGGCGACGGAAAGAATGTAAGGGACTGGCTCTATGTGGATGATCACTGCAAGGGCATAGATATGGTTTTAAATAAAGGCAGGATCGGCGAAAAATATAATATCGGCGGACATAATGAAAAGCAGAATATCGAGATCGTTCATATCATCCTCGATACCCTGAGAGATATACTGCCTGAGGACGACCCCAGAAGGAAGAACGTGAGTGAGGACCTTATCACCTTCGTAACTGACAGGAAGGGGCATGACAGACGCTACGCCATCGCTCCTGACAAGATAAAAAAGGAGCTTTCCTGGGAGCCCGAGACCGCGTTTAAGGACGGCATAAGGAAGACCGTAGAGTGGTATCTGTCCCACGAGGAGTGGATGGCACACGTGACCAGCGGCGATTATCAGTCGTATTATGAGAAGATGTACGAAGGGCGATGAGAAGGATCCTTCGTCGTTATACTCATAAGGATGGCAGAAAATATTGTCATTCCGAGTGAATAGAAGAAGCTTTATAAGGAGTACATTCAATGAAAGGAATAATACTAGCCGGAGGAAGCGGAACCCGTCTCTACCCCCTTACAAAGGCGGTTTCAAAGCAGATGATGCCGGTATACGACAAGCCTATGATTTATTATCCCCTTTCCGCACTGATGCTTGCGGGAATAAGGGAGATACTGATCATTTCCACCCCGAGGGATCTTCCTGCCTTCAGGGAGCTCTTCGGAGACGGCTCGGAGCTTGGCTTAAGCTTTTCATACAAGGTTCAGGAGAAGCCGAACGGTCTTGCGGAGGCCTTCATCATAGGTGCGGATTTTATCGGGAATGACAGGGTTGCAATGGTCCTCGGCGACAATATCTTTTACGGCCACGATTTTTCAAATGTATTGAAAAGAGCGGCAGGGAGAGAGAAGGGAGCGACCATTTTCGGCTACTACGTAAAGAACCCGAAGGAATACGGAGTGGTGGAATTCGATAAGGAGGGAAGGGCTGTTTCGATAGAGGAAAAGCCTGAGCATCCGAAGTCAAAATATGCGGTTCCGGGACTTTATTTCTACGATAATGACGTGGTGGAGATCGCGCGGAATGTGAAGCCCTCCGCCAGAGGTGAGCTGGAGATCACCACCGTAAATAATGAGTATTTAAGCCGCAGTAATCTTTACGTGGAAACCCTGGGACGGGGCTTTGCCTGGCTTGACACGGGAAGCCATGACTCCCTGCTCGATGCGGCGGATTTTGTAGCCGCCTTCCAGAAGAGGCAGGGACTCTACATTTCCTGCATAGAAGAGATAGCCTATAAGAGGGGATTCATCAGCCGTGAGCAGCTTTTGAAGCTTTCGGAGCCTCTGTTGAAGACCGCTTACGGGCAGTATCTCGTAGACGTGGCGAATGGGGTTTAAGAGATTCGGGATAATCGCGGTCGCAGCCGCTTTTCTGGTTGTGGCCGCTTTCTTTGTGTTTTTGCTGAATTCATTTGAAGAGGGCTCTGTAAATTCAGAGGAGCTTCAGGAACAGAGCTCCGGAGCGGAAAACAGAGCCGGAACGGGGATCGGATCCGGAACGGGGAATGAAGCCGGAGCCGGGAGCGAGACGGAGGAGGGCTACAGGGATCTCCGGCACTCGGGAGTGGAGAGCATAAAGCCGGAAACACCCCGGGAAAAGGATCCGATAGACGAAGAAAAAGCGGAAGAGGACAGGTGGACTGAGGTAAATCTTCTCCTGTCATCCGTAAACCGGGACATAAAGATCATGATAACCACCGCCGAAGGGAAGCTTATCACGGGAGTCCCCTTCAGGGCAGAGATTACAAGGTCCGGAAGGCAGGCCGAATATGAGGACAGCGACAGAGACGGGATCATTTTGGCGGCGGATCTCGGAAGCGGAAAATACACGGTACGGCTGAAGCCGGAGAAGGGCTATATCACCCCGGACAGTGAAAGCACGGTATCGGTAAGGAGCGGCATAAGCTATCAGGCGGTTGACTACATAAGGACCCTTATAAGGACCGAGGACGAGGTGGATGCCGACGCCGAGGATACGGCAGAGCTCGGGGAGTTCGATGACGGGAAGCTTCTGGAAGCCGGAGAGATAGATCTTGAAAAGGGCACCATCGGAATAGATGTTTCAAAATACAATAAGGACATAGACTGGGAAAAGGTAAGGGACGCCGGCATTGAATACGTGATCATCCGTATGGGCTACAGAGGCTCCAGCACGGGGGCTCTGGTGGAGGATCCCTATTATGAGCGGAACCTGAAGGGCGCGAAGGACGCGGGGCTGAAGATCGGTGTATATTTCTTTACCCAGGCGCTTAATGAGACGGAGGCCATAGAGGAAGCCAGTATGGTTAAGACCCTTGTTTCCGCCGGGGAGCTGTCACTGCCGGTATTCCTGGATGTGGAATCTTCGGGAGGAAGAGGGGATCTCGTAAACAGGGAGCAGAGGACCAGGAATATCAGGGCCTTCATCGAGACCCTGGAAAACGCGGGCTACAGAGCCGGATATTACGCAAATAAAAACTGGCTTCATAATCATATTTACGCCGATCAGCTGGAGGAGTTCCCGTTATGGCTTGCACAGTACAAGGCGGTGCGTCCCACCTATAATGCGAGGTATGATATGTGGCAGTATTCCTCAAAGGGCCACGTGGACGGCATTGAGGGCTATGTGGATCTGAATCTCAATTTATCGCTGCGATAGGGAAAACAAAACGTCCATTCCATTCGCTCAGGATGATACAAGCATACAGAAAGGAGTACAAAAGAAAATGGGGCAGATAAAGGTTGAGACCTGTGAAATAGAGGGCATAAAGCTTATCACACCGCAGGTTTTCGGGGATCAGAGAGGTTATTTTTCCGAGACCTACAGAAAGGATCAGTTTGCGGAGGCAGGAATAGACTGCGAATTCGTGCAGGATAACCAGTCCTCCTCCACAAAGGGGGTCTTAAGGGGAATGCATTTCCAGAAGAATTTCCCCCAGGCTAAGCTGGTCCGTGTGATAAGAGGACGGGTTTATGACGTCGCCGTGGATCTTAGGGAGGGCTCAAAAACCTTCGGAAGGTGGTTCGGAGCCGAGCTTTCGGAGGAAAATAAAAAGATGCTCTTCATACCGAGGGGCTTTGCACACGGCTTTCTGGTGCTTTCCGATACTGCGGAATTCTGCTATAAATGTGATGACTTCTATCATGCGGGAGACGACGGGGGGCTTAGGTTTAATGACCCGGAGATCGGTATAGAATGGCCGGATGAGATAAGACCGGAGGACTTCAATATTCACGACCGGGACAGGAACTGGCAGGATTTTGCAACGTACAGAGCTGAACGGGGATTATGAGCAGGGAGAAAAGGAAGGTCATATGGACTGTGGTAATTTTAGCAGCCATGTGGAATGCTTATATTATACTCCATACGAATGCGCTGGCTGATCCGCTGCAGGAGGTACTTAAAAAAATAATCTCCTGCTGTATGATAGACGCTGCACTGATAGGCTTCATCCTTATGTATGACAGGATAGTGAGCCTGCCTATAGAGCTCTATCAGAACAGGGAGCTTATCTGGAAGCTTGCGAAGAACGACTTCCGCGCAAAGTACGCGGGCTCGTATCTCGGGATACTCTGGGCCTTTGTACAGCCGGTGGTCACGGTGCTGGTGTACTGGTTTGTCTTTTCGGTAGGTGCAAGGACGGATATTACCGGTGAGACCTCTTATCCCTTTGTGCTGTGGCTTATTGCAGGCATTACACCCTGGTTTTTCTTTTCCGATGCACTCGGACAGGGTACCAGCGCTCTTTTATCCTACCAGTATCTTGTGAAGAAGGTTGTTTTCAAGATCAGCATACTTCCGATAATCAAGGTGATAAGCTCGCTATTCATCCATATTTTCCTGACCTGCGTTGCAGGACTCCTTATGGTGCTCTGCGGGTATTATCCCAGCGTTTACTGGCTGCAGCTCCCGTATTTTACCGTATGTATCTTTCTTCTGGTCCTGGGGTTAAGCTATATCACCTGCTCGATAGTCGTGTTTTTCAGGGATCTCGGGCAGATCATAAGCATAGCATTGCAGGTTGGGGTCTGGATCACGCCGATCATGTGGCATATTGAAGCGCTGCCGAGACCGCTGCAGGTATTATTCAAGCTGAATCCCGTTTATTACGTGGTGGACGGCTACAGGATGTCGTTTCTCGATCATATGTGGTTTTTCGAGCATTTTTATTCCACCGCGTATTTCTGGATATTCACGGCCGTGATGTTTTTGACCGGCGCCATAGTATTTAAGAGACTGAAAATACACTTTGCCGATGTGCTCTGAGTCCGGTTTTCTTTAAGGCAGATAAATGGAAACAGTAATAAAAGTCGATCATCTCGATAAAATGTATAAGCTCTACGACCACCGGAGGGACAGGGTGCGGGACGCCCTTGGTCTTACCAGAAAAAAGCTCTATCATGAGCACTATGCCCTCAGGGATGTTTCGCTGTCCGTAAATAAGGGTGAGACCGTAGGCATAATCGGGACCAACGGGTCCGGCAAATCCACAATGCTTAAGATCATTACCGGGGTCTTAAATCCCACGGCGGGAAATGTGGAGATAGACGGACGGATCTCAGCCCTTCTGGAGCTCGGGGCCGGCTTCAATATGGAGTTTACAGGGATAGAAAATATCTATCTGAATGGTACCATGATCGGGTTTTCAAAGGCCGAGATAGACGCAAAGCTTCAGGACATACTGGACTTTGCCGATATAGGCGACTTCGTGTACCAGCAGGTAAAGACCTATTCCAGTGGTATGTTTGTGCGTCTTGCATTTGCGGTGGCAATAAATATCGACCCCGAGATACTGATAGTGGATGAGGCGCTTTCCGTCGGGGATGTTTTCTTCCAGAACAAATGCTATCACAAATTCGAGGAATTCAAGAAGGCGGGAAAGACCATCCTTTTTGTAAGCCATGATCTTTCCAGCATCAGTAAGTACTGTGACAGGGTGGTGCTTCTTGACAGGGGAAGAAAGATAGGTGAAGGGGCTCCGAAGGAAATAATCGATATGTACAAGAAGGTGCTGGTGCACCAGCTGGACAATACCCGGACGGAGGATACAAGCTTTAACCGGAACAGAGCCTCTGAGGCTTCGGATCGGAGGAAGCTCTGGAAGGACAGGATGAGCGTCAATCCCTCCGCCGACACCTACGGCAACGGTCTTGCGGATATAACGGACTTCTGCTGCATAGATAACAGCGGGGAGATCACCAATACCATAATCAAGGGAGACAGCTTTTCGATAAGGGTAAGATGCCTCTTCCATGAGAAGATAAGTGAGCCCATAATCGCGGTATCCTTTAAGAACAGAATGGGTGTTGAGATATGCGGGACAAACACCATGTTTGAGCATATCAGTACCGGAGAGCCCGAAAAGGGTGATATCCTTACCGCCACCTTTACACAGGATATGTGCCTTCAGGGCGGAGAGTATCTGGTATCCTTGGGGCTCGTGGGCTACAGGAACGGGGAATTCACGGTATATAACCGGATGTATGACATATTCAGCATAAACTGTATTTCTTCAAAGGATACGACGGGATTCTTTGATATGGGAATGGAAACAACAGTGGAGAAGAGCCATGAGCGGAACGATTGAGAAGATCGGAGGAGTGACCCTGGATCTTTCGGATTACAGCGGGGAGGATCTCTATTCCGAGGGAGCGGCTGAGGAAAAGCTTCTGGAAATAGTTAAAGAGCATAGTGAGCCTGAGTTCAACAGGCTTATCGCGCTTACGGAGAGCTGGAGTGCCCTTTACCACCTTTCTCACCTCAGAGGAAATATAGTGGATTTTTTCCCCATCAGTGAGGATCAGAGGGTACTGGAGATAGGCGCGGGCTGCGGAGCCGTCACAGGGACCCTCGCAAAGCAGGCGGGACACGTGACAAGCATAGAACTGAGCTACAGAAGAAGCCTTATCAATGCTTACAGGAACCGGCAGTATGACAATATCGATATCAGGGTCGGTAATTTTCAGGACATAGAGAAGAAGCTGAAGGAAAAATATGATTATATCCTTCTTATAGGTGTTCTGGAATATGCGCATCTTTATATCAATGCCATAAATCCCTTTACCGAATTCCTGAACCTTCTTTCTCCCCATCTGAATACCGGTGGACAGATAGTGATCGCGATTGAAAATAAATATGGTATGAAGTATTTTGCGGGCTGCAGGGAGGATCATACCGGAAGATACTTTGACGGCATAGAGGGCTATACCCACGGAGACGGGGTGCGGACCTTTTCAAAAGCCGGGCTTATGCGGCTTTTCCATGCAGCGGGTTATGATTTTAGATTCTATTATCCCTATCCGGATTACAAGCTTCCGATCACCGTTTATTCCGATGAAAGACTTCCCTTCAAGGGCGATTTTAACGATAACGAGAGAAACTTTGACGGTGAAAGGGTCAACTGCTTTGATGAGGGAGCGGCCCTTGATGAAGCACTGAGTGACGGATATTTTCCCTTTTTCTCGAATTCATATCTCTGCGTGCTGCAGAGGGAGGGCAGGGACGGATTGAGCGGTGAACGACGTCCTGTTTATTCCAAGCATTCGACGGAAAGGGATCCCCTCTACCAGATAAGGACAGACATTATTGTGGATCAGGGGAATAGGAAGACCGTGATCAAGACCCCCTTTACAAAGGAGGCCGTACCACATCTTTTGAGGATGGCGGACGCCTACGACGGTCTCAGGGAGGAATTCAGGTCAACAAGCTTCAAGCCCTGTCCGGTGAGAAAGGTATATAACCGTTCAGGAGAGCTTATGTATCTCGAATTTGACCACATAGTGGGCCGCAGCATGGACGAGGAGCTGAAGCGCCTTCTCAATCTCGGAGAGGGAGAGAGCTGTGTCGGAGCCATAGTGAAATTTGCGGAGGCCTTAAGGAATGCGTCTGTAAGGGACTTTTGGGCCACAAGGGAATTTGCCGAGGTCTTTCAGGTCACAAGCGTACCCGGAAATCTCCGGAGCATGATGCTGACCGATGTGGATCTTATTTTCTCCAACCTTATTTACAATAATGGCTGGAATATCATTGATTACGAGTGGGTATTTGATTTTCCGGTGCCGGTGGATTTCTGCATTTTCCGTGCGGTAAGCTATTTCCTTTCGTCTCTCGATATGGCGGAGCCGGAGGTCTTTGACGGTATCTTTGAGAAGATAGGCATTGACTCTGACCTGATGGATGTTTTCTATGAAATGGAAAAGGCACTGCAGAGACATATCGCGGGCCGGCATATTTCCCTCACAGGGATGTATTCCATATTCGGTGCGGAGAATATTCATCTCGAGGAAGCCTTAAATAAGTCGAGGCTTTTGGTACGTCCCGAAAAACCAAGGATATTCTATGACAGGGGTCTGGGCTTCCATCCCGAGGACTCCCTTCTTATCAATGCGGAAAGAAATGATGAAGACAGGATCATGTTTGAAACATATCTACCGGAGGACTGTGCCGCATTAAGGATCGATCCCGGGGACTTTAAGTGCCTGGTAAAGATAGATAAGATCACTCTGGACGGAGAGCCCTATGATGAGATCCTTACCAACGGTACCGGCATCAGTGAAAACGTAATAATATTTGACACGGCGGATCCCCAGCTTATCCTGGAGGAGGTTACAGGGGGGAGCCTCCTTCATATTGAGTATCATATAGCCACCCTGGATAAGAGGTTCTTCGAGCCTCTGGCATATGAATTTGACATGCCGATAGATAACAGCGGCTCCGGCTTTAAGCACCTCCTTAAGGGCAGCAGGCCGGAATATATTCCTGTCTCCCTTTCAGATAAAAATGAAAAAAGATGAGTATAAAAGCTTAATGAAAGATATCAAGGATCCCTACGGGCGCTGGATAAGAGAAAGGGAGAGGAAGCGTGAGGAGGGGGAGCTTAATCTTCCCGAAAACTACACGCTGTTCCTTAACGGTGACGGAGACATAGATCCAAAGCTTGACAGCGCTCTTTCGGAATACGGGATAAAGGAGGGTGGCTATGACTTTATCTATGCAGATGAGGATGAAGTTGATAAAAACGGCAGGAGGCATGATCCCTTTTTCAAGCCGGATCATTCTCCGGATACCCTTGAGAGCTTCTACTACCCCGGAGGATTCACGATTATAAGGAATGACCTTATAGAGCGTACCGAAGAGCGGGGGATAAGGAATAACGGAGGACTTGAATTTTTAAGGGAGTGCGGCAGGGCTGCACTTAAGCCCCTGCATATCCCGGAGGTTATGTACCATGCGCTCTCCCACCATGAATACGGCTATAAGGATAAGGACAGTGACACCGGCGACGGGGCGGCACTGCCCGAAAGCCTTGCGGTCGTGATCCTTTCCAAGGATCATCCGGAGCTTCTTAAGAGCTGTGTTTCAGGACTTTATTCTTCCGCGGAAAAAGAGGGTGTGCGTATTGAATGTGTCGTGATAGACAACGGAAGCCTTGAGGAGAACAGATCAAGATACGAAGGGCTTTCCGAAAAGTACGGCTTTTCCTATGTATGGGAGAAAAAGGATTTTATTTACTCCGCTCTCTGCAACAAAGGAGCAAGCCTTACAAGGTCGGAAGTACTCCTCTTCCTTAATGACGATATCGAGGTGCCGGAGGGCAGGCTTTTCTTAAAAAGGATGATCGGAGAAGCCCTGAAAGCAAAAACCGGAGCGGTGGGCTGCAAGCTTTTATATCCGGGAGGAACAAAGATACAGCACTGCGGAATCACTCTCCTTAAAAGCGGCGCAAGCCACTGCTTCTCAGGCTATGATGACGATAAGGTATACGGACGGGGCATAAACCGGATAAAGAGAAATGTGTTTGCGGTTACCGGAGCCTGCCTTATGGTGGAGAGAAAAAAGTTCCTTATGAACGGAGGCTTTGATGAAAAGCTTTCGGTCGCCTATACGGATGTGGATCTATGTGCGTCGCTCGTATCCTTAGGGTTCTTCAATGTGTGCCTTAATGATCTTTATCTTATCCACCATGAGAGCCTTTCCAGAAGGAGTGACAGCGAAGAGAGGGAAAAGTTCTCAAGACTTAAGAGGGAGAGAGAGTACTTTTACGGGAAATATGCGTCGCTTATAAAGAACGGCGATCCCTGGTACAATGTAAACCTCACGGGGACAGAGCTTGATATGGGAGTAAACGTTCCGACACTGCAGGACAGGATACCCTTTTATGATGCCGATGCCCTTTCCGCGGCCCCTGCCAATGCCGGGAATTTAAGAAAGGCTTCCAAGGGCGGGCTTTTATATAATATTGAATACTGCGGTATAAAGCAGTCGGATGCAGCGGGACACGAAAGCTTTCTCGAGATAAGCGGATGGGGCTTTGTTCACGGAAAGCCCGGCTATGAGTATGATATACAGGTTCTTATAAAGGATGAAAAAAGGGCATATCTTCTGGACACGGGAAGGACAGAGAGGAAGGATCTATCCAGGGTATTTCCAAAGGAGAGGGACATTTTCCTTTCGGGCTTTTCGGTAAAGCTCGATGCACTTTTCTTTTCCGGGGTGCCGGATAAGGAGGATATCGCCTTATGCTTTAAGGGTAAGGATATTTTCGGAAGAGACAGGGGATTTATCACATTATGAGTCTTGACGGATATTATAAGGAGCTCTACGAGCAGGAAAAAAAGAAGAATGAGTCACTTACAAGGGAGCTTGTCCGGGTCGAAGCGGAAAATGCGGAGATGAGTGATAAGCTTGATAAGCTTAAGAGAAGCAAGCTTTTCAGGATGATCAAGCCCTTCCGGAACGTATATGCAAGGGGTGTTGCCGGTATAGAAAGGGTGAGAAGGCTCGGAAGCCTTAAGGAGGTCATACGGAAGCTAAAGAGTAAGAGCATAGAGAAAAAAGCCTGTAAGCTTCACGGGACCCTTAGCTTCCCGGATCAAAAACGGCGGGCTGAGGAGAGCTCGTTTATTTTTAAGAGCCGTCATATTTTCAGTATCCTCGTGCCTGTTTACAATACCCCGGAGCGCTTCCTACGCGAAATGATCGAGAGCGTAACAATGCAGACCTACGGCGGATGGGAGCTCTGCATCGCAGACGGCTCTGATACGGAACACTCCTACGTGGGTGATGTGATAAAGGAATATATGGAGAGTGACAGCCGCAGTAACCCTGCGGGTACAAGCCGTATAAAGTACCGGAGGCTTGAAAAAAATCTCGGCATATCAGGCAATACCAATGCCTGCTTTGATCTTGCAAATGGGGACTATTTTGGTCTCTTTGACCATGACGATATCCTGCACCCTTCTGTCCTTTTCCGCTATATGCAGGAAATAGAGGAGTCCGACGCGGATTTTCTGTACTGTGACGAGGTGACCTTTAAGGGAAACAGTATCGATAATATGATAACCCTGCACTTTAAGCCGGACTTTGCGATCGATAACCTGAGAGCCAATAACTATATCTGCCATTTCTCGGTTTTCAAAAAGGAGCTTTCGGATAAATGCGGCCGCTTCAGGAGTGAGTTTGACGGGAGCCAGGATCACGATATGATACTGAGGCTCACAAAAGAAGCAAAGGTGATAAGGCATGTGAGCGGGGTCTACTATTACTGGAGGAGCCACGCCCTTTCAACCGCGGCAGACATAAATACAAAGACCTATGCCATAGACGCCGCAAAGGGAGCCGTGGCGGCCCATCTTACATCCTGCGGCTTTAAGGATTTTGAGATAGAGAGTACCAGAGCCTTTGCAACTATTTTCCGTATACGTTTCGCCCTCACCTCAAGACCGAGGGTCAGTATCATAATCCCGAATAAGGATCACGCGGCGGATCTTAAAAGGTGCACCGAGTCTATAATAACAAAGAGCTCCTATGATGATTATGAGATAGTAGTCGTGGAAAACGGCAGTACCTCCGGGGACATAGAGGCTGTTTACGGGGAGATTGAGAAGGCGCCCTTCGGGCGTGTAGTGAGATACGGCTATAAGGAGGGTGAAGGCTTTAATTTTTCAAGGCTTATCAATTTCGGAGTGCAGCACTCCTCCGGGGATATGCTGCTCTTCCTGAATAACGATACAGAGGTCATAAGCCGGGACTGGCTTGAAAATATGCTGATGTATGCGGAACGCTCCGACGTCGGAGCCGTGGGTGCCAAGCTCTACTATCCTGACCGTACGATTCAGCATGCCGGCATAGTCATAGGTCTCGGAGCCCACAGAACCGCGGGGCATACGCATTACAGGCTCTCCTGGGAGAACCTGGGATATATGGGGCGGCTCTGCTACGCCCAGAATGTAAGTGCCGTGACGGGAGCCTGCCTGATGGTAAAGAGATCCGATTTTGAAAGGGTGGGAGGCTTTGACGAGAGCTTTGCCGTGGCATTGAATGACGTGGACTTCTGCCTGAAGCTCCGTTCCTTAGGGCTCTTAAACGTATTTACTCCATTCTCCGAGCTCTTCCACTATGAAAGCGCTTCGAGGGGGGACGATACCGGCGGGAGCGATAAGGGAAACGCTGAGCGCTACGACAGGGAGGCCGCACATTTCAGGGAAAAATGGAAGGAAGCCCTTGAAAAGGGAGATCCCTACTACAATATCAATTTCTCCCTGGATCACAGTAATTACACATTGAAGGCAGGTCCCGCTCCGATGGTACAGTAGCGCAAATTATGATATACTGTTAAGTGATTTATCAATGATATATACTGCTGCGGCAACAGCCCCGGCAGAATAAGGGATGAGGTGAAGGTATGAGTGATTACAGGAAAAGCTATGAATACTGGTTAACGGATTCTTATTTCGACGCGGATACCAAAAAGGAGCTCGAGGGTATCAGGGATAATGAAGCGGAGATAGAGGACCGTTTTTACAAGGATCTGGAATTCGGTACGGGAGGCTTAAGGGGTGTCATAGGTGCCGGTACCAACCGCATGAACATATACACCGTGAGACGGGCGACCCAGGGTCTTGCGAATTATATCCTGAAGGAGGGAACAGGGGACAAGGGCGTAGCCATTGCCTATGACTGCAGGAGGATGTCGCCGGAATTTGCGGATGTGGCGGCTCTCTGCCTTGCGGCGAACGGCATAAAGGCCTATGTATTTGATGCTCTCCGTCCCACACCGGAGCTTTCCTTTGCACTCCGGCATCTCGGATGCACGGCGGGTATCGTTGTCACCGCAAGCCACAACCCTCCCGAATATAACGGCTACAAGGTTTACTGGGAGGACGGCGCTCAGGTAACTTCCCCGAGAGACACGGATATAGTTGACTGCGTTGCCGCCATAAAGGATTTCAGCGAAGCAAAGACGATGGACCTTTCTGAAGCAAAGGCAAAGGGTCTCTACAATGTGATCGGCAAGGATATCGATGATATCTATATTGAAGAATTAAAGAAGCTGATAATCCACCCCGACATCATCAAGGAGATGTCAAAGGATATAAAGATAGTTTATTCACCCTTCCACGGAACGGGAAATGTGCCTGTCCGCCGTGTGCTTAAGGAGCTTGGCTTCGAGAATGTCTATGTGGTCCCCGAGCAGGAGGAGCCGGATCCGGACTTTACCACACTTGATTATCCGAATCCCGAGGATCCAAAGGCCTTTACCCTTGCTTTGAAGCTTGCAAAGGAAAAGGATGCGGATATAGTCATGGCGACGGACCCGGATGCAGACAGACTCGGTATCTATGCGAAGGACTCCGCTACCGGCGAATATATGCCGTTTACCGGTAATATGTCAGGCATCCTTATCGCCGAATACCGTATAAGGGAGCTTCAGAAGGCCGGAAAGCTGCCCGCTGACGGAGCAGTGATAAAGACCATAGTATCCTCGAATATGATAGATCCAATAGCTGAGGAATACAAGCAGACCCTTATCGAGGTACTCACCGGCTTCAAGTATATCGGAGAGCAGATAAAGTGGTTTGAGGAAAAGGGAAACCACACCTACGTATTCGGCTATGAAGAGTCCTACGGCTGTCTCGTCGGGACCCATGCCAGAGACAAGGATGCCGTGGATGCTGTAATGTGCCTTGCCGAGGTTGCGGCCTGGTGCAAGAAGAATGGCATCACCGTCTGGGATCAGATGCTTAATATTTATAAGAAGTACGGATATTTCAGAGAGGGCATACACACCGTGACCCTTAAGGGAATAGACGGCGCCGCGGAAATACAGAACATTATGGAGAGGATAAGGAAGGATCCGCCGAAGGAGTTTGCCGGACTTAAGGTCAGGGAATTCAGGGATTACAAGGCAGACAAGGCTGTTAATATGGAAAGCGGCGAGGAAAAGAAGACGGGGCTTCCTTCATCCAATGTTCTGTACTTTGACCTCGATAATAATTCCTGGTGCTGCGTGCGTCCTTCGGGAACGGAGCCGAAGATCAAGTTCTATATGGGAGTAAAGGGAACAAGCCTTGACGACTCCGAGAAGAAGCTCTCCGCTCTTCGTGATGATGTGATAGAGAAGCTTGCCAAGTAATGAATGTTTAATGAATAAAAGCATCAGAAAAGCTGTTTACCTTATATTAATATTGATGGCTGCCCTTTCGGTGCTCCAGGGTGCAAGGAACGCTTTAAAGTTCAGCCAGGATTTTCAGTATGATGCCGCTCTTGCCTTACGGAGCGGTATCAATCCGTATAAGGAGAGTCTGGAGCCATCGGGCATCCTTTTGACGGGACCCACGGCGGAATTTTACAGTATGTTTAAGGCAGCGGGGGCACCTCAGAAGATGGAAGCGAATCAGTTCCCGAGCCTTTTGATGCTGCTCTTCCCGATAACCTTCCTTCCGTACGGTTATGCGAGGATACTGTGGCTCATACTGAATCTTATCTTTTCCGTGCTTATCATAGTTCTTTTGAGGCAGACCTTCTTTAAGGATACGGAAAGCTTTGTTTTTAATGTCCTGATGCTGCTTATGATCGCGGGAACACCATGGAGGAACCAGATCGGGGTGGGACAGCACAGTCTCTTTTCCTTTTTCTTTTTCCTTCTTGCCCTGTGGCTGTCGGACAGGAAAAGCGTGCTGCTGTCGGGACTCATGCTTTCCGTATCGTATTTCAAATATACGCTTACGGCACCCCTTGCCCTGTATTTCCTCTATAAGAAAAGGTACAGGGAATTCGTGATCTCCCTTATCCCGCATATTATCGGGACCTGCGCCGGAGCGGGGATCCTCGGTACAGGCTTTATCGAGATGATAAGGGAGCCCCTTAAGGTTTCGTCGGCACTTGCGGGAGAGGGCTCCATAGATATCGGGGCGCTGACCGGAGGAGCGGGATGGAGCGTTATCATTACCGTAGTAATCATGCTTATTCTTACGGTCCTCGCGTTTTTGCTGCCGGAGGGGAAGGACAGGAGCTTCTTTTCGCTCCTTATACTTATGAGTCTTGTCATGACCTATCACAGGATATATGATTTCTTTATGCTGATACCTGCCGCGGCGGGAGTGATCGAAGCCGGGTCCCGTATGGGTGAGACAGGGAAAAGGGTGTTCGCAGGAGCCTATGCACTGCTTATATTTTACTTTTTCTTTGTTCTTAGGATATTCGGTGAAAGCGCGGCTTCGCTTGCTATAGGAGCTTCGATATACTATTGCTTTTTGCTTTTTTATATCTTCAGTGCGGTAAGGGGGATTAAAGCTCCTTCGCCTTAAGTGCGACAGTGCCACGCAAAAGATACAGGAGACGATAATGCAGGATAAATTATACATTGTGATCCCCGCATATAACGAGGAAGCAAATATAAGAAGAGTGGTGGATGAGTGGTATCCCATTGCGGTGATGGCAGGAGAGAGTTCGAGGCTCGTTATCGTAAATGACGGAAGCCGGGATAATACCCTCTCTGTATTAAAGGATGAACAGAAGAACCGCCCGCAGCTTATCGTAAAGAGTAAGGAAAACGGCGGACACGGTGCGGCAATACTGTCCGGCTATAAATTTGCGCTGTCCGAGGGAGCGGATTATATTTTCCAGACGGATTCCGACGGGCAGACACGGCCTGAGGAATTTGAAGAATTCTACAGGTGCCGCCGGCATTACGATATGGTGATCGGCTCCAGAAAGAGCCGCCAGGACGGTATTTCCAGGATCTTTGTCACAAAGATACTGAAGCTCACCGTATTCCTAAGCTTCCACGTATGGGTGGAGGACGCCAATACCCCCTACCGTCTGATGAAGGCGGATGCACTGAAAAGGGAGATCCGCTATGTGCCGAAGGACTATTTCCTTACAAACGTGCTTTTGTCCGTTGCCTTTACAAAGCACGGAAGGAGCATAAGATATATCCCCATAACCTTCCGCCCGAGACAGGGAGGAGTGAATTCCATAAACATGAAACGGATTTTTGAGATCGGCAGAAATGCCCTTAGGGACTTCAGTAAACTTAACAGGATTTTGTAAGTTTGAAAGTAAACTTTCAAACTTACTTTGGTGCCGCTGAAAAGAAGCGTCACCAAAGGGTCAAAGCCGCTTATTATGGCTGCAACATATCAACAAAATGAAAGGAGCGGCATCGACAAAAAATGAATAAACTTATTAAACAGATATTAAAATTCGGAGTGGTGGGGGGTCTTTCCTTCCTTATAGATTTTGCGATCTATACCCTCATCATAGCTGTCTTCGGAAATGCCAAGGTGACGGTTGCCATAGCCGCATTTTTCGGCTTTACGATTTCTCTTATCTTCAATTATTTCTGCAGCATGAGATTCGTATTTGTCCATGACGAGAATCTGGACAGGAGGAAGGAATTTTCCATATTCGCGGTTCTTTCACTTATCGGTCTTCTCCTAAACGAGGTGCTGATACTGGGGGTACTCGCGGTATTTGATAATGTACCCTTCCTTCAGACAGGCTTCAACGGGCTTCTCTGGAATTTCAAGGAGACCCTCGGAAAGATGTTCGCAACCGGTGTCGTAATGGTATATAACTTCATTACAAGAAAGGTCTTTATTGAAAAAAAGGGATAACAGAAAAACGACGGCAGTCGTAATAATGATAATACTTCTCTCAGCGGCAGCTTTAGCGGCTCTGTCGGCCGAATGGCTTTCATGGCATGGAAATCCCTTTGACAAGGGGGCACCGAAGAACGGCACCGTAAGAGGGAGCATACTTTCCGAGGTGCCGAGGGAGACCGTGGTCGAGGAACCCGAAAAGGAGCCGGTGGAGGAGATAGAGCCGGAGATCGAAAAGGATATAGTAAATGAAGAGGCGGAGGAATTGACCGGGGAGCATCAGGGGAAGGAGGTAGACTTGATCGTCTTTGCCGGACAGAGCAATATGTCGGGCCACGGAGGAGATCCGGAGCTGGCACCGGAGGTCGTTCCGGGAGCCGGAGCGGAATTCCGTTCGGTGTCAGACCCCACAGAGCTATACAGGATCGCCGAGCCCTTCGGTATTTATGAAAATACGGAGATCATGAATGATTTTTACCTGAAGAGGGGATCCCTGGTTTCCTCTTTTGTAAATACCTGGTACGCCGAGACAGGCACTCCGGTTATCGCGGTATCGGCATCGAAGGGCGGTATGCCCTCCACCTACTGGGCTTCGGATGCCGTGTGCGGCGAGGTGGAAAACCGCTTCAGATCCGCGAAGCTCTGGCTTGAGGAAAACGGATATATTGTTAAAAACCAGTTCCTGCTGTTCCTTCAGGGAGAGAGTGACGTTCTGGAGCAGGTTTCGGACGAGCAATATCTGACGGATATCAACGTATTTTCCACAAGGCTCTTTAATGCGGGGATAGACAAATTCCTGATGATAAGGATAGGAAGGGTAAAGGGCAGGACTGCTGCCTTTAAGAGGATAGCGGATCTGCAGACGGAGCTCTGCCGGACCGATCCGAGGTTCGTGCTGGTTTCGACCATCCTCTCCGGAATAGGGGATGATCATATGACGGATGCCTATCACTACGATCAGGCAGCACTTAATCTTCTCGGAGAGGATGCGGCAAGGAACGGAGCATTTTTTGCAAATAACAGGGAGGATCCGGAGATCACGGACTTCGCCACCGGAGAAAAGTATATTCCGGTGAAATATGAAGGAATATAACCATTCAGAACAGTCACCTGCGGAACCGCAAGTGGAAAGATGTCCGGCGGACATCTTTCGGCTGCGCTTTGATGCGCTGAGCGCAGCAGCAGCCCGATGAAAACCCCGGCATTTTGGTATTCGGTCTATCGTGTGAAAGGGATAAAGCAGAAAGGAAGCGGCAGGGCAGAATATGAAAAAAGACAGGATATTATTATTCATTCCGGCGTATAACTGCGAGGATCAGATAGTAAGGGTCTTGGCGAGCCTTAAGGATGAGATCCTTGAATTTATTGAAGAGATCATCGTAATCAATAACCGGAGTACAGACGGAACGGAAAAGGCGGTGCTTGACTTCAAGGCGGAGCACACTGAGCTTAATCTGAAGCTTTTCAGAAATGATGAGAACTACGGCCTCGGAGGATCGCAGAAGGTGGCCTTTTCGTATGCGATCGAAAAGGGCTTTGATTATGTCGTGATGGTACATGGGGATGATCAGGGTAATTTATGGGACTTTCTCCCGGTATTTAAGAAGCGAATTTACAGGAATTATGACTGTGTCCTCGGAGCCCGCTTTATGAGAGGCAGCCGCCTTGAGGGTTACTCCGCGCTTCGTACCTTCGGGAACATCGTCTATGATTTCCTTTTCGCGGCAGCGATAAAGCAGAGGGTCTTTGACCTTGGAAGCGGCCTCAATATGTATGATGTCTCGATGCTGCGTGACGGCTTTTATCTCCGCTTCCCGGATAATCTCATGTTCAATTACTGTATGGTACTGGCATTGCAATACTATAACCAGACCTGCAGGTTTTATCCCATCTCCTGGAGGGAGACGGATCAGGTTTCGAATGTGAAGCTGTCCTCACAGGCAGTTAAGGTTCTGAAAATACTCTTTGACTATATCGACAATCCCTCATCTATCCGGGGTGAGTACAGGGATAAGGAGATCGCGGCATATACATTTGAGGAGATAGGATGAGCTGGCACTTCAGTATTAGCTTAAATACGGCAGATATCTTTACCGTACTGCTTCTTTTTGCCGGAGCGCATTTCTTCAAATTCAGCAGGTTTTATATGGTGCTTATGGAGGAAAGGATGCTTACGTTTTTTGATATCTTATTTCTCTATGCGGGAACGACCCTTGTGAACCTTATAATCCCCTTTAAGCTCGGTGAGCTGTACAGGGTCGCTGCCGTAAAGCATATGTCGGGGTCTTTTAAGACAGGGATCCTTCTCGTGGTGATCGACAGGTTTTTCGATACGCTGGCGCTCCTCACCCTGACCCTCCCCTTCGGCCTTCTTTTTCTTCATGAGGCGGATCCGGTGCTGGTATTACTCTTTACCTGTCTTATCCTTCTCTTTGTCTGCTTCCTTACCTTCGCACCCTCCTTCAGCTATGTCAACAGGTTTCTGATAACTACGAAGAAGTCAGGCAGAGCGCTAGTGCTTCTTGATATTCTCGATAAGGCGGATGAATGGCACCGGTATTTAAGGCGGCTCATCCGGGGCCGGAGTCCTCTGGTATTTCTGGCATCGCTTTTAGGGTGGATCATCGAATTCGGAGCCTTGAAGATCTTCGCGGGAACCCTCGGGAAGAGCTTTGATATCGAAGAATTCATAAGATACATAAACTCCCTTTTGTCGGGAGGAACAGGCTTTATAGGAAAGGCATATAATTTTATGGGAATAGCCGTTTTTTCTGTGCTTACCATTGTGTGCCTTATAATGACCGGGGGAAACGTTAAAAAGACCCGGTATGAAAGGAACGGCAGCGTCGGAAAATGAAAAAGATCACCGTAATTTATGATGACAGCAGAAGACCCTCGGATGATATCAGGGAGATCACCGGAGAAAAGAGCTTCGGAAGGATAATTTACAGGAGGAGATCCTTAAGGGATCATTTCAGCGCTCATGTTTCCGATGCTTCGGAAAAGGAAAAGCTGAGTATTGATACCTGTTTTCTGACATCCGCGGACAGCTTCACCCTGCAGGATACGGATATGAAGAGGGTAGCGGTCCTTGTCTTTTCCGACTGCATAGTGAGGGATCTTCCGGAGTTTTCCCTGCTCCTTAAGAAAGCGGGCTACTGCAGGGAGGACTACAGGGTAATGGCGGGAGATAAGGTTGCTGCCGTGATTTTTTCCGATATAAAGAGCTTTTTCTCATTTTTGGAGGACGAGGGGGATCTAAGGGAAAGAGCCTTAAGCCTGGAGGAGATAATTTCAGACGCCTTTCTCTGCATCGCTGAGAAGAAAGGATTTTTAAGCTTTATAACCGGAGGCTTTGATGCAAGGTACTTCAATGCCCTGTCGGGAGATGAATATACCGTTGTAAAGAGCAGTGAAAACAAGGCAAAGATATCCGCGGAGTACAGGTTTTATTATCTCCTTCCCGAAAATATGCGAAGCTGGTTCGTGCTGCCATATGAGTACAGGGAGGAGGGGAATAAGGCTTCCTACAGGATGCAGCGCTACCATATGACGGATCTTGCCATACGCTATGTCCACGGCGCCATTTCAATCGGGGAATTTAAGAAGATCCTCGATATCCTCTTTGTTTTCATTAAGGAGCGGAGAGAAGAGAGGGTGACCTGGAATGAATTCTATGAGAAGCGGCGTGAGCTCTACATACTGAAGGTTGAGAAAAGGATAGAGGAATTTAAGAAGCATCCCTCCTTCCCGAGGATAGAAAACTATCTGGTGAGCGGGACCGCCTATAACGGGATAAACGACATCCTGAAAAAATATGAGGAAACCTATGATTCGATGATAGGAAGGAATAAGGAGGAGCTGAGAAAGACCGTGAGCCACGGTGATCTCTGCTTCTCGAATATACTCTATTCCCCGGATGCCGGACTCTTAAGGCTCATAGATCCCAAGGGTGCAACGGATGAAAAGGAACTGTTTTCCGATCCTCTTTATGATATCGCAAAGCTCTCCCATTCCGTTTCCGGCTGTTATGATTTTATGAACAGTGCCCTTTTTGACATCAAGGTTTCCGAGGATATGAAGCTTAAGCTCAGTATCGACGGGGACGTCCGTGAATACAGGAGGGAATTTGAAAGGAAGCTTAAGGAGGAGGGGATAGATGTACGGACCGTGAGGCTTTTCGAGTGCTCCCTCTTTCTTTCAATGCTGCCTCTCCATACGGACAGGCCGCAGAAGGTTCTCGCCTTTATCCTGAACGCGATAAATATTTTAGAGGAGCTCTAGATCGATACGGGGCACTGTCGCACCCGGTGCGACAAAACGTGCCCGAAAAACGTCCACTGGACGTTTTTCCACTTGCTGCTCCGCAAGTGACTGTTCTGAATAGTTACGAAGAATCTAAAATAACGGTATTTACTGATGGATATACGCAGCATACGAAAGGGAATTGAAAAATTACGGGATTATACGGAGAGAAATGGGGTGGAAGCCGCTCTTTTCCGCACCCTTGAGGGAATAAGGGAGAGCGCCGAAAACCGGCTTTACTCGAGGGAAGCCCTGATGATACCGGAGAGCACTGAAGCCGGGGAGGAGACGGGCGGGATTTTCCTTAGTCTCATAATACCGGTTTTCGAGCCGGATATGGATGACTTCGCCCATCTTCTCGATTCGATCTTGGGCCAGAGCTACACGGACTTTGAGGTGGTGATAGCGGACGGCAGCGGGAATGACGATATTGAAAACGTGGTCAGAACCTATGATGAGGATCCGGACATAGGGTTAAAAATAAAATACAGAAGGCTCGGGGAGAATAAGGGCATATCGGAGAACACCAATGAGGCCATAAGGGATGCAGAGGGGGAATATCTGGTCTTCCTTGACCATGACGACTTTATCGAGCCCGATGCACTTTCCGAGACCGTACGTGCGATAAGGAACGGTGCGGAGCTTGTCTACACGGATGAGGATAAGTATGACGGCCTTAGGGACAGGTATATCAGCGTGAACCGGAAGCCGGACTTTAATCTTGACCTGCTTCTTTCCAATAATTATATCTGCCATATGCTCACCGTAAAAAAGGAGGCCGTGGAAAGGGCAGGCTTCTTACGGCCGGAATATGACGGGGCGCAGGATCACGACCTCATTCTCAGGCTTTCGGAAACTGTGCCGAGGGAGAAGATAGCCCATATTCCCAAGGTCCTTTATCACTGGCGGATAACCGATGCTTCGACAGCGGGAAATCCGAAGGCAAAGCTATATGCCTATGAAAACGGAAGGAAGGCCGTGGAGGATTATTTCAGGAGAAGAGGGATAAGGGCATCCGTGAGTGACAGCTCCCACAGAGGTTTTTTCCATACGGATTATTCAAAGGCGGACGTTTCCCCGGAGGACAGCTGCCTATTTATCGATAACAGGCTGGTACCGCTGACCCCGGATACGGAAAGGCGGCTTAAAGGCTATTTTTCAAGAAAAGAGGCAGGGATAGTTGGAGGAAGGATAATCGGCAGAAGCGGAAGAACACTGTCAAACGGCTATGTAAGGGACGAATATGGCAGAAGGGTTCCCGAATATGGTAAAATAGACTACAGATTCTCAGGATATATGCACAGGGCATCAATGGCAAGGGAGACAGAGGCCGTAAGCGTACACGCCTTTGCAGTCCGCAGGGAGCTCCTGCCCCTTGTTTCTAGGGATGCCTTCGCCATGTGCGAAAGGATCCGCTCCCGGGGCTACAGCGTGATAGTGGATCCGGAAATAATCTTCAGGATAAAATGAACGAAGTAACGGTTATAATCCCGAATTACAGGGGAGAAAAGTTCATAGCGGATTGTCTGAGCTCGCTTTTTTCCCAGAGCGTGAAGGACTTTGATATAATCGTTGTCGATAATGCTTCGGGTGACGGGAGCACGGATATAATAAAAAAGGATTTTCCGTCCGTGGGACTGATCGTGCTTGACGATAATTACGGCTTTTCGAGGGCAGTAAACGAAGGACTGAAGGCCTCGGGCACCCCCTTTGTGATCCTCTTAAACAATGACACGAGGGCCGATAAATATTTTGTGGAAAAGCTTCTCCTTGCCATAAAGGAGGATGAGAGGATCTTTTCGGTATCCTCAAAGATGCTTCAGATGGCTGCTCCGGGAAGGATTGACGGGGCCGGAGATCTCTACAGCGCCTTCGGCTGGGCCTTTGCCCGGGGGAAGGACAGGAGGGCAGATGCCTTCAGTAAACGCTGTGATGTCTTTGCGGCCTGCGGCGGTGCTGCGATATACAGGAGGAGTATCCTTGACGAGATAGGCTGGTTTGACGAATTCCATTTCGCCTATCTCGAGGATGTGGATATCGGCTACAGGGCGCGGATAATGGGATACCGCAATACCTATGAGCCGGAGGCCCTGGTCTATCACTACGGCAGCGGGGTTTCGGGGTCAAGGTACAATGATTTCAAGGTGCGTCTGTCAGCCAGGAACAATATGTACATCATAATGAAGAATATGCCTACGCCCCAGATAATACTTAACCTTCCGTTTCTTCTTACCGGCTTCGGGCTGAAGGCACTTTTCTTTATTTTCAAGGGCTATGGCAGGGCGTATCTTTCCGGGATAAAGAGGGGTTATCTTCTTTGCCGTGAGGGGAGGAAGTTTCCCTATTCTCCGGAGAACTTCGGGAATTATGCCCGTATCCAGCTGGAGCTCATACTTAATATGTTCAGAAGGTTTTAGCTTATGATCAAAGATAATCAGCAGGTCTTCAACAGGGTCCACGTTTTCCTCGATGCCCTTGTTGTAGCCGGTTCTTATAATTTAGCGTATTTGATAAAGTTCATGTCTCCCTGGGAGGATCAGTCTGTACTGCATCTGCCCTACTATATGTACATGGAGGCTCTGCCCTTCCTGATCGTCGGCTACCTCTTCCTGTACTATGAATTCAATCTCTACAATTCAAAGCGTGCCTCCGGCAGGGCGAGGGAGTTTTATAACATCGTAAAGGCCAATACGGTGGGAATGCTGGTATTCATAGTTGTGCTCTATGTCATACGCCAGACCCACTTTTCGAGGCGGATGATATTCTATTTCTACATTGTCAATATCATCCTCGAAACCCTGTTTCGGAATGCGGTGAGATACTTCCTCCGCTTTATCAGGAAAAAGAGGTTCAACCTGAAATATGTTCTCCTTATCGGCTATTCAAAGGCCGCCGAGAGCTATATCAATAAGCTCCGCCTGAACCCCCAGTGGGGCTACGTCATAAGGGGGGTGCTGGATGACAGGGTTGAAGCGGGAACGGTCTACAAGGGGATCAAAGTCCTCGGCACCATAGCAAACCTCGAATACATTCTCCCGGAGAACAAGCTGGATGAGATCGCGATAACCCTGAGCCTTGACCAGTACGGAAAGCTTGAGGAGATAGTGGCGCAGTGTGAGAAGTCCGGTGTACATACCCAGTTCATACCGGATTATAATGATGTCATTCCGTCAAGACCCTATATGGAGGATCTGGACGGCCTTCCGGTCATCAATATAAGGCATGTTCCACTTGCAAATCCTCTTAATATGCTTGCAAAGAGGATAGTGGACATTATCGGCTCTGCCTTTCTTCTGGTGCTTTTCAGTCCGGTGATGCTGATATCCGCGGTGGTGATAAAGCTTACATCAAAGGGACCGATAATCTTTAAGCAGGAAAGGGTGGGACTCCATAACCGTTCCTTCCAGATGTACAAATTCCGCACAATGGAGGTGCAGAAGCCAAGCGAGGAGAAAAAGGGGTGGACAAAGCCCGGGGATCCCAGGGTCACGAAGTTCGGAAGGATACTCCGGAAAACCAGCATGGACGAGCTTCCGCAGCTCTTTAATATATTCAGGGGAGATATGAGCATAGTGGGGCCGAGGCCGGAACGTCCGCAGTTTGTTGAAAAGTTCAAGGAAGAGATACCCCGTTATATGATAAAGCATCAGGTGAGGCCGGGCCTTACGGGCTGGGCGCAGGTAAACGGCCTCCGTGGCAATACCTCCATAAGGATGAGGGTGGAATACGATCTTTTCTATATCGAGAACTGGACCATGAGCTTTGATATAAAGATCATGTTTATGACACTCTTCACAGGCTTTGTAAATAAGAACGCATACTGAGGGCTTCCCCACGGGTTTGAACATATCCTTGTTTTATGCTATATTTAACGGGTTGGCTTACGGAAGGATTCTTATCTTTCGGAGATTTCAGGATAAATGGATAAAGATACAAAGAAAAAGAAGCCCAGGCGCTTTAATCTGCTTATAGTCCCCGAGGGCAAGGGGGAGGTTAAGCAGTTTCATATTGCCCTGGATTTTGTGATAATACTTGCGGCGGTCGTGGTTTTTGCTCTTGTCGTTGCGATATCCTACATAGCAAAAACCTCGGGCGAGATTGAGGATGACAGGAATCAGATACTGGCGCTTACGGCCCAGCTTGAAAATGTCACCAGCAGCAATATCATCCTGCAGGCTGAGAATGAGGAGCTCTCAAATGAGCTTGTGACAGCAAAGGCCTATCTGGATGCAAAGGACTATGTGGAGCAGCAGACGGATACGGCCAGCTCCTTAAGCTACATCCCCACGGGTCTTCCGATAACCGGGCAGATAAGCCAGCCCTCAAGCTTTGATTCGTCAAAGGGATATGTGACCTTTACGGTGGGTGACGGCACGAAGATCGCTGCCGCGGGAGACGGCACCGTGAGTAAGGTCGTTAGTGATACGGAATTCGGCTACAGGGTTGAGATAGACCATGGCAACGAGTATCTCTCGATATACAGATACAAGGAGGAGCCTCTGCTTTCGGAGGGTACGCAGGTCTTAAGGGGTACCGCCATTTTCTCCTGCACCTCCATAGAGCCGTCCTTCACATACGAGATACAGTACCAGGGAAAATCCATCGACCCGAATACGCTTATGAAAATTGACGGCTGAATTTCTTCTGTCGGAATATGCCGTCAGTACACTAGGCTGCGGATCAATATCTGAGGCCGAAATAACAGATACTAATGGTAAAGAAAGGAACGTAAAATGGATCAGAAGAATACCTGGCTCTCTTATACGGCAGCACAGAAAAGGGAGCTTGAAAAAATCTCGAAGGGATATATGGATTTCCTGAATAACGGGAAAACGGAGCGTGAGTGTGCCGATATTGCGGTCAATGCCGCAGAGGAGGCAGGCTACAAAAATCTCCATGAGCTTATTAAGAAAAAGACAAGGATAAAGCCCGGCGACAGGGTATATGCCGTGTGTATGGGAAAGACGGTGGCGCTTTTCAATATCGGAAAGGATCCGATAGAAGAGGGCTTAAGTATCCTGGGCGCCCATATCGATTCACCGAGGCTGGATGTGAAGCAGAACCCTCTTTATGAGGATTCCGAGCTTGCCTACCTTGATACCCATTATTACGGAGGGATCAAAAAGTACCAGTGGGTGACGCTTCCCTTAGCGATCCACGGGGTTATCGTCCATACCGACGGCACCACTACCGAGATCAATATCGGAGAGGATGAGGATGATCCTGTTTTCTGCGTGACCGATCTTCTTATCCATCTTGCGTCCGAGCAGATGGACAAAAAGGCTTCAAAGGCTGTTGAGGGAGAGAACCTTGATATTCTTATCGGCAGTATTCCTCTGAAGGGAAAGGAAAAGGAGGCTGTAAAGGAGAATATACTGGCACTCCTTAAGGATAAATACGGAGTGGAGGAACGGGATTTTGAGTCCGCCGAGCTTGAGATCGTACCTGCGGGAAAGGCAAGAGAGCTGGGACTCGACCGTTCAATGATCCTTTCCTACGGGCAGGATGACAGGGTATGCGCCTATTCCTCACTTAAGGCCTTCCTTGACGTTAAGAGCGTAAAAAGGACTGCAGTGTGTCTCCTGGTGGATAAGGAAGAGATAGGATCCGTCGGGGCTACGGGCATGCGCTCCCTCTTCTTTGAAAATACGCTTGCGGAGGTGCTGGATCTGATGGGAGAAGGAAGCGGCCTTGCCTTAAGGCGGACACTTGCCAATTCCAGAATGCTCTCGTCCGATGTCAGCGCGGCCTTTGATCCGCTGTATGCTTCCCAGTTCGACAAGAAGAACGCCGCATACTTCGGAAAGGGAATAGTCTTTAATAAGTTTACCGGTGCAAGGGGAAAGAGCGGCTCCAATGATGCAAATGCCGAGTACTTCGGCTTTGTAAGGAAGGTGATGGAGGAGAACAAGATCGCCTACCAGACAGCGGAGCTTGGAAAGGTTGATGCGGGAGGCGGCGGAACCATTGCCTATATCATGTCGTTATACGGAATGGATGTTGTTGACTGCGGAATGGCGGTATTATCCATGCATGCACCCTGGGAGGTTACCAGCAAGTCCGATCTTTACGAGGGATACAAGGCATACAAGGCCTTTATCACTGCCTGATATAACGTGGAGCCGGAGGGGAAACATTGAACAAGAAATTACACACGGAAGCGGTGGATACGCTCTTTGATGCGATATTATGTCTGGAAACGAAGGAAGAATGCTACACCTTTTTCGAGGACCTTGCCACGGTTAACGAGATACTGTCCCTAAGCCAGCGCTTTGAAGTCGCGCGGATGCTGAAGGAAAAGAAGACCTATCAGGAAATAGCAAAAAAGACCGGCGCTTCCACAGCCACCATAAGCCGTGTAAACCGGTCACTGAATTACGGAAATGACGGTTACGATCTGGTATTAAAGAGGATGTAGGAGGTCAATAAGCTTCTCTATCATCAGTCTCTTGACATAAACATCAAAGGAGAGGGAGCAGATAAAGGAAAAGATCTGGATAAAGCGCCTTTCTTCATCGGTTGCCCCCTTAGCCCTGGCTTCTTCGGAGATATCGGTGCTTTCTGCGAACTTCTGCCTTACAAATTCCTGTATGGACTCCACCTGGCTTAAGGAGCTGTCGGTCACATACGAGTATACATCCTCCAGCTTCATGCCGCTTTTTGAGTGAAAATAGTTCTCCGAAAGAGGCGCCATGAGCTTCTCGATATCGTTTATGGAAAGAATGTACTTGAAGTAGTAGATAAAGATCAGCAGGATAAGGTGATCCTTGTCGTACTTCTTTTTGTCGGGAGGCGGCAGGAGCTTGTTTTTTGCGTAATTATTGATCATGGTCTTGGTCAGGACTTTATCGGTGGAGTGACGCTTGGCGTGCTCCATGTTTTTTTCCATAAAGGTCGTAACCTGATCCATGTACAGACTGATGTCCGGCAGGTCGGAAACGTTTACCGGTTCTATCCTGCCAAGGCTCTCTATCATGCTCTGCATAAGGTCTTCGGGATCAAAAGTCATTAGCTGCCTCGTAGTATCATTACAGTGGTTCAGTACCTTGGGCGACCAGATAATTATATATATTTCAACACATAGTTTCAAGAACCGTGAGTAAGATTATTGGGTAAAGAGGAAATAAACATGGACATAGACAGGGAACTGAATCCGGAGCAGGCAAAGGCGGTACGTCAGACCGAAGGACCCGTATTGATACTGGCGGGAGCCGGCAGCGGAAAAACAAAGACCATAGTATACAGGATGGCCTATCTCCTTACGGAAAAGGGGGTCCCGCCCCGGAATATCCTGGCGGTCACCTTTACAAATAAGGCGGCAAACGAGATGAAGGAGCGGATAAGGGAAATGGCAGGGGAAAAAGCGGGACAGATGCTTGTCAGTACCTTCCATTCCGCCTGTGTCCGTATCCTTTATGCCAACGCAGTTAAGCTCGGATATCCGGAGAAATTCGAGATTGCCGATACCACGGATCAGAAGAGCATTATAAAAGACGTATACAAAAAGCTGCAGATAGATCCGAAGAAGCATCCGGAGAAAATGACACTTAATGTCATTTCCGGGGCAAAGGATGAGCTGCTGTCTCCGGATGAATTCGAGAGGGTAAATTACGGCGATCCCTATATGGAGAGGATTGCCGCGATCTACCGTGAATATCAGAAGACCCTCGTTTCAAACGGAATGATGGATTTTGATGATCTTATCATGAATACGGTCAGGCTTTTCAGGGAATTTCCCGAGGTGCTGGATCACTATCAGGAGAGGTTCAGATATATCTCGGTGGATGAGTATCAGGATACAAATACCTCCCAGTTTGAGCTGGTGCGGCTCCTTTCCGAAAAATATAAGAATATCTGTGTGGTAGGTGACGATGACCAGTCCATCTACCGCTTCCGCGGTGCCAATATCTACAATATCCTTGACTTCGAGAAGCATTTTCCCGGATGCTTTGTGGTGAAGCTCGAGGAAAACTACCGCTCAACGGAAAACATCCTGAACGCTGCCAATGCCGTGATAAAGAATAACAGCGAAAGGAAATATAAATCCCTCTGGACAGCAGGGGAGAAGGGTGACAGGATACGCTTCCGCCAGTTAAACGATCCCGCCGGGGAGGCATCCTTCATTGCCGACGAGATAAGGGCGAAAAAGGAAAGTGGGATCCGATCCTACGGGGACTTTGCAATACTTACCCGCACGAATATCCAGAGTAAGGAGCTGGAGGATGCGCTGAGGGTCAGGAGTATAGACTATGACGTGGTAAAGGGTTTAAGGTTCTGGGATACAAAGGTCATAAAGGACCTGACAAGCTATCTTTTAACCGTTGACAATGCCCTGAACGATATAAGGGTAATAAGGATAATAAACCTGCCGAAGCGCGGTATCGGGGATGCCAGCATCAATAAGGTATCCGTCTTTGCGGCTGCAAACGGCATGACATTCTTTGATGCCCTTTTACGTATCGAATATGTGGGCGGAGTGCCCGCAAAGGCAAAGGCTGCGATCAGGGATTTTTATGAAATGATCTTAAATATCCGCGCGGCCTCGAAGAATATGACATACAGTGAGACTCTTAACCGGATCCTTGAGGAAACCGGCTATATGGAGTACCTGCTTATGGAGGCGGAAACTCCGGAAAGGTATAAGGAGCAGAAGGAATATATAGAGAAGCTCCGGGAAACCCTTGACGCCTATGAAAATGAGACGCCGGAGCCTGACCTCACGGACTTTATGAGACAGAACGGACTTGAGGGAAATAATCTGGATAAGGAAGGCGGAGACAGTAAGGACAAGGTTCTTATTATGACCATGCATAATGCGAAGGGGCTTGAATTTCCCGAGGTCTATATGGCGGGAATGGAGGAGGGGCTTTTTCCCGGATATGCGTCCATTAACAGTGAGGACCCTCTGGCGATAGAGGAGGAGAGACGTCTCTGCTATGTGGGGATCACCAGAGCCAGGGAAAACCTTACCCTGACATCGGCGAGGAGCCGTATGGTAAAGGGTGAGTGGAGGTATGCTTCGGCATCCAGATTTATTAAGGAGATACCGAAGGAGCTCCTTAATATGAGTACCACGCCGGAGGCTACCGAAAGGAAGGAAAAGATCTTTCCCATAAATAAGGAGGAGGCGGAGAGAGCCTTTGACAGAACGCCGCCTGCTTTTTCTCCGGGCTTTAAAAAGCGTTCCATTGTGGCCATAAAAAAGGGCTCGGAGATGGAGAAGGTCCTCCCTGCCTATAAGGAGGGGGACCGGGTAATGCATTTCAAGCAGGGTGAAGGCACCGTGCTTTCCATACGTGACGGCGGACGGGACTATGAGGTCACGGTCAATTTTGACAAAAGCGGTGTAAGGAAGATGTTTGCGGGCTTTGCAAAGCTTAAAAAGCTGTGAGCCCTTTAGCGGCTTTATTCCACGGTCACGACCTTAGCAAGATTACGGGGCTTATCCACATCAAAGCCCTTGTCGCTTGAAACATAGTAGGCAAGGAGCTGCAATGCAACGGAAGCCGGAAATACCATGAGCTCGTCCGGAAGATTGGGGAGCACAAAGGTATCGAATTCCCTTGTGGATGACTGGATAAGATCCGCCTTTATAAAGAGAGCCACATCGGCGCCTCTGGATCTTACCTCACGGATATTTGAAAGCTCCTTACTCATGATCCTTTCCTGTGTCACGAGGGCGACTACGGGGGTATTGTCCGTGATCAGCGCAATGGGGCCATGCTTTAATTCACCGGAGGCATAGGCTTCCGAGTGGATATAGGAAACCTCCTTCAGTTTAAGTGATCCCTCCATCAGAATGGAATAATCGAGACCCCTTCCTATCATAAAGAGATCCTTTGCGTCCAGCACTCCCCTTGCGATGACATGAACCGCATTTTTCTCATCAAGTACGTTATTTAAGACCTCCGGAACCCGCTTCAGATTCCTTATGCACTCTCTGACCTCGTCATCCGAAAGGACCCCGCGGATATTTGCCATCTTGTAGACAATAAGGTAAAACAGGGCAAGCTGGGTGGTATAGGCCTTGGTGCTCGCCACGGCGATCTCCGGGCCCGCGTTGGTATAGAGGACGTAGTCACTTTCCCTCGCTATGGAAGAGCCCTTGACATTTATGATGGCGAGACTTTTTGCACCCTTCCGCCTCGCATACTTCAGGGCTTCCAGGGTATCTATGGTCTCTCCGGACTGTGAGACCGCGATAACAAGGGTCTTTTCATCGATCACGGGATCGGAGTACATAAATTCGCTTGCAAGCTCCACGTCAATATGCATATTTAACCGGCTCTTTACAAGAGCCTGAAACACAAGCCCCGCGTGCATAGCGGTTCCGCAGGCCACTACACAGATCCTTTCACACTCCGTAAAAATGGAGTCCGGGATATTGTCGGCTTCAAAATTCGGAATACCGGCCCTGGTCCTTCCGGCAATGGTATCCCTGATAGCCTTCGGCTGCTCCATTATCTCCTTCTCCATATAGAAGGGATAGCCGTTCTTCTCGGCGCTGTTCTTTTCCCAGTCCATCGTGAGATACTTCGGAGCCACCTCTCTATCGTTAAGATCCCACAGGGTTACCTTGTCCTTCCTAAGCTCCAGAATGGTGTATTCTGGTACAACGAAATACTGGTCGGTAAAGCGGCAGAGAGCGGTATTGTCGGATGCCAGCATGGCACCCTCCTCGGAAAGTGTGGCAACTATGGGGCTGACATTCCTTATGGAATAGATCACATCCGGAATATCCGAAAACATGATCACCAGGGCAAAGGTGCCCTTCAGTCTCTTAACAGCGCTTTTTACAGCCTTCTTTGCATCATGGCTCTTTTCATAAAAATGGTCAATCACCGCTGCCGCAACCTCGGTGTCGGTTTCGGAAGCGAGTCTTGATGAAAGATCAAATTCATCGATCAGATCCTTATAATTTTCAATGATCCCATTATGTACCAGAGTAACCTTTCCCGCCCTGTGGGGGTGTGCATTGGTATCACAGACACCGCCGTGGGTCGCCCATCTGGTGTGGCCTATGCCGCAGGTGGAGTCGATATCCATAAATTCGCACTTTTTCTCAAGGTCACGTACCCGTCCCGCGCATTTATAGACGTCGGTCCTGTTCTTTTCTTCATTGCAGACCGCCATCCCGGCACTGTCGTAGCCCCGGTATTCCAGGGTTGTGAGGGCATCTATTATTATAGGTTTAACCTGTTTATTTCCGGTATAGCCGATTATTCCGCACATATGGTCTCCTTATGCTTGTGTGGTAAGAATTACTTTTGGCGCTTTAATCATTGTATCATACAGACTTATTTTTAGAAAACAGCGGCACTGCATATTTCCCTAGGAGAAAGCCCGAGTATCTTGCTCCGCAGTGAAGGATAAAAACCGGGATAAGCCATGGCTTTCTTTTCTTTATTAAATTCAAGATGCAGCCTCTGACAAGCTTTTTCCCCTCTCCCTCACTCTTCAGAGCCTTAAAGACTTCGGGATGCAGGCCCTGTGATGCTCCGAGGCTGATATTTCTCTTAAACTGCTGGAGCACAGTGTATTCATGGGAATGGATAACCTTTGCCTTAGAGGCATAATATATTCCGTAGCCCTTCTTAATTGCCCCGTAGCCGAAGATCATGTCCTCATTAAAATCTGTCCTCACAAAGCCGCCAAGCTCATTGAACAGAGAAGAGCGGTAGCAGGCACAGACATCGGAGCAGAAGATCGTCTTTATCCCAAGCTCCTTAAAATCCCTGTCAGTCTTCAGCCGGTCCCCGTCAGGGTAATTAAAGCTCCGGTTATAGCGTTCTATTTCCCCGGCGGTCTTTGCCGGGAGCTGCCGTGCGTATGACACCGCAACAACCGGATCCTCCATTGGTTTAATCAGTTCCGATATGAGTTCGCTGTCACAGGGAACGGCATCCTGGGTCATAAAGATGATAAATTCCGCTTCCGACAGGACGGCACCCAGATTCCTGCTTTCCCCGTGGTTAAATTCCTTCCCGCTTATATTATGGATCTCAACACCGGAAAGCTTTTTCAGCTTATCGGAATAAGGGAAATACCTTTCCTCCGTATTTATGATGATTATCCTTCCGGGCTTCAGGCTTTGTTTTTTCAGCATTTGAATAAGCCGGAGGAACCTGTCATCCGGCTTAAAGCTAAGTATCACAACATCTACACTTGTGCCTTTTTCCATATGATCCTACAGACCGTTTTTCTGTCTGTCCGCAGCTATCTTTGCGCTGATGTCCTGAACGGTGGTGGAAGGGGTGTACTCGGAATCTCCGAAGAGGAATTCATGGAATTCGACCACATTCTGCTGGAAGTCGTCGGCAACTACCGAGCTTCCTGCCTTACCCATATTTCCCGTTACCCTTTCAAAGGGGAAGCCGCTCTGCTCTCCTATTGAATAGGTGGCTACCCTTGATGCGTACTCCACCATTTCCGCCTTTGTAAAGCTTGTGCTGCAGAGAGGGAAGATATCGTCGATAATGTCATTCAGGGTGGAAATATCGGATGACATAGCCTTCTCGGCAACCTGGGTGAGAACCGTTCTCTGTCTCTCGGCTCTCTTGAAGTCGTCTCCCTTTGTATATCTGATACGGCAGTAGGAGGTAGCCTGTAATCCGTTTAAGGTCTGCATACCGGAATGCTCAATATTGACAATATCGCTCTGCTTGATGCCGATTGCCTCCGCAGTTCCGATCTGGTAGTCATTGAGGAAGTGAATCTCTTCCTCGGAGATATCCACCTCCACGCCGCCGAGATCATCAATGGTATCGACCAGCGCCTTGAAGCCAACGGTCACGTACTCGTCTATATCCATATCAAGGTTCATATTGAGCATCTGTATGGCCTGCTCGGGACCTCCGTTGGAATAGGCGGAGTTAGCTTTATTATAGGTGTCGTTTCCTATATTAAGGTAGGTGTCACGGAACACGGAACAAAGCTTCACCTCTCCGGTCCGGTTATTTAAGGAAGCAACCATTATGGTATCCGTCCTTGCACCCTTGCCGAGATTTGTGTCCCGGGAGTCCACACCGAAGAGAGCGATGTTCGTATAACCGTCCATCCTCCAGTCATCGTTTTCTACATCATCTATCTGCGCCTGTACTTCTTCATTTACCTTTGCCTTTACCACGGATTCCTTGTTTCCGGTATCCGCAAGATCCAGCCTGTAAACCACATAGAGCGCTATCACAAGGAAAAGAACGATAAGGATCTCAATCGCGAATATCACCCGCCTCATCGTGCGCTTCTTACGCTTTCTCCTTGATTTCCTGCTGTCTGAAGCCATTTATACTTCCTCGAAACGGTACTATCACAGCCGAACAGTCTGCCGTCAGCTATAACTTATTGAATATACCGCAAAGATGGGAAAATGTCAAAATCGGATGGGAGTCAATGGGGATAGTTCTAAGTCAACATTGGGACGGTTCTTGGTGACTCCGGTTCCTTCGGAATTATGTAATTTCCTGAGTTTTTGCCTGACTATTTTGATATTCCTCAAGAAGCTTTGCCCTGTATTCAGGGTCTGATGTTGCCTTTTTCACATCCTCGTCACGGTCGTTAGCAAACAGCCAGGAATTTAGGTCATTTATCCGATCCATGCCCTCCTCCTCACGCTTTCGCATGGTGTATTCGAGGTCGTAATGGGACAGCTCCTCGTCAATGAGTCTGATCTGCTCTTCTATGCTGAGCGTAAACTTCGCGGCGTCATCATACATGCTCTTTAATGCTTCATTTTCCATAGCGGCACTCCTGACATTCTCGTTGTTTGCATCCCTTAACATCGCAAGCTCCAGGAGGAGCTCGTAGTCCTCGTCCTCATTATATGTTTTACTCAAAAACTGTTCAAGGGCTTTGTCCAGCTCCACAAAGGCTATTTTCTTCTGTACAGGAATGCTTATACCTGAGTCGCTTATGGCTGACTTGAATCTGTGTATATATCTGGGGTTACTTTTGTTTTTCAGGAATTTGGGGCTGTCCCTCATAAGGACCACCATAACAACACCCTTGATGTTCTCATAGTTGATCTCCCCTTTTTTACGACCTTCATCCACAGCATACTGCAAAAGGAACATTCTGGAGGTATAAAGGTCATAGCGCTCATAGCTGAATTCCTGCGCTATCTGCTGTATTTCCAGAGAAGCAAACCTTTTATCCGTAAGCCAGGAAGAGAGATCGGTTATGGTCTTTTTAGCATTCTTCATTTCAAGGGGCAGTTCATTTGCCGCAGAGCCCCGGGACTTTATGGTAGGATCCTGCATAACCCTTTGCATGATAAAGTCAAACCGTTCCGGATTTGTATCTGGAGAGAAGAGATGCTTTGCCATACTGTCAAGGGTAAGGGGCGGGAGAAGCCTGCCCTCTGCGAAAGCCAGTATCCTTAGCTTTTCCTCATCAGGAATGGTGATGGATGCTGAGACTCTCTGTAAAAGTTCTTTTTTCTGATCTGATAATGACATGTGAAAGATGCTCCTTTCCGTAAGAAATGGTTAACAGGTCATAAAAATGAGATCATTGGCGAAACGCCAAGGATACGGGACGGACGAACAGGATGTTCATCCGAAAGTGAAGCTAATATAGCAGAAAGCAAAAAAATAATCAAGAGTCTGTCTTCCGGATTGTCAGTAGAGCTATTTTCTTCTTTCACGGGCTTGACAAATAGAAGATAATGTAGTATTTATTTCAAGGTGATTTAGTTAAAAGAAATTTAGCTAAATTATTTTTGGTTTTTGTTACCACATAATATGGTTTTTAAAACCACATGCGGCCGGAACAGGGCTGCGGAAAACATCTTTATTAAAAGGAGATATGAAGAATATGGAATTTGAAGAGGTAAAGAGGATAATCGTTGACACTCTCGGCTGTGATGAGGATCAGGTGACCCCCGAGGCAAACATTATGGATGATCTGGAAGCTGATTCACTGGATCTGGTTGAGCTTCATATGGCATTTGAGGAAGCACTGGATATAAAGATCCCCGATGAGACACTTGCGAAGCTGCAGACAGTAGGGGATATCGTGGAGTATCTGAAGGAAGCAGCAGGCTGACATGGAAAAAGAAGAGCGTTCGTTAAAGACTGTCTTAATGACAGTTACGAGAAAGCTGGCGCCTGACTATGTGAACTGTAAGTCCTGCGGAAGGCGGGCCGTTAGGAAGGTGTGGCAGGAGAATATGAATATCTGCCCCTTCTGCGGGCGTTATCAGGCAATGTCAGCAGATCAGAGGCTGGGTCTTATCTTTGATCCGGGCAGCAGACAGGACTTCAATTCCGACGCCGGGGTAAGGGATCCACTGAATTTCCCGGGATATTCGGATAAAGCAAAAAAGCTCGAAAAAAAGACGGGATTAAAGGAATCTGCGGTTACAGCTTTTGGCCGGATAAACGGCATAAGGGTAGTCGCGGTGGTTCTGGACACCCGCTTTTTTATGGGCAGCATGAGCAGCATAGTGGGGGAGAAGGTTACCAGGGCCGTGGAGACGGCAGACAGGGAAAGGCTTCCCCTTATTATTTTTGCGGCAAGCGGTGGTGCCAGAATGCAGGAGGGGATACATTCCCTTATGCAGATGGCGAAGACCTCATCTGCTGTGCAGGAGTTTTCGGAAAACGGAGGGCTTTATATCAGCTGTCTCACACATCCTACTACAGGCGGAGTGACGGCGAGCTTCGCGACTCTTGGAGACATTACACTGGCGGAGCCCGGTGCGCTTATCGGCTTTGCGGGTCCGAGAGTTATAGAGCAGACCATCGGAGTCAAGCTCCCCAAGGGCTTCCAGAGAGCGGAATATCTGCATAAACACGGCTTTGTTGACAGGATAGTAAAGAGGCAGGAGCTGAAGGAAGTGCTCTACGACATCCTGAAGCTGCATGAGGATTCCCGCGGCGGCTTTGCGGAGGATATCCGGAAGGGAGGCCAGGGATGATAAGAGAATCTCTTATGGAAGTCGGTCGCATCAATATGCAGATGGAGGAGCTCAGGTCAAAGGGAAGAGCAGAGGACGACCAGGAAATGCTGGATCTTTCCATGGAGAAAGCAAGGCTGCTCCGTCCCTGTGTGAACCTCACGGCGGAGGACAAGGTCTTTCTTGCGAGGAAAATAGAGAGACCGCATATAGATGACTTTATCAAGGCGCTTTTTACCGATTTCTTCGAGCAGAGGGGTGATCACCTCTATGACGACGATCCCGCGATATACGGCGGGATAGCAAGGTTCCACGGGATCCCGGTAAGTGTGGTGGGACACCGGAAGGGACATACCGCCGAGGAAAACGTGGCATATAATTTCGGAATGGCAAAGCCCGAAGGCTACAGAAAGGCTCTGCGGATAATGGATCAGGCAGAGAAATTCGGGCGGCCCATAATCACATTCATTGATACGCCGGGGGCTTTTCCGGGGATCGACGCGGAGGAGCATGGTCAGGGAGAGGCCATTGCCAGAAATATGGCCAGGATGAGCAGTTATCATGTGCCGGTGATATCAATTGTAACGGGAGAGGGAAGCTCCGGCGGAGCTCTTGCTCTGGGAGTTTGCAACAGACTTCTGATGCTGGAATACGCGGTTTATTCCGTTTTGAGCCCCGAAGGCTTTGCCAGCATACTCTGGAAGGATTCCTCGAGACATGCCGAAGCCTGCGAGATAATGAAGCTTACAGCGGATGACATACGGGAAGCAAATGTGGCGGATGAAGTGATCCCCGAGCCTCTGGGTGGAGGACAGGAAAACCCGAAGCGCCTATACGGCAGCATGGATATGGCAATAGAAAAGAATCTGTCCGCACTAATGGCTATGTCACCGGGAGAACTTTTAAGGGACAGAAGAAGAAAGTTCAGGGGGATGCAGTAGGAATGATGAAAGGAATAGAAATAATCTCTACCGGAACGGGTCTGGGATCAAGGGTGATGACAAACGACGACTTTTCAAAGATCGTCGAGACCGATGACGAGTGGATCTACACGAGAACGGGCATCCGTTCCAGACACTTCTGTGATGAGAATGAGAATAATCTGAGCCTCGCGACGGCTGCCGCGAAGCAGGCACTGGAAAGAGCCGGTATCTCAAGGGAGGAAGTGGGCTGCGTTGTTTGTGCCACGGTGACACCGACCTATGCGTCACCCTCCACTGCCTGTCTGCTCCAGAGGGAGCTGAAGCTTCCCGGTGACATTCCGGTCCTTGATATAAATGCCGCCTGCGCGGGCTTTATCTATGGTCTGGAGGTTGCAAGGGGACTTTTATCCTCGGGAGACAGACCTTATGGGATAGTCATCGGTGTCGAGGAGCTTTCAAAGGTCATAGATATGACAGACCGTTCCACCTGTGTGCTTTTCGGCGACGGGGCCGGAGCCGCAGTCGTTAGAGCGGATAAGGATCTTCTTTTCGAGGACTATCTCGGCGCCAAGGGAGGTCTGGAGATATTTATCGAGGGAGTCGGCTCCGAAAAGTCAACGGTCCATATGGAAGGCAGGGAGGTCTTCAGGTTTGCTGTCTCCGCAATACCAAAGGTTATAAACGCGATATTTGAAAAAAGCGGCAAAACCTTGGAGGATGTGGATCACTGCATCTGCCATCAGGCGAACGCCAGGATCATTGATCATGTGGTGAAGAAATACAAGGCACCGGAAGAAAAATTCTATAAAAATATGGAACATTTCGGAAATACCAGTGCGGCCTCGATTCCCATAGCAATGAATGAGATGTGTGAAAAAGGAATGATAAAAAAGGATGAGACTCTTTTACTGGTGGGCTTCGGAGGAGGTCTTACCATGGCGGGGGCAATGCTGAAATACCGTGGGGTAAATATATGAAATTTCTAAATGAAATACTGGGAACAGAGTTCCCTGTGATACAGGGAGGAATGGCGAATATCGCAACGGGAAGCTTTGCGGCGGACTGTTCAAACGCCGGAGCCTTCGGACTTATCGGGGTAGGCGGAATGGATGCAGCGGGACTCCGGGAAGAGATAAGGATATGCAGGGAAAAGACAGATAAGCCTTTCGGAGTAAATATAATGCTCATGAACCCGGACGTTGATAATCTGGCAAAGACCGTTGTTGATGAGGGAATAAAGGTGGTTACCACCGGGGCCGGAAATCCGGGAAAGTATATGGATGCCTGGAAGGCTGCGGGTATTACCGTGATCCCTGTTGTGGCGGCTCCCATACTTGCAAAGCACCTCGAGGACTGTGGCGCTGACGCGGTCATAGCAGAGGGTACGGAGAGCGGAGGCCACGTGGGAGAAATGACCACCATGACCCTTGTGCCTCAGGTTTGCGATACGGTTAAGGTTCCCGTTATAGCAGCGGGTGGAATAGCCGACAGAAGGCAGTTCAATGCTGCGATGGCTCTGGGAGCTGTCGGTGTGCAGGTCGGAACCTGTCTTCTCGGAAGCAGGGAATGTCCGATCCATGAAAATTACAAGCAGGCAATAATAAAGGCTAAGGGGAGCGACACCATAGTAACAGGCAGAAGTGTTAACGCTCCGGTCCGGATCCTTAAGAACAAAATGGCCCGTGCCTATGTCAAGGAGGAAAAAAGAGGAGCCGGAAGGGACGAGCTTGAGAAGTTCACTCTCGGGAGTCTCAGGAAGGCGGTTTTTGACGGAGATACCGATAACGGAAGCCTTATGGCGGGCCAGACCTGCGGGCAGGTTACGGAGATCCGGTCATTAAGAGAGATATTTGAAGAGATATGCGGGGATTTTTAAGATCCTTCCATTAGAGACAGCCGGTAATTATAACGAAAAAGGATAAGACTTGACATGAAAGAAGAAAGAGCAGAACAGAGCGAAAAGAGATGTGCACTTGTAACAGGAGGAAGCCGGGGCATCGGAAGAGCGGTGGCTATAGCCCTTGCAAAGGCGGGGCATCCGGTAATGATCAACTATTCCGGTAATATCGATGCCGCCGAGGAAGCCGCCATGCTCTGTGCAACAACGGATATGGACCTTCCGGTTTTCATAGAGCAGACGGACGTTTCTGACGAGGAAAGTGCGATAAGGCTCGTCAAAACCGCGGAGGAGAAGCTTGGGCACCTGGATATCCTTGTAAATAACGCGGGGATAACAAGGGACGGCCTGATCCTGAATATGAAGACCGAGGATCTTGAAGCGGTGATGAACCTGAACCTTAAAGGAACCTTTTACTGCTGCAGGGAGGCTGCGAAATTCATGATGAGACGGCGCTACGGCAGGATAATCAATATGGCCAGCATTGTGGGCATAAGAGGAAATGCGGGACAGACCAATTATTCCGCCAGCAAGGCGGCCGTGATAGGGCTTACGAAAAGCCTCGCAAAGGAGCTGGCCAGCAGGAAGATAACGGTCAATGCCATAGCTCCGGGTTATATTGACACGGATATGACGAAAAAGATGAGTGAGAAGGCTATAGAGGCCACCGTTAAGGCAATTCCCTTAAAAAGAGCGGGAAAACCGGAGGAGGTCGGAGCCCTGGCAGCATTCCTCGCATCGGAGGAGGCCGCGTATATCACAGGACAGGTTATTGGTGTAGACGGAGGAATGGGAGCATAAGATGAACAGGAGAAAGGTAGTCGTAACCGGTATAGGAACCGTAAACCCCATAGGAAACAGTGCGGAGGAAAGCTGGAAGGCGATAGAAGAGGGACGGCATGGCATAGGAAGGATAAGCCGTTTCGATGTATCGGAGTTTTCGGTAAAGCTTGCGGGAGAGGTAAAGGATCTGGATTTCGCTGGGAAATTCGGAAAGAAGGAGGAGAGAACCTGCGATCTCTTTACCCAGTACGCCCTCTATGCCGCGGAGGAGGCTTATTCAATGAGCGGTCTCGGCATCTCAAAGGAAAATCCCGATGAGAGGGCCGGAGTAATCATATCAAGCGGGATCGGAGGCATAGGTCTTACCGAAAAGGAGCATGACAGGGGACTTGAAAAGGGCTTTGAGCGGATAAATCCCCACTATATTCCAATGACCATAGCAAACATGGCGGCAGCAAGCGTAGCCATAAGGTACGGCTTCAAGGGCATGTGCTCCTGCCCCGTAACAGCCTGTGCGGGAGGAAGCAATGCGATCGGAGATGCTTTTCACAGGATAAGGGACGGCTATGAGGACGTGATGATCTGCGGCGGAACCGAGGGTGCCGTTTCACCCATTGCTTTGGGAGGTTTTGCGAGCATGAGGGCTCTCTCAAAGACGGAGGATCCTGACAGGGCAAGCATTCCCTTTGATGCGGAGCGGAGCGGCTTCGTAATGGGAGAGGGCGCCGGCATACTCATTCTGGAGGAGGAAGAGCACGCAAGATCCCGGGGAGCGAGGATACTTGCAGAGGTTGCAGGCTACGGCGCAAACTGCGACGCCTATCATGTAACTGCGCCGGATCCGGAGGGAGAAGGAGGCAGGCGCTGTATGGAGCTTGCCATAAGCGATGCAGGGATAAAGGCTGAGGATATTGACTATATCAACGCTCACGGAACATCCACACATCTTAATGATGCGGGAGAGACCAAAGCGATAAAGAAGGTTTTCGGTGAACACGCAAGGAAGCTTAAGGTTTCAAGCACGAAATCCATGACAGGACATCTTCTCGGAGGTGCCGGAGGAGTGGAAGCGGTATTCTGTGTTCAGGCTCTTAGCCACCGGTTTATACCGCCTACGGTAGGATACAAGGTTCCCGATCCCGAGTGTGATCTGGACTATGTACCCGTCAAGGGAATAAGTGCCGATCTCAACTATGTTTTAAGCAACAGTCTGGGCTTTGGAGGACATAACGCCTGCCTTATCTTTAAGAAAGTGTGAATGATGTGAGTGATGAAGCAAGAACCCCGAAAACCTTAACAGCCATGGAGATCGCGGAAATACTGCCCCACAGGTACCCTTTTGCTCTGGTGGACAGAATAGATGACTATGAACCCGGGGTCTGGGCCCGGGGAAGAAAATGCGTCACCATGAACGAGGGCTTTTTCCAGGGTCATTTCCCCGGGCACCCTGTGATGCCCGGAGTGCTTATAATAGAAGCTCTTGCACAGACAGGAGCGGTAGCGCTGCTTTCACTTCCGGAAAACAGGGGAAAGCTGGCGCTTTTCGGCGGGATAAAAAATGCCAGATTCAAGAAGCAGGTGGAACCCGGTGACGTTCTGGAGCTTTACTGTGAGCTTACCGAAATGAAGGGACCCGTGGGAAGCGGAAAAGCCGAAGCAAGAGTGAACGGAGCTCTGGCAGTCCGGGCAGAGCTTACATTTGCCTTAACCGGAGCGGAGGGTAAATAAACGTGCTCAGCAAATCACTGAACGATCTGTACAGCGCCCTCCGGGTGTATTTCTATATGCAGATCTATGCAAAATTTGAGACAAAGGAAGCGACCCTTACGGCGGTTGAGTCCTTTTCCATGGAATGCATAAAGTACCTCGGGGAACCGACGGTTTCCGAATTTGCCCATCTTATGGGCATCTCCAGCCCCAATGCGGCATACAAGGTTAACAGTCTGGTAAAAAAGGGTTATATAGAAAAGAAGCAGTCGGAAAATGACAAGAGAGAATTCCACCTCTGTCCGACTGAAAAATATATGAAGTATTACCGCATTAGTCAGGATTATATAAATACTGTGGTTGAAAGATGCAGGAAAAGATTTTCCGAAAAGGAGCTGGAAGATCTGGATTCGATGATGCAGATAATAAGAACCGAACTGATGCCGGAAATAAATGTAACATAAAAAGCAGGTAAGCCCTGCAAGGATCTGTATTGAAGAAAAAACAAAAAGACCGCCGAAAGACCGGGCAGCAATGCTCAGGCTGTGCGGTCTTCGCTTTTTTTGTTGAATTCCTTCTGAAAACGTTCAAACTCTGCTTTCTCGTCCTTCGAAGCAGGTCTGAAATTCTCACTTCCGCAGTCGGGACATCTCTCCACCAGTCCGACGCGGTCAAACATAAACAGACATTTCTTGCAAGTGTAGACCATTTCTCAAACTCTCCTGAAAACTCTTTGTTCTTCTGATTATAACACAGAGAAAGTCAATGATGAATAGAAAAATTTAAAATACCACCTGGTTTCTTCCTCCGGTTTTTCCGAGATACAGCTTCTCGTCAGCGGAATTTATCACATCATCTATGGAATTATGGAAGTCATATTCCTCAAGCCCGAAGGTCATGGTAAGCTTCATAGTGGTATCGTTATATTTAAATGCGGTCTGGGAGATCTTCGTCTTCAGATTATTAAGATGCATCGCGGCATCGTCGCCGTTCATGGTGGTGTAAACAAAGAGGAACTCCTCTCCGCCCCATCTCGCGACAAAGCCGTCATCTCCCATATCCTTCTCCAGTATTTCCGCCATTTGCAATAGTACCGCGTCACCGGCCTCATGTCCGTAGGTATCGTTCACCTTCTTAAAGAAATCAATATCCCCGATAGCGATATCCATATAGAAATCCACTTCCTTTGACTTTTTCAGGAGCTTTTCTATACGCTCCATTGCATCACGCCTGTTGGGGAGCTTTGTAAGGGTGTCGGTTTTTGCGAGCTTCTCTATCTTCTTATTATATTTGACAAGCTTTTCCTCCATTTCCATTGAGTCCCTGGAAAACAGATAGGCTATGACGAAGAAAAGAAGGAAGGTGGAGAAGGTGTTGATTATATTGAGAAGATACATTGCGCTTCGTCCCACGGTGTACACAGGGGGATGAAGATGGATATAGAAATACAGAGCCAGCCTGAAAAGGCAGAGGAAGGCAGAAAAAACAGCCTTATAAATGAAATTACGGTAGGAGGTAAGGAGGGAAAAGAGCATCAGGGAGAAGATCATATGCTGATACGAGCAGTCCCAGCCCATTATACCGATAAAGGCGGCAACCCAGCCCAGGGTAAGAAGCTCTATGAAATGCTGGGTAAGTATCGTGTAACCCTGATATGTCATGGAAAAGGCGGCCAGATATGCGAAGAGACACAACAGGCCTATCACAGCAGCCAGGGGATAACCGGTTACAAACAGAACTATTGTCTGTAACGTGAAAAAAACAGACAATAACAGAGAAGAACAGCGCATAATGACAGATGCTTTCTTCGTCTCGTTTTCATCTGCCACGTCCTTTAGTATGAAGTTCTTAAATTTCTGTACCGGCACCATAAACTATAATGATTTTCCCAAAATCCCTGTCTAAGAGTATAATACAAAAAACGTCAAAAATATATACATTTTTTCCTGTATTTGGGTTATGATGTATAGTACGTAAACAGAATCCGGAGGTTTTATCTGCCGTGGAGCTTCAGCACGGATCATCGCATAAACTTAAGATCATAGCCTGTGATCTGGATGGGACCCTTTTACTTAACGGCAGCCAGGAGCTTACAAATGCTGCACCCGGGCTTATTCACCGCCTGACCGAAAGGGGGATCGTTTTTTTTGCGGCCAGCGGAAGGCAGTACGCGAATCTCCAGAGACTTTTTTCGCCTGTACGGCAGGAGATAGGATATATCTGCGAGAACGGCTGTTTAACCTTTATTGATGATGAGATGATAAGCCGTGAGGAAATGGAGGATTCCCTTGCCATCGAGATAATAGATGCGATCGAAGCGGTTCCCGATGCAGAGGTTCTTGTTTCCGGGGTGAATACGAGTATAATACCTGACAGGGATCCCGAATACTACGAGCTTTTGAGATTTACCGTGAAAAATAACGTTACCCGGGTTAAGGATGTCAGGGTGAAAAGGGAGCCCTTCTTTAAAATTTCCGCTTATGTAAAAACCGGACTCACGGACGCGCATATCAGGAACTGGAAAAGCGCATTTGAAGGGAAATGCACGGTGGTTACGGGCGGTAATGAATGGCTGGATTTCATGCCGCCGGGAGTGCATAAGGGTCTTGCACTGGGAAAGGTTCTTAAGCGCCTCGGTATCTCTCCGGAAAACCTGCTATGCTTCGGGGATAATGAAAATGACAGGGAAATGCTGGAAATGGCGGGTTGTCCCATCACCATGGATACTGCGGTGGAGAGCGTTAAGGGGCTCGGAAGATATCATACCGATACCGTGGAGCACGCTCTGGAAAAAATACTTGACGGAGAACTGACATGGTAAAGAAAGCTGCGGTTATTTTAATGATCACTGCGCTGCTGTTTACGGTCACATCCTGCGGAAAAACAGGAAAGGACAGCATCGCGGAAAATGACAATCTTACGAGGATCCTCGGAACCGGTGCCGCAGGCATGGGCGGAAGCCGGGGAGACGCGGGGGTTGCGGATCTTCCCGATGTTAATACCGCAAATATGCGTTCAACTCCCGGAGAGGGCGTTGATTATTTCAAGCTGGTGGAGGGCACGACCACGGCTCTGGACGCCGGAGACTACACCGTGGGAATGGCAGATAATATGTGCTCCGTAACCGTAATGGATGCGGACGGGAATGTTGTGGATTCGGTCAGCATAGCGGCTCAGGGAGACGGGGGAAATACTCCCCTGAAAGGTGCTGCGACAATATCTGTTCCCGAGGGAGGAACGGCGATTTCGGTAGGGGGGACCTGCATCGCGCAGAAGCATGGGGCTAAGAAATAGCTTAAGGAGGAGCAGCAAATGTCCGAAATAAAGAACCTGCGGACACTGACCATGGCATCATTTCTGGTTGCCATCGGTATTATAGCCGGTTTCTTCAAGGTTCCGATAAGCAACGTGATAGAGATACGTTTTTCCACCGTACCGCTGGCGGCAGCGGGGCTTTTATTCGGACCTGCCATAGCGGCGGTAACCGGGGCACTGACTGATATCGGAGGATATATAGTTAAGCCCACCGGTCCCTTTTTCCCGGGATTCACAATTTCAGGTATCGTGAGCGGTATTATTTTCGGGTTGTTTCTTCACAACAGATCCGGCGCGGCCTACAGCCTGAAGAGGATTTGTGCGGCTGTCCTGGTAAATACGCTTATCGTGAACCTCCTCCTTAATTCCTTCTGGCTCACACTGCTCTACGGAAGCGGAGGCTTTGTGGCGGTGCTTTCGATGAGACTTATTAAAGAGCTGGTCATGATACCGGTAAATATAATCATCATCGCTGCCATTGCCGGACCCGTAAACAGTCTGGCGAGAAAAAGCGCAGTATCACAGTAATATATAGAAGGAGTGTAACTATTCAGAACAGTCACGAAGGAATACTATTATGCAGGAAATGACATATGAACAGGCTGTGCAGTACTTAGACAGGGTGCCGAAGTTTTCACCCCGTTCAATAGCAAACGGTCAGGAACCGTACAATCTGTCGGCCATATCCGAGCTTTTAAGCCGTCTCGGAAATCCCCAGGACCAGCTGAAATTCGTGCATATCGCGGGCACCAACGGCAAAGGCTCCACGGCGGCTTTTCTAAGCAGGATTCTTATGGAGAGCGGCTACAAGGTGGGGGTTTACTCTTCTCCGCACCTTACAGACTATACGGAGAGAATGCAGATACTTAGCCCGGGAAAGGAGCCGGAATTTATCTCCGGCGATGATTTCGGCTTTCTCACGGGACTGGTAAAGGACCGCGCGGAGGATATGAAGCGGGACAGGATACAGTACCCTTCGGAATTTGAGATAATCACAGCCATGGCATTCCTCTACTTCCTGGAGCAGGAGGTGGATCTTGTAATCCTGGAAACGGGACTCGGGGGAAGGCTGGATGCCACAAATGTGATAAAGACCCCGGATCTTGCCGTCCTTACGACCATCAGCTACGATCACACCGAGATCCTTGGTGAGACCCTGGAGCAGATCGCCTACGAAAAGGCCGGAATAATTAAGGAAAACGGAGATATTATCATGTATCCCCAGACTCCGGAGGTGGAGGCGGTTTTTGAAAATGTCTGCAATGAAAGAAAAGCCTGGCTTCACCGCACCATACTCCCTTCGAAGATAAACGAGATAAGCTTAAGGGGACAGACCTTCGATCTTCCGGGACAGAAGGACCTGGAGATCGCGCTTCCCGGTATCTATCAGGTGGGAAACGCATCCCTCGCCATAGGGGCGGCAAAGATACTTTATACCAGAGGCTACGAGGACATTACGGACGACTCAATGAGACGGGGGCTTAAGAATACCCATATCCCGGGAAGATTCGAGCTTCTTCAGAGCGATCCTACGGTGATAGTTGACGGAAGCCACAATGAGGAGGGCGCAATGGTCCTCGCCCGAAGTCTGGAATCCCAGTTCGGGGAGGAGCAGAAGGTCATATTTATTATGGGAGTTCTGGCGGATAAGGAATATGACAGGATGACGGCGGAGATCGCCCATCTTGCAAAGAAATTCTTCACGGTGACACCCGACTCCGACCGGGCACTTCCCGCCGCACAGCTTGCCCAGTTCATACATTCAGCAACGGGGCTTACCGCGACCCCCTGCAATTCCGTGCAGACCGCGGTCAGGATGGCACTGTCCCAGGCGGAGGAGGATGATGTGATATGCATTTTCGGCTCCTTCTACTATGTGGGAGAGGTACGGAGGCTCTTCAATGCCGACAGGAGCTCCGGGGGCGGAGACAGATCCGGAGGCGAGCCTGCGGGGAAGCGCACTGTTAATGAAAACAGGGCTGCCGCTGAAAAGAAGGAAGAGAAAAAGAAAAAGGGCGGTTTCTTTTCTTTCTTCAGAAGATGAATGTAACTCTTCAGAACAGTCGCAGATAAATGTGGTATACTATGAGGAAATCAAAGTTTTAACTTAAGAGGAGGTACTATGGGATTAATCAGAGCAATAGGCAATGCTGCGGGCAGTGTTCTTGCAGACCAGTGGAAGGAGTACTTTTACTGTGACTCCATTGACGAGACCATTCTGGTGGTAAAGGGAAAGAAAAGGACCAGCGAAAAGAGACAGTCTTCAAATACAAAGGGCGAAGACAATATCATTACCAACGGTTCGGTGATCGCAATTAACGAGGGTCAGTGTATGATCATCGTTGATCAGGGAAAGGTTGCCGAGGTTTGTGCGGAGCCCGGAGAATTCACATATGACGCTTCAACAGAGCCATCTATCTTCAGCGGCGGTCTGGGAAAGGGGATCGTGGATTCCTTTAAGAATATCGGCAAGCGTTTCACCTTCGGCGGTGATGCTCCCAAGGATCAGAGGATCTATTTTGTAAATATCAAGGAGATCATCGGCAATAAGTACGGCACCGCAAATCCCGTACCCTTCCGTGTAGTGGATAATAATATAGGTCTTGACATCGATATCTCGGTCAAGTGCTTCGGAGAATACTCTTATAAGGTGGTCGATCCTGTTCTTTTCTACACAAATGTATGCGGAAACGTTACGGATGTTTATGAGAGAGAAGAGATCGACTCCCAGCTGAAGTCAGAGCTTCTGACGGCACTGCAGCCTGCCTTCGCGCAGATCTCCGCAAAGGGAGTGCGTTACAGTGAGGTTCCCGGACATACGAATGAAATCGCGGATGCATTAAATGAGATCCTTTCGAAGAAGTGGTCAGAGCACAGAGGCATCGCCATCGCTTCCTTCGGCGTTTCCTCCATAAAGGCGGACGAAGAAGACGAGAGGATGATCAAAGAGGCTCAGAGAAATGCCATCAACAGGAATCCCGGCATGGCAGCCGCAACCCTTGTGGGCGCTCAGGCCCAGGCTATGCAGGATGCCGCAAGGAACGAGGGCGCAGGCGGCGCGATGTTCGGCTTTGCAGGCATGAACATGGCAGCAAATGCAGGCGGAATGAACGCCGGACAGCTCTTCCAGATGGCAGGTGCACAGGCACCCCAGGGCGCGGCACCGGCAGCGGGAGCAGCTCCTGCGGCGGCAGCACCCGGCGGCTGGGTATGTCCTCAATGCAATACCCAGAACAGCGGCAAGTTCTGCACCAACTGTGGAACACCCGCACCGGCACCCGCAGCATCGGCACAGTGGTTCTGCCCCGACTGCGGAACAAAGAATGAGGGCAAGTTCTGTACCAACTGCGGTCACCCGAAACCCTGAAGCAGCATACAGGCCGAAAAAGCACCGGAATATATTTAAGAAAAGGCTGTCCCTTTGCGGGCAGCCTTATTACGGAGGAAAAGATATGACCAGAGAAGCAGCGGAAAGGAAGCTTGCGGAGTACGGGCAGGAGCACGTACTAAAATACTTTGACGAGCTTGATAAGGAAGCACAGGAAAGGCTTTTGAGCCAGATAGAGGAGACGGATCTCAGTGTGCTGAAGCACATAGGTGATGCGGAAAAAGGCTTAAAAAGAGGGGTATTCTCACCCCTGAAGGTTATGCAGAGGGCGGAGATCCTGTCCCGGGAGAAGGAATTCCATGACGAGGGCGTGAAGGTCATCCGTGAAGGAAAGACCGCTGCGCTGCTTCTTGCGGGAGGCATGGGAACAAGGCTGGGCTCAGACAATCCCAAGGGAATGTATGATATCGGAATAAATAAGCCTGTATACATCTTTCAGAGAATAATAGAGAATCTTCTGGATGTGGTGCATGAAACCGACACCTGGATACATCTCTTCATTATGACGAGTGAAGCAAACCATGACGCCACCGTAAGCTTCCTTAAGGAAAAGAAGTTTTTCGGCTACAAGGAGGATCGGGTCACATTCTTTAAGCAGAGTATGGCACCCGCCTGTGATCATAACGGGAAGCTCTATATGGAGGATAAGGGCAGGCTATTCACCTCTCCCAACGGAAACGGCGGCTGGTATTCGTCCATGGTACGAGCCGGTCTTGACAAGGTACTTTCCGATGAAGGCATAGAATGGATCGATCTTTTTGCCGTGGATAATATACTTCAGCGGATCCTGGATCCCTGCTTCGTGGGAGCTACTGTTCTAGGCAGCGCATCAGTGGGGGCAAAGGTGGTAAAAAAGGCAGCCCCGGACGAAAAGATCGGAGTAATGTGCCTGGAGGACGGAAGACCCTCAATAGTGGAGTACTATGATCTTTCGCAGGAGATGATGGATGAAAAGGATGAGAACGGAGATCCCGCGTATAATTTCGGTGTGATCCTTAACTACCTTTTCCATGTGAGTGAGCTTGACAGGGTAAGTGAAGACCGTATGCCTCTTCATGTGGTGGAGAAGAAGATCAAATATATGGCGGATGACGGAAGCATAGTCAAGCCGGACAAGCCTAACGGTTATAAATTCGAGCAGCTGGTCCTGGACATGATACACCAGCTTGACAGCTGTCTTCCCTATGAGGTCATAAGGGAGCATGAATTTGCACCCATAAAGAACGCTACAGGTGTGGACTCGGTAGAAAGCGCAAGAGAGCTGGCACTAAAAGACGGAATAGAATTATGACCTGTCATTCCGACTGAAGCGAAGAAGCTTTATCTTTCACGAAAAGTATTCATTGAAAAGCTTCTGTATCCCGAAACGGAAGCAGAGGATCATTCCCAGGACCCCTCCCAGAGCCGCCTGGGCTATTTCGTAGGGAAGCTTTAGCATAGCGTACTCAAAGGTGCTGTAAACAAAGATCTTTCCGAGGGTATAGCCTGTTACCATGATCACACCGCCGACGATCACTCCCGTGAGCGCACCGGCGAAGCGATGGTTCGGCATGAATTTGTGTGAAAAAAGGGATATTACCACCGCCTGAAGTCCGTGCGTGACCAAAGACACGAACATGGGCAGCGGGTAGAACAGCATGTCTCCGAGGAAGGAGCCGATACCACCCACCACAAAGGCTTCAAGGGGGTTTAAGAGGATGGCAGCGAGACAGATCACTGCATCGCAGAGATACAGGTGTCCGCCCGGAACCGGTATCCCGAAGGAGCTCATTGCAATATTCATTGCAAGAAATAGTGCGGTTACGGTTATTCTTTTCGTTGTTATTGTATTCATGGCTGCAAATCTATCACAAAAGAAAATGATTGTAAATAAGGTTTTTTCCGATAACAGACAATAGTTTGTATCTATAATTGAGGAGAACTTCTGTGATATTCGATACCCACTGTCATTATGATGATGAAAGATACGCTGAGGACAGGGACAGCGTAATAGAGACTGCACGTTCGGAGGGGGTTTCGCACTTTGTGAACGTGTCCGCAGACAGGGCGTCGTTGGACGGGACCCTTAAGATCCTTAAGCGCTATCCCTTTGCCTACGGGGCTCTCGGGATACATCCCTCGGAGATCGAAGGGATCGATGAAGGGGTTATGGCGGAGATCGCCGAAAAAACACGAGGTAATAAGAGGATAGTGGCGATCGGCGAGATCGGCCTTGATTACTGGGAGGAGGGTCCGGACAGAAAGGATCAGGCCTTCTGGTTCAAGAGACAGCTGGAGCTTGCGAGGGAGCTCGATAAGCCGGTCATCATCCATTCAAGGGATGCGGTGCAGGATACCTACGATATACTGGATGAGTACCATGCCGAGGATATGGGCGGAGTCATACACTGCTTTTCCGCATCAAGGGAAATGGCGGAGAGGTATGTGAAGAAGGGCTTTTTCATCGGAATAGGCGGTGTTGTGACCTTCAAGAATGCAAAAGCATTAAAGGAGGTGGCAGAAGCCATCCCTTTGGAAAATATAGTTCTGGAAACGGACTGTCCCTACCTCGCGCCCGTGCCCCACAGGGGAGAGCGGAATTACTCGGGATATCTGAAGCTTGTGGCTGAGAAGATAGCGGAATTAAAGGGCATATCAAAGGAAGAGGTCTGTGACGTGACATACCGGAATGCCTTAAGGCTATACCGCATAGAGGATAAAAATATTGGATAGAAGTGCCGGAGGCGGTACCGCCGCAGTGATCAGAAAATATGATGTCAGGGCTCAGAAAAAATACGGCCAGAATTTTTTAAGGGATGAGAATGTGCTGCGGCGTATAGTTGAGGCTTCGGAGGTCACAAAGGAGGATACGGTACTGGAGATCGGTCCCGGAACCGGAGCATTAACGGCTTTCCTAAGTGAAAGCGCGGGAGAGGTAATAGCGGTCGAGATAGATAAGAAGCTTATTCCTGTGCTGGAGGAAAGCGTAGGGCAGCGGGAAAACGTCCGTATAATCAACGCTGACATACTGAAGACCGACATAAGAGAGCTGCTTATCGGAAGGGAACAGGGCGGCTGTATCAGGGTCGTTGCCAATCTGCCTTATTATATTACGACTCCGGTTATTATGGGGCTCCTTGAATCAGAGGCTCCGATAGACAGCATGACGGTCATGGTACAGAAGGAGGTGGCAGACAGGATGCTCTCACTTCCCGGGAAAAAGACCTACGGGGCGCTGTCTCTTGCGGTTTCGTATCATACCGAGGCAAGGGCGGTTATGGAGGTTCCACCGGAGTGCTTTATTCCGAGGCCAAAGGTTTCCTCAACCGTTATGCATCTGAAGGTCAGGAGGGAGCCGCCGGTCAGGGCAGCAGACGAGAAGCTTCTTTTCGACATTATCAGGGCATCCTTTAATCAGCGCAGGAAAACTCTTGCGAACGGGCTGAAAAACTATCCCGGGATCACCTGTTCCATGGATAGAATTGTCGAAGCCATTGAGCTTCTCGGAAAGGGGACGACTGTAAGAGGAGAACAGCTTTCTCTGGAGGAATTTGCAAGGTTGTCGGATTTATTGGGAAAGTGATATACTTTCTTTTGTGCGGTTGAGCCGTGCATATAAAGGAGAGCTGTAACTATTCAGAACAGTCACTTGCGGAACCGCAAGTGACGTATGAAAACCAAGGCATTACGGAGAATTTATGGAGGGAGAGATAAAATGTCAAAATTCAAGGTAAGGACGCAGCTTCTTATTATGGCGCTGGTAACGATTATCATTATGGGAGCGGTGCTTCTGATTATCAGCTACAGATCCATAACGGATAAGGCCATGGAGGATGCGGGTCTCCAGAATATGCTTACCTGCCGCCAGATAGAAGCGGAGTTTTCCGGGACTCTGGAGGAGAATTTTGCGGCGATCGATGCAGTGGCAGCATCGCCGGAGGTAAAGATGTTTTTGTCCGGAGAGAATTTTGACGGACTGGAAGGGGATATCATTTACTACTTGAACGTGGTGAATGACCACTTTGGAGACGGTAATGTCATAGCGGTATCCGATACCTCCGGACAGCAGCTCTTCCGGACAAAGGGAGACTGTGTGAATGTGGCGGACAGGGATTATTTTAAAGAGGCAATGGCGGGAAAGCACTTTGCTTCCGATATGATAGTCAGCAAGTCCAGCGGCAGCCGCATAATGACTTTGTCGACACCGGTATATAACGGAGACGGAACGGACGTCATCGGTATTGTTCAGAGGAATGTGGATCTGGAGTATCTGCATGATTTCCTGGCGGGAGCTACGTCGGACGGCTTCCTAGCGGACAGTAAGGGTATAGTAGCCGCACATTCCCAGTATTCGATCGAACCGGGAGATGAGGACGACAGGAGCAAGTCCCGGTTTATGACCTCCGGACTGGATGAGGGTACATACACCGCTGATACAGGCAGGGGATATACTGCTATGATGGCATATATGAAGGAGCCTGTATCCGGATGGAGGGTAGTCAACGCCATTAACCTTAAAGATGCTACGGCTCATGCGAGATCCAGCGCCATTGTGATCGCAGTTATCGGAGTTATTCTTATCATACTTGCGGTGATCGTTGTCCTTGTCATCGCACAGTCCTTTGTGATGCCGATTAACGCAATCAATAAAAGCCTTTCTGCCTTTGCAGAGGGTGAGTTTAAGGAGATCAGGGGATATGCGGGACGTAGGGATGAATTCGGAAATATCGTTGATAATACCAACAGCGTCCTGGATCATGTCAGGGGAGTGGTGACGGATCTGAAAAATGTCATGAATTCCTTAAGCGAGTCGTCCCAGGCTCTTGCGGAAACTGCCGGACAGATAAGCCAGACCACCGATGATGTGTCCGAAGCGGTACAGGAGGTTGCAAAGGGCGCTACCGAGCAGGCAGATACTATCCAGAGAGCAACGGAAAATATCGTAACACTTTCCGATGCCATACAGAATGTTGCCAATAATGCCGAGACTCTTGCGTCGACAGCATCATCAATGAACGACTCCAGTACCTCTTCCGCAGATGCACTGACCAGGCTTTCTGCAAATATGGACAATATGAGTGCCGCAATGCAGGAGATCACGGATGGAATGAATGCCACAAATGCGGCGGTTCACGCGGTTAATGAAAGGGTTGACGGCATAACCTCCATTGCTTCACAGACAAACCTTCTCGCCCTCAATGCTTCCATTGAAGCGGCAAGAGCGGGAGAAGCAGGCCGCGGTTTTGCGGTTGTGGCTGAGGAGATAGGGAAGCTTGCCACAGAGTCCGCCCAGACAGCGGAGGAGATAAGGAGCGAGATGACAAAGCTCCTTAGCCAGTCCAAAAACGCTATTACAAAGACCGGAGAGGTTACGGAGATCGGAAACAGCGTAAACGAGGTTCTCCACAACACGGTCAATACGATAAATGAGCTGATAAGCGGTGTGGGATCCACTGTTGACGGGGTATCCACCATTTCCGGACTTTCTGAGGAAAGTGCCGCCAGCAAGACCATAATCGTGGATGCCATGGATTCACTTTCCGCCATATCACAGGAGAATGCAGCATCTACAGAAGAGACCAGTGCATCCATGCAGGAGCTGAATGCTACGGTCAATGTACTTTCACAGTCTGCGGCTGATCTTAATGACCTGGCAAAGAAGCTGGAAGAGGATCTGGAATTCTTCAAGCTTTGATCCGGCGGGACTTGAAATGAGGATGATCGGAGGATAAGGGATGACAGACAAAAAACAGAGAATATGTTTGTATCTCTTATCCTTTTTTATTCCGGTGCTTCTTCTGGTCATTGTATTTGCCCTGCACGGGATCTGGCCCTTCGGGGACAAAACGGTGATGACCGGCGATATGGAATACCAGTTCGTGGATTATCTCGCGTATCTGAAAACCATTGTTGCCGGAAACAATGACTTTTCCTATTCCTTCAGTAAGAATCTGGGTGGATCCATGGCGGGCTTTTCCGCCTACTATTATCTGTCACCCTTAAATTACCTTACCCTGCTTTTCCCGAATTCAATGCTTCCGGTAGCGGAGTCTTTAGTTATTGTCCTTACTGCTGCCTTATCTTCTCTGACAATGGCAGTCCTTTTAGCGGAAAAATATGAGGCGGATGTAAGGTCGGTGCTGTTTTCCGTGGCATATGCCCTGTGCGGTTTTGCGGCGACCTACTTCCAGCTTACAATGTATTCCGGAAATCTGATCCTCTTTCCTCTTATCATTTTGGGGCTTCTCGAGCTTATTGATAAACCGGAAAAAAAGCTTCTGTATATTATCACACTTTCAGCAGCAGTTCTTTTTAATTATTACTCCGGCTATATGATCTGCATTTTCGCATTTCTGTTCTTTGTATCTGAGGAGATAAAAAGAGGACCGGACAAAAAAGCTGTTCTGTCCTTTATTGGAAGCTCGCTTATTGCAGTGCTGCTGACATCCTTTAACCTGCTGCCTGCCGTTCTCTCTCTCAGGGGGGAGAAAAACAGCTTTTCTTTCGGTATATTCCGCACCTTTTCCCTTACACGCCTGCCGCGCCAGTTTTTTGCCTGTGCCTTTGACGGAAACGTAAGCACCGGTCTCCCGAATGTCTTCTGCGGAACGCTGACGGTGGTATTCTTTCTGGTCTTTCTGTTATATAAGGGCTTTCCGCTGAAGGAGAGGCTTGTGGCTCTTGCTTTCTGCCTGTTTCTCATAGGCAATTTCTGGATAAATCTACTAAACGTTGCCTGGCATGGCTTCAATCAGCCCATAGGCTTTCCTTACAGATATTCCTATATGCTGTCCTTCCTTATGATCCTTTACGCCCACAGGGCATATATCACCATTCTAAAGTCGCCATTATCGGAACGGCCAAGGCTTTCGCTGTTTCTTCCCATATTCCTGATCGTGATCCAGCTTGCGGATCTCACCATGAATTATCAGGATGTGATGAATTATTACGGGCTTTCTTCACTGTCGCAGTATCAGGATTATCTGAAGAGGACTGAAAAAAAGCTGAAGCTCTGCTATGAGGACAGGGACACCTTCCTTGAACCAAATGAGCTCTACCGTATAGAGAAGACCTTCAGGCGCACCAATAATGATGCCATGCAGTTTGATTATGCGGGGCTTTCACACTTCAGCTCCAGCGAGAAGAAGGAAAAGATAAATTTCATGGGTAAGCTTGGCTTCAGGAATAACGGAAACTGGTCCTTCTATAATGAGTCCACAACCGACTTTCTGGAATGCTTCTTCGGAATACGCTATATTCTTTCCCAGTTTGGTTCTACTCCCAACAGGTACGAGAGGCTGCTTAAGGATGAGGATATTTCCGTCTTCCGGAATAATTCCGCTATTCCGTTTATGTTCAATACTACCGAAAAGATACGGGATATCAATTACAATGCCTACAATGCGGATCCCTTCCTGCTGCAGGAAGCAATTGCCGACAGCCTGAACGGAAAGGAGAACGGGATCTTCAGGAAGGCGGAGGTACTGTATGTAAACACGGTAAACCTAAGTGAGAGAAAAGAGGGGGAATATACCATATACGAGAAGCAGGATCCGGATAAGGAGGCCTGGATAATAACCGGGATAAAGATAGATAACTGGGAACAGAATCTGTTTGGATTCTTTGATTCAGACAGGGTCCAGAAGGCTGAGATATTCAGGAATGAGATAAGCTTCGGTGAGTATTTCTCCCGCTACAGATGGAATATTGTGAGCTTTCACAAAACAAAGAAGGCTCCTGAGATCACCATAAGCATAAGACTTGTTGACGACAGTCTTTCGTTGGGTAATTCATTCTTTTACTTTGAAGACAGGGATAAGGTGGACGCACTTATGTCTGAGATCCGCTCAAATCCCTCGTCACTTAAGAAGATCACATCCTCACATCTTATAGGCAGTATCCGTGTTCCGGAGGACGGCGGGGTAGTTACCCTTTCCCTGCCATACGACAAGGGCTGGAGAATCTATGTGGACGGGAAGGAAACAGAACAGAAAAGGGCAGCGGGGATACTGATGTCCTTTGATGCCGATCCGGGAGACCATTCAGTGGAAATGAAGTATCTGCCTCAGGGTACCGTCCCCGGCAGGATTATATCGCTTGTCGCTTTGGTGGTTCTCATCTTATGTATCCGCAGGGATAAAAAATTCTTGAAAAAATAAGAGTTATGACTTATACCGAATAAAAGTTAGAGGATTATACTCAAAATATTGATACAAAATGGGTATTGACAATTCTGACTTTCGGTTTTATAGTAATCACTGACCGCTAACAACGATCACTAATAATCATTCTGAAAGAAAGGCTAGCCATGCCCAAGGACAAGACGGAAAGCCATAATCGCATAATTCCGGCAGCAAAGCAGGAATTCCTGGAGAAGGGATTCCAGAACGCGTCGACCCGCTCGATCGCGGCAAGAGCCGGGATCACATCGGGAGGCTTATACCGTCATTTCAAGGATAAGGAAGCCATTTTTTCAGAGCTTGTTGACCCTGCGATCGAGAAATTCGATGCCTGGATGGAGTCCCACATCAAAAGAGGCTATGACGGTCTTCTTTCCGGAAACTATGATGAGATGTGGAAGGATAATGAGGTGGACATGATCCGGGAGGTGGTTTACCCCAATATGGACGAGTTCCGTCTGATCATCTGCTGCTCACAGGGGACAAAGTATGAAGACTTTGTCAATAAGCTTGTGATGGAGCATCAGAGGATCATGCTGGAGACCTTCGAGAGGCTGCGGGAACAGGGCTTTCCGGTAAAGGATGTGAGCGAGGATGAGCTGCATATTCTGATGAGCGCGTATACGACCGCTATTTTTGAACCGGTGGCTCATAATTATCCGCTGGAAAAAGCAATGCACCACCTGAAAACCATCGAGGAATTCTTCCTGCCGGGGTGGCACTACATAATGGGATGTTGAAAAGGCCTTCGGGCCTTTTTTCTTTTTGTTAGTGATCAAAACAGGGTGATCGACAGCGGTCAGATCAAAGATACGATCACTGATCGAAATGGAGGTTAGGATGAGAGAAAAGAAAAGAGGAGCTCTGAGTGAGGTTCTGGATTATGCCGGAGGATACAAGGCACTTACCTGTCTGTCATTTGTACTTTCCGGCTTAAGTGCGGTTACGGGATTGATGCCCTTCGTATATTTATGGCGGATAATCAATGAGGTGTTAAAGACAGGGCGGGACATTGGAAAAGCATCAAATATCATTCATTACGGATGGATGGCGGTATGGTTTTCACTTATTACCATGCTTATCTATTTCGCAGCTCTTATGTGCTCGCATCTGGCGGCGTTCAGGACTGCTTCGGGAATGAAAAAGGCTTTGCTTTCCCACATCGCGCGGTTACCGGTGGGCTTCGCGGACGAAATGGGATCCGGTAAGCTTCGACGGGTGGTACTGGAAACAACGGGCTCCACGGAAACAATGCTTGCCCATAATCTGCCGGATATGATCCAGGCGGTTGTAACTCCGGTGTGTATGATAATAATGCTCTTCATTTATGACTGGAGATTCGGCGTGGCCTGCCTGGTACCTTTTTTCACGGCATTTGCCTGCATGATGAGGATGACAGGACCCCGGATGGAAGAGGATATGAAGCGTTATCAGGACGCTCTTGAAAAAATGAGTAATGAAGCTGTGGAGTATGTCCGCGGCATACCTGTGGTAAAAACCTTCGGACAGACAGTGTTTTCATTTCACAGGTTTAAGAAGGCCATTGATGATTACGGAAAGTTCTGTATCAGTTATACAAAGAATATGCGGCCTTCAATGACTCTGTTTACTGTTTTTATCAATTCGGCATTTGCTTTTCTTATCTGTCTTGTGCTGTTCCTTACAGGGGGAAGTGAGGCATCCGCGGACATTCTCACGAATTTCCTGTTCTATGTGATCTTTACACCTGTTATCGTGACAACAATGAACAGGATCATGTTTATGTCTGAGAACACAATGAAGTTAAATGATACTCTGAAAAGAACAAAGGAGATCTTTGATATAAAGCCTCTTCCGGAACCGGTGAGGGCCGTTCATCCGGAGGGGTCTTCCGTAGAATTAAGCCACGTGACCTATCATTATTCAGAGGATGCCGCTCCGGCAGTTAATGATCTTTCGCTGAAGGCGGAAGAGGATAAGATCATTGCTCTTGTAGGGCCGTCGGGAAGCGGGAAGACAACGGCAGCGGGTCTTATTTCCAGGTTCTTTGATGCAGAGGAGGGCAGCGTGAAGATCGGAGGAGCCGATGTACGGGATATGGAGAAGGACGAGCTGATGAACACGGTTTCCTATGTTTTCCAGGACAGCAGGCTCTTAAAAAGATCCATTGCGGATAATCTGAAAATAGCAAAACCTGATGCAACGGAGGATGAGATAAGGAAGGCGCTGAGCCTTGCCCGGTGTGATGACATTATTGATCGTCTGCCGGATGGGATACATACTGTCCTCGGCAGTGAGGGAACCTATCTTTCCGGCGGGGAGCAGCAGCGTATCGCCATCGCCAGGGCTATTTTGAAAAAGGCTCCGGTGGTGATACTGGATGAAGCAACAGCCTTTGCGGATCCCGATAATGAGGCGCTTGTCCAGAAGGCCTTCGGAGAGCTTACAAAGCAGTCTACTGTAATAATGATAGCCCACCGCCTCTCAACTGTCCGGAATGCCGACAGGATATATGTGATGGACAAGGGAAAGGTCGAGGAAGAAGGAACGCATGACGAACTCCTGCAAAGTAAGGGGCTGTACAGCAAGATGTGGGATGAATACAACAAGGCAGCAAGCTGGAAGGTAGGTGTAGCGGTATGATAAGTATATTAAAAGAAAAATTTGCTCTTTCCGATAAAGGGGCGAAGGATATGATCATAGCAATTCTGTCGGTGGTGGCATCAAATCTGGCGCTGATGTTTCCTGTGGGCTTATTGTACAATTTTACCGGAGACTGGATTCAGGGGGCAGCACTCGTGGATAAGGCTCCTCTTTACATTTCCGGGATCCTGCTTTGCCTGGTCCTTATAATGTTTACAACAATATGGCAGTACAATACTACCTTCTTTACCACCTATGCCGAGTCCGGTACAAGAAGGGTGAATCTCGCGGAAAAGCTGAGGAAGCTGCCGCTTTCCTTCTTTGGAAAGAGGGATCTCGCAGATCTCACCAACGCGATAATGACCGATGCGGAGGCTCTGGAGCATGCGAGCTCACACCAGATCCCCCAATACTATGGAAGCATCATTTCCACAATGATAATCTCGGTCAGCCTCTTTTTCTTCCATCCCCCAATGGCCCTTGCTGCAGTCTGGCCCATACCGGTTTCTCTTTTTATAGTGATCACATCAAAGAGGATGCAGAATTTCTTCACCCGTAAACAGGTAAAAGCCAAGGTTGAATTAAATGAAGGGGTGCAGGAATTTATAGAGGTCTCCAGAGATCTGAAGAGCAATAACGCGGAAAAGGCCTTTCTATCAGAGCTTAATGAAAAGATCAACGAGGTGGAAAAGCGCTCGATCTTCAGTGAGCTTGGTGTTGCTATGTTTGTGGTGACATCCCAGATGATCCTGAAATTCGGTATCGCCACTGTTGCCCTGACGGGCTCAAAGCTTTTGCTTGAGGGGAACCTCGGCCTGATGCAGTTCTTCTGCTTCCTGTTGGTAGCATCCAGACTTTATGAGCCTATGTCAGGTACTCTTATCAATCTGGGTGCCGTTAATGCACTGCAGGTTAATGTTGACAGAATGAATACCATAAATGAGGCGGAGGAGCAGACAGGAAGCAGCTCCTTTAATCCCGGCGGATATGATATAACCTTTGATCACGCAGGCTTCTCCTATGAAGACGGTAAGGATGTATTGCAGAATGTTTCCTTTACCGCAAAGCAGGGAGAGGTCACAGCCCTTGTGGGACCCTCCGGCGGAGGAAAAACCACTGTGTCAAGGCTGGCGGCGCGTTTCTGGGATGCGGATCAGGGAAGGATCCTGATCGGCGGGGTGGATGTGAAGGATATAGACCCGGAGACGCTTCTTTCGTCCTTCTCCATAGTATTCCAGGATGTGGTGCTGTTTAATAATACGGTTATGGAAAATATACGCGTGGGCAGAAAGGATGCCACGGACGAGGAAGTGCGGGAGGCAGCAAGACTTGCAAACTGTGATGAATTCATTGAATCTCTTCCCAATGGCTTCGATACCAATATAGGAGAAAACGGCAGCGACCTGTCCGGTGGAGAAAGGCAGAGGATCTCCATAGCAAGGGCTTTCCTCAAGGATGCTCCGATAATCCTTCTTGATGAGGCCACCGCATCACTGGATGTGGAGAATGAAAGCAGGGTACAGAGCGCCATTTCAAGGCTTATAAAGGATAAGACGGTTCTGATAATAGCTCACAGGATGCGAACCGTGGCCGGGGCGGATAAGGTGGTCGTTCTCTCTGACGGTACCGTCAGCGAACAGGATTCCCCGGAAAAGCTTCTAAAGGCCGGAGGCTTATTCGCACATATGGCAAGGCTGCAGACAGAAAGCAGGAACTGGGTTCTGACAGGGCCTTCAGGCGCTTAAATCATCGAAAGACCGTAGTTGAACGGATATGCACAAATGTGTACAATGAAGTCATAATGAAGACCATAGCATATATGATCACGGCTTATCTGTCGCCGGAGAGCTTATTCCATCTGATTTCGGCACTGGACAATAACGAAGCGGATTTTTATGTTCATATTGACAGGAAGAAAAATATAGCTCCTTTTATGGATCTTTTTTCCGGCAAGGATAATGTTTTTTTCCTGCAGGATGAAATGAGGGTTAAAGTGTTCTGGGGAGGATATTCCCAGGTTGTCATGCAGTACAATCTCCTTAAATCCATTCTTAACAGTCCTGTTGTCTACCGGCGTATTGTGAGTCTGACCGGAATGGATTATCCGGTGGCATCCAATGACGTATTATTAAAGGCATTCGGCGACAGCTCAAAGGAGTATATTATCGGATTTGATATAACCCGCGAAAAATGGGATCGGAATTCTCCCATCAAAGCCTCCGGAAAGAGCAGATTTGAGTATTATTACAGGTTCGACGGAAACTGGGATCTGGCGCGGATCATTAAAAAGTTAAGGATCAGGAGATATAAAACGTATGAGTCCATAGGGTACTGCTTTTATTACGGCAGTGAATACTGGGCATTGACATACGATTGTGCCTGTGATCTGCTGGAAATCTATGATAATGATGCAAAGCTGAGAGATGTGTTTAAGCACAGCTTTGTACCAAGTGAATCATGGATACACACTCTGTTTTTTAACTCCCCCTACAAGGAAAGGGGAGTGGTTTGGAAGGATAATACCGATTGGGGAGTAGGAAATTATTCTCCTTTGACATATTTTAATTATGGAAAAAAGATAAAGATCCTGGATGAAAATGATTATGAAGCAATAACCGGATCGGGAAGACCGTTTGCGAGAAAGCTTGAAAACGGGGTATCTGACAAGCTCAGACTCAGGCTGGATCAGTACAGGAGAGGAGACTCTTCAATGGAGAAAGAATTCAGGTTTTATCTCAGTTTATCCGGGGAATCGTAAACGCCTCAAAAATAAGAGCTCAAAAAATTTTTTAAAAAAATAAAAAAAGTTGTTGACTTATACGATATGCAATGATAATATAACTATCGCGCCGCTCGTGGGCGGCGTGATTTTTGCCCGAAAATACAGGTAAAACGGGCAGGAGCCGGATCCGGAATCCTTAAAAGATGCGGAACGGCGGAG
>JAFTEC010000033.1 GCA_017453865.1 Lachnospiraceae bacterium
GAACGGGGTTCCAAGGGGCGGAGCCCCTGGCAAGTTTTGCAAAGTGGCTTGCCACTTTGCGAAACTTGCCTGACGCCGCTAAGCTGTTCCTACCCCGTTTCGAAAAACCGGGCGTCAGTGGTTTAGGCAGCGGTGAGAGCTAGGGAATAGTCCTGCGTTGGTTTATCCGTGACCGGCAGGAAACGGATAAACCAAAAGCAGGGCTATGGTGTAATGGTTTCCGGGATCCCTGTACGTACATTCCGTGAAACAGTACCGTTTTACTGATCACGGTACTATATCAAATGAATTCCAGCACCGTTTTCTTCTATAGCCTGCGCCGCTGCCCGGTCCTTCAAACAGGATTTGCACCAAACTGATTATTTTCTGGTACTGATTACAGGAATACCGGTATCACTCCCCCAGAAAATCCCAATCGATCTCTGACTCAGAGATTTCCTCCGCTTTAAGAGAATCGCTCTGTTCCCGGTTTACCTGAGATTCAGATCTCCTTTCTGACTTCTCGCTCGGGGAAAGGCCCGCCCCGTTTTGGGTCATCCCGGTTACCCATCCGGCTAAAAAGACTGGAAGATTCTTATTTAGGGAATCCTCTACTGCCTTTACGATCCGCCCGATAAATTCCTGTTCCCGTTCCCTTGTTTCAAAATACGGGTCTTCTTTATTCCGGTAATAACGCTCAAAGTAATCCACTACGGAAACAGCAACAGCATGACTATAGGACTTGAACTCCTTCTTATCCATCTCCTGAAGGTAATCCCATGCTTTCCTCTGAAGCTCCTTATTCAGATTGAAACGGAGGTTGGTACTCCGTAATGCACCTCTCATACTTCCCCCTTCCTGCGAAGGATCGTATACGCAAGATACTCATACCCCTTCGCTGTGGCACAGATATCGTCGATTATCGTTACTCTCGATTCCTCATACTCACCGAAATTCTTAACGAGGCAGCCACCGCCACCGACAATGAACAGTCTCATAAGATCGGGGTTGTACTCATATTTACGAAGCGTGGCAAAAAGATCCGAAACGTATTTTCTCGCGACCGTTTCAATACAGGTCAGATATATTTCACCGATATCCGCTGTCTTAAAGCGCAGCACCTGCTCGACCGTATTTGCTTCTATCTTTACCCCGAAGGTATCCATCACCGCATTCTGCGCAGCGATCATGCACTGGTTTACTCCGATCTTCTCCGTAAAGCTTTTGCTTTCCACCGGCTTCCTATTATTGAGGTACAGGATATTCATTGTCCCGTTGCCGATATCTGCTAAGAGGTTTGTTCCCTTCATCCCATCCAGGCGGTCTACGATCGCCGGATATCCCTGCGGGAATACACTGCAGCCCGTGATATGGATCAGGTATTCTTTTCCCTCATACCGAAGGCGGATATATTCATTCCTGAGCATATATTCCCGAAGCTGCTCCTTCTGGTTACGGACCCAGGTGAGCGGAAGCCCGACGGCAAGATGTACGTCTGCCTCCTGCAAGCTGTTCACCTTCATCTCCCTTGCTATTGCGGCAAGCGTCAGGATATAGTAATCCTCATCCTCCGATTTATCTACGACAAACTCCTTATGTCCCTCCCCGATCCGGTAGTACGTCCCCTGATATTCCAGAATCCCACCGGAAAATATCGGCTCTGAGGTATAGGCCGTGATCCCTGTCGGTGTCACAGTGCTTGCAGTTTTCATATTTCCGTATCCCTGATCCACCCCGATGATCTTTGTGTTTCCAATTTCTTTCATGACGCTTCCTCCTCCAACTGATTTCTTTTGTGCAGCTCCTCCGTAACTCTTTCCTCCATTAAATGCAGGAGCATATCTTCCGCAGTTTCCTTTCCATTTGGATTCCCATAGGCAGAAACAACAAATGTCATTTTGCCGATCTTGTTGCGATAAGCTGGCTCCAATAACATATTCTCTTTAACAGGCTCATTTTTCATACGCACCCCTCTTTCTGACGAATCCGGCACCACTTCCTTGAAACTGGTGCCGTTTTTGATTGTTAATGTGGATTTTAAAAGAAGAAGTAAAAATACTCATTGAACGGAAGTTGCAGAAAAATTGCAAAAAAGAAGAGAGAAGATTGCTCTTCTCTCCCTTTCTGTCCATCAGACCTGCTGTGACTCATATAGGTTTTATCACAGGACTGCGCGGTAGATGGACAGTCCTGCCCGTAATAGTTATCATTTCTTTTCTTTATTCACCTTTGCCTTCGGAGCTCCGGCTTTCTTAAGTTGTTTTTTCAGCGCCTTCTGAGCCTTCCCGGAATCAACGGTAATAGTAAGTCCCTTCCCCTTCTTACCGGTGCCGTTATTCTTAAGGGAGTTCTTTGCAAACATGTTTTTGGAAACTTTACCTTCAATCCTCAGTTCTGTCATGCCGCAGCCGCTAAAAGCGTTCTTCCCTACCTTCGTTATCGAACCGGGAAGGGTCACGGACTCAAATGTATTATTCTCAAAGGCACCCTTTGCGATCTCAGACACAGTATAGCTCTCTCCGGCCGTAATGCCGTCAACCTTTTTTGGAATAACGAGAGCAGCTCCCGAAGAGCTCATCCCCGTCAGAACAAGACTGTTCCCCTTCGCCCCTTCGTAGGCCGCCTCTTCGGTTCCCGCTTCCGACGTAGTCTTAGTGACAACGTTCTTTACCGCTCCGGAAGCATTCCTGATGACCGTCTCCTCTGCGCTTCCAGTAAGAGTGGACGTTTTCCTCGTCTCGACAGTGGAATTGTCCGCCGCCGTAGTTTTTGAAGTCTCCTCGGCAAGGGTCACCTTTCCGCTGGCATCAATCTCATAATACTTCTGTGTGTAATCACCGTTCTGCTTTGTATTTGTCTCTCTCTCCGTTGCCGAACCGTCAGCGGCCTTCGTACCTTCGGTGGCAGTCTTTGAACCGTCGGTCTCCGTGGTCAGGGAAGCCGTCTTCTCCGTGACCGTTCCATCGGGAGAGGTCTCCCTGGTCTTTTGTGCGAAATCCCCGTTCTCTTTTTCCGTTTTAAGAGTTTCCGTCTTATAGCCCGTTGAAGCGTCCATCGTCGTGGTCTGGGTGGTAACGGTATTATCAGGCTCCGTTACAGTGACGGTAGTGGTGTTGGTATTGCTGTCTTCTACGATAACCGTCTTTGAACCGTCGGTGTTGGCCTGCTCTGTGGTCTTAACACCGCCCTCCTCGCTGACCCTTGCTTCACCTTCCGCCACCTTTCCTTCTGCCGGATCCGCGCCGGGATCTATGTCAGCCGCAGGATCTGGAGCGGGCGTGGGCAGCGGCTCTGCGGTAGGTTCAGGCTCTCCCGTGGGGGTAGGCTCTCCCGTGGGTGCGGGCTCCGGCTCTCCTGTCGGGGTAGGCTCTCCCGTGGGTGCGGGCTCCGGCTCTCCTGTCGGGGCGGGCTCCGGAGCAGGGGCAGGAGTCGGGGATTCCCCGCCCGACGGCGCGGGCCACAGGATGACGGAGCCTGTCTTTATATTGTAATTACCCGTATCCGCCGGGGTGTAGGTCCATGTATACGACTTTCCTCTTTCAACCGTGGTATTGTAAGGCATATCCCATGTGACGGCACCACCTGCCGGGCTCAGCGTTCCAATGCTTATGCCGGCATCCTTCAGGGTCTTCCCGGATGAGCCTATAGCAGTATATCCCGGGGATCCCGTCACGTTTGCCTTGTTAATGGCAAGCTTAAGTGTGGTCTCCACCTCTTCATATTGTGCGGTATCGGTCGGGGTGAAGACAACCTGCTTTGTTCCGCTGTCAGAAACATTTGTCAATCCCTGCGCACCATCCTTAAATGCCCATGTGCCTGCAACAGTCTGACCGCCGGATGTCGCTGTTCCGTTGATAGAAGACGCATCCACAGCACTTCCCGTATAGGTCGTTGTAATATTGGACACGGTCACAGCAGGAATCTCTTTATTTGTCACAGTCACAGTCACAATAATGTTGTAGTCTTCATAATTCGTACTTCCTGTTACTGGAACTGTTATGGTGCTTTTGTTACCCATCGAAGCATCGGACTTAATTATATATGATACCACGCCATTATTAATTGAAGGAGCACCATCAAAAATATTGTTGCTGTCAGGGCTTACTGTCAAAGTTCCATAACTCCCGCCGTCTTTCTTTAAACCAGAAACATCTACTGTTCCTGATGAACCTGATTTTGCTTTTTCAGAAACAGAATACCCGCCTGTTATGGCAGCTTTTTTAACCGTCAGAGTACCCTCCGCAAAACTTATGTCATAATTATCCGATGTCAACCCTTTCGGCGTGATAGTATAGCTTCCTGCATTGCCGCCCTGAGAGTAATTGTAATCATATAACAGGGTTCCTCCGAGAACAGACTTCGTTTCAGAATTTACAAATCCGCTGTATTCCACGCCGTCATTTGCCGGAGCCTCCCCATAGGCAATGGTCTTATTCTTTGCCTTTACGGTAAGCTGTGCTTTATTGATTTTTACGACAGCAGAGCCTGTGGCAGTCAGATATCCATTTGCCGAAACCTGGTAATATACGGTCTTAGGACTATCACTGACACTCGTGATGGTCGGAACGGTATCGGATGTACAGTTAGCCGCAGCATCTCCGTACCTGACAGTTGTACCGCTTGTCGGATCGGTAACAGTTACCACAATCCCGTGTGCCTGTCCGTCATAAGTACCTTCATAACCGGCTGCAGACGCTGTTATCGCTTTGATTTCGACAAGAGTGCTTGCGTAGTCTGTCTCCTTCTCCCCGTTCACATCCTCCGTAAGGATATACACATGGTAGTCCGTTCCCCATGCACCGGAAAATTTGCTGCTATCCAGCGTAAATGTGCCTGTGCCGGTTAAGCCAAAGGAATTCACACCAAGCTTTGCATACTGAAATTTAGTCGCTTCCCTCCAGCCGCTCTCCGTCCAGGTTCCGTCTGTCACCACCACGGAAACCTGCGTGGGCTCTGCGCTGGTGCTGTTGTCTGTAATGGTATAGGGGATACTGACTTTATTATCGGCGTCCTTTGTCACCGCACCGGC
>JAFTEC010000034.1 GCA_017453865.1 Lachnospiraceae bacterium
TAGTATTCCGATTCGTCCAGTTTGTTTATGTTATAGCTCCTGCTGTCTCCAGATAGATGCCATCCTTCAGGGTCAAGGGCAAAGTCCTTCAGGTATTCCGGTAGCTGCTTTACTGACTGTGTTGTGATAAAACTTCTCAACCTCTCTCCGTTGATGGTCCTGTCGTTGAACTTACGGTTGTTTTTTGAAGATAATCCCGCATCGGTGCATACGATGACCTGATCGAGACCGTAATCTTTTAGTATCTTTTTCTCCAAAGTTTTTGATGAGCTTAGCAGGCAGGTAACGGACTATGACCTCTTTTTGCTCTTCATACTCCCTGCGGTTTAATTCATCCACGTACTCCTGAGCCCATACATAGGGATCCTTTCCACCGGCTTTAGCGCGGACTTCTTCAAGATTCCCGAGTTTTTCAATCGTTATGGACGTCGTTCTCCCACTTTTCTTCCGGATGCTTTTTTGAACATAAAAGCTGGCTGAATTCACAGAGATTATGATAGCAGATATTTCTGTTTCTCACAAAAGAGGAATGTGATATAGTATCTGAATAAGGGATACAGGTAAATATTCACGTGGAAAGGAGCGGCTTAGAAAAGGGATGCAATTATTAAAGGACAGGATCTTAAAGGACGGACGGGCAGTAAACGAGGATATACTCCGGGTGGATACCTTTATCAATCATCAGGTGGATCCCTATCTTATGCAGGAATGTGCAAGGGATTTTGCGGAGCATTTCAAGGATTCCGGGGTAACGAAGATCGCTACCATCGAGAGCTCCGGGATAGCGCCGGCGCTGCTTACCGCTGTCGAGATGGAGCTTCCGCTTGTTTTTTTCAAGAAGCAGCCCTCAAAGGTTTTGAATGATGACCTCTATCAGACCATGGTAACCTCCTTCACCAAGGGAACAAACTATGAGCTGACCTTATCCAGAAAGGTAATAGACAGCAGTGACCACGTGCTGATAATAGATGACTTTCTCGCAAACGGCGAAGCCGCCACCGGAGCCATAAGGCTTGTAAGGATGGCGCATGCCACCGTGGCGGGTCTCGGAGTTCTAATAGAAAAGTCCTTCCAGCCCGGACGGAGCAAGCTTACGGAAGCCGGGATAGAGACCTATGCACTGGCTCGGATCGCTTCCATGTCTCAAGGGAAGATAAATTTTCTTAATGATGACTGAAAGGACAGGAAATGCAGAGAATACACGGCGGAGACATCTATTCCTTTGATAAGGACGTTCTGGATTTTTCCATAAATACGAATCCTCTCGGCATAAGGCAGGAGATAAGGGCAGCCGCCATATCTGCCATAGGCGATATGGATAAGTATCCCGACATGAGGCAGGAGAAGCTGAAGGCAGCCATAGGGAAAATGGAGGAAGTGGACCCGGATCACATTATCTGCGGAAACGGGGCTTCGGAGTTGATATTTGCGCTGGTGACGGCCCTGAAGCCGGAGAAGACCCTGCTGCTTTCACCCTCCTTCACCGAATATGAGATAGCAGTTGACAGTGTTCGGACCGAAAAGGTCTTTTACCTCTTAAAAGAGGAAAACAGCTTTGACCTTAAGGAGGATATACTGGAAAGGATAAACGGGGACATTGATATGTTCTTTATCTGCAACCCCAATAATCCCACGGGGCGCATGATAGAAAAGGAGCTTCTTAAGCGGATACTCGAAAAATGCTGTGAAAATGATGTCTGCCTTGTCATAGACGAGAGCTTCACCGGCTTTTCCCCGAGGTATGATGAATGCAGTATGGTGGAGGAGGCGGAAAGGTATGATAACCTTATCATATTAAAGTCCTTCACAAAGATGTATTCCCTTCCGGGACTCCGGCTGGGCTACGGTATCATCAAGGATCCGGAGATCGTTGAAAAGCTCGAAAAATCAAGGGCTCCCTGGTCTGTTTCAAATATCGCCGAAAGCGCGGGGATAGCGGCCTGCGCTCTTAAAAAGCATCCCGACAATACCAGGGCCTTTATAAAAAGAGAGAAAAATAAGATCTGTCTCCAGATGTCCTATCTCGAAGAAAAGGGCATACGCTTCATTGAGTCGGAGGCGGATTTTATCCTTTTCACCGCTCCCGATGTAAAGGGAAAAAATCTCTACGACCTGCTTCTTGAAAGAAATATGCTGATAAGAAGGTGCGGAGATTTCAGGGGGCTTGACGGACGCTGGTACAGGATCTCCGTTCAGGATGAGGCTTCTAATGAGAAGCTTATGAAGGCTTTGAAGGAAATATACGGAGATTGATTTACTTATGGCAAAAAAGATCATGATCCAGGGCACCATGTCAGGTGTGGGGAAAAGCTTTCTTGCTGCAGGTCTTTGCCGTATCTTCAGGGAGGACGGCTTCAGGGTTTCACCCTTCAAATCCCAGAATATGGCGCTTAATTCCTTTGTTACCGCAGATGGCCTCGAGATGGGGAGAGCCCAGGTCATGCAGGCTGAGGCAGCGGGAATAGAGGCAGATGTGCGGATGAACCCGGTCTTACTCAAGCCTACGGGTGACAGGGGATCCCAGGTGATAGTCATGGGGGAGGTGTACGCTGACCTGAGCGCCAGAGATTATTTCAGGGAGAAGAAAAAGCTTATCCCTGTTATAGAGGACGCCTTTCACAGTCTTGAAGCGGAAAATGACATTATCGTTCTGGAGGGGGCGGGAAGTCCCGTGGAAATAAACATTAATAAGGACGATATAGTGAATTTCGGAATAGCGGAGCTTTTTTCTTCTCCGGTCCTCCTTGCCTCGGATATAGACCGGGGCGGGGTTTTTGCCCAGCTTTCCGGAACGGTGTCCCTTCTTAAGGAAGATGAAAGGCGTTTCCTTAAGGGACTTATCATAAATAAATTCCGGGGAGATCCTTCAATACTCGGAAGCGGGGTCGCTATGCTCGAGGAGCTTACGTCTGTCCCGGTTCTCGGTATTGTTCCCTTTACGGATATAAGACTTGATGATGAGGATTCCTTAAGTGACAGCCTTTCCGGCAAAGCCTCCGGAGGGCTCCTTGATATCGCCGTTATAAGGCTTCAGCGCATTTCAAATTTTACGGATTTCAGGGCCTTTGAGCTTGTTCCGGAGGCTGGTCTCAGGTACGTTCAAAGTATGTCGGAGCTCGGTATCCCGGATATGCTTATTATCCCGGGAACCAAGAACAGCCTTAGCGACCTCCGGTGGCTTCAAAGGACAGGGCTTTGGAACGGGATAAAAAGCTACGTGAAAAACGGCGGCATAGTCTTCGGTATCTGTGGGGGATTGCAGATACTGGGGGAAACACTTTCCGATCCGGGCGGCAGTGAGGGCGGAGGATCGGAAAGGGGGCTCTCACTCCTTGACATCAACACCGTTTTTTCGGGAGAAAAGGTAAGAAAGCAGGTAAGCGGCGTACTGGAAGGACTTGGGGGTGTATTCTCGGACCTTAACGGTGCGGGCTTTGAAGGCTATGAGATACATATGGGTGTTTCGGAGGAGCTTACGGGAAGAGCCGTGATCTCAAAGGGAAACGTGTACGGGACATACGTTCACGGGATCTTTGACAGGAAGGAGATATCAGAGACCATAATAAAGGCTCTCCTTGAAAGACGGGGTTTTCCGAAGGAGACCTTCGGAGGGAGCGCCTTTGATATGAAGGAATATAAGGAAAGGGAGTACAGGCTTCTTTCCGGGACACTTAGAAAAAGCCTTGATATGGACAGGATATACAGAATTATGGATGAGGGAGTGTGAAGGGATTGTCCGGGAAGCTGGATCTATTACTTAAAGAGATAAGGGAGCCGGATAAGGAAGCCATGGAGAAAGCAGGGGCTCACTGGCTTAATATCGCAAAGCCCTTGAAAAGCTTCGGCAAATTTGAAGACCTGATCGTAAGGATCGCAGGGATCAGGGGAGAAGCCTTTTTTTCTTTAAGGAAGCGTGCCCTTATCGTGATGTGCGCGGATAACGGCGTGGTGGAAGAGGGTGTGACCCAGACAGGACAGCATATGACAGGGGTCGTTTCCGAAAATTTTCTTAAAGGGGATACCTCGGCCTCAAAGCTGGCGGAGTATGCGAAGGTTAAGGTTTTTCCCGTGGATATCGGAGTAAGGGAGGATATACCGGGGCTTACAGATCCTAAGGTCAAGGTGCGTTCAGGAACCGGGAACATCGCAAGGGAGGAAGCAATGACACGGGAGGAAGCGGAAAGAGCCGTTCTTACCGGGATAGCAATGGCGGGCTCCCTTAAGAAAAAGGGATATGACCTTATAGCAACAGGAGAAATGGGGATAGGAAATACTACGGTAAGCAGTGCCCTCACGGCCTTTCTTCTTGATGCGGAGCCGAAATCCGTAACGGGAAGGGGCGCGGGGCTTTCCGGGGAGGGACTTTCACGGAAGGCTGCCGTGGTGAAGGCCATACTAAAAAGACACTCGCCCGATAAGGATGATCCCCTTGATATCATAAGTAAGATGGGCGGACTGGATATAGCGGGCCTTACAGGGGTTTTTCTAGGAGGCGCCGTATACAGGATACCGGTCATCATAGACGGCTTTATTTCAGCGGCGGCGGCACTCCTGGCTTTCAGGATAAATAAGCTTACTTCGGAGTATATGCTGCCGTCCCACTCTTCAAAGGAGAGCGGGGAGGGGCTTATAATGGAAGCCCTCGGTCTTTCTCCCGTGATAGACGGAGGGATGTTTACCGGGGAGGGCTGCGGCGCCCTTATGCTGATCCCTCTTCTTGATATGGTGCTTAAGGTTTATAACGAAATGATAACCTTTGACAGCTTAAGCGGCGGAGAGAGGTACAGGCTTTTATGAGGGTGCTTCTTTTCGGAGGAACCAGTGAGGGCAGGCTTTTAGCCTCATTCTTAAGTGAGAATGCTGTCGATACTCTCGTGAGCGTAGCTACAACTTACGGAAAGGAGCTTCTTAGGGAGGATCAGCATATTTCCGTAAGGACGGGAAGGCTTGACGAAGAGGGGATGCGGGAGCTTATTCCTTCCTTTGATCTCGTTGTGGACGCGACCCATCCCTATGCGGTCCTCGCAAGTGAGAATATAAAGGCTGCGTCCTTAAAGGAGGGAGTCAGATATTTAAGGCTTATCCGTGAGAGCGGGGTTTCTCCTGAGACCGGAGAAGACAGCTTTGAGGCGGTTTTTGACAGTATAGGGGAGGCGGCAGAGTTTTTAAAAGGCACCGAGGGACAGATATTCGTTTCGACCGGAGCGAAGGAGCTTCATAAATACCGCGTCATACCGGACTACGAAAAAAGGCTCGTGGTACGGGTGCTTCCGGCCGTGGAATCCCGTGAGATATGCAGGAAGCTTAAGCTTTCAAGGGTGATATACGCTAAAGGCCCCTTTTCCTATGAAGAAAACCTGAAGGCCTTCAGGGAGAATCATATAAGCTGGCTCGTTACCAAGGACGGCGGCAGGGCAGGAGGCTTTAAGGAAAAGCTTGACGCTGCGGAGGCTCTCGGGATAAGGACGGTGCTCATACGGAGACAGAGTGAGGAAGGTTATACGCTAAGGGAGATCGGGGAGAAGATAATCGAGGCAATGCCGGTCTTTTTACGAAAGGAAGAATAGATACATGAATATAGATATTGACAGCTTCGCAAGGGAGCAGTTCAGGCTGGACACCAACTGCAAAAGTGAAAATGATACCGGTATCATGATAAATGAGAGCGCAGAGCTCCCGGGAGCAAGGCTCGTTGACAATGTGTCCCCGTTTTTCCGCGCCATCATATATAAGGGTGATGCCTATATAATGGCGGATCCGAAGATAATCGACAGGGTCAGGGAAAAATACTCGGACTATAAGGTGGAGTGGTTCTGTAAGTTCGAGAACTTAAGAGAGCTTGACAGGATGCTTAATGAATTTGGGATTGAGATAATGGATACCCATATATATATGCTGCCGGATCCTTATTTCACGGACAATGAATACGAGGATATCCCCTATGACGGGTACTGGCTCTATGACAGGGATATTGCGGAGTGGAGGGACAGGTATGGGGAAGACAATCCCTTTCGCCACGCCCTTCCCTTCTCCAAAAGACAGCCGGACAGGATCGGACTGTTACTCACAGAACGCGGCAATGAAAGGATCGCAGGGATGTCAGGGGTTTCGGAGGACGGGAAGAATCTCTGGCAGATCGGGATAGATGTGCAGCCGGAGTTCAGGGGCCATGGCCTCGCTGTCTACCTCACGGAAAAAATGAAAAAGAAGGTTTTTGAAAGGGGACGGCTCCCCTTCTACGGAACCAGTGAGAGTCATTCCCTTTCACTGGATACCGGCATACGCGCGGGCTTTCTTCCGGCCTGGACGGAGATTTTCGTGAAGACAATCTGAATTGATCGGACGGTTGTGCCGCTATAGCTGCCATAATCAGTTTCTACGGGATAAACGCATCAATCTCTCCATCCGTATTGGCTGCATATCCACAAGCAAACCCTGCGGAACGCGCTACGCCAAGCTCTCCGCCAACTGCGGCTAGGCACGCAGGATATTCACGCAGGATTTGTTCTTATCCTGCGTGCCAATCCGCAGTAAGCGGCATATCTTGTCTGCGGTTCCAATAAAGGGTTATGCTTGTGGACGTGCAGCCAACACGTTTTCCGGAGAGATTGATGCGTTTATCCCGGCAGTTTCTTTTCCCGGTCTTGCATTTTTGTGAGAGAATGGTGTATAATGCAATTCATTCAATATTTCGTTTGCCGGGAAAGGGAGCATTCCGTTTCCCGTCGGTGTTCCGTTTATCCGGAAAAAACCCAGAAAAAGAGGAAGTATGAGAGAAAAATTAGAGACATTACCGTTAGCGCAATTAAAGGAACTGGCTAAGTCCAGAGGTATCAAGGGCATCTCCACGATGAAAAAGGGAGAGATAATAGATCTCCTGGTGGAAGAGGCCGACAAGATGGAAAAGGAGAGCTCGGCAAAAAAAGAAAAAGAAGCCGCGTCTTCAAAAGCTGAAGGCAGATCCGAAAAGGGGGAAAGGGAGGAGTCGGACTCCGCGGATGTGGAAAGGATCTCCCAGGAAAAGGAAGCCCTGGATTCGGGGGAGACTGCCGACGGAATACTGGAGGTCATGGCGGACGGCTACGGCTTCATAAGATGTGAGAATTATCTGCCGGGAGAAAATGACGTATATGTGGCTCCGAGCCAGATACGAAGGTTCAATCTGAAGACCGGGGATATCATAGTGGGAAATACCAGAGTAAAGACCCAAGGTGAAAAGTTCTCGGCACTTCTCTATGTGAAGACCGTGAACGGCTATTCTCCCACGGAAGCCCAGCATAGATATAATTTTGAGGATATGACTCCCATATTCCCGGATCAGAGACTGAACCTTGAGAGCGGCAACAACAATGTTGCCATGAGAATGATGGACTTAATAAGCCCTGTGGGTAAGGGACAGAGAGGAATGATCGTGTCCCCTCCAAAGGCAGGAAAGACCACCTTACTTAAGAATATCGCAAAGTCGGTCACAAGGTCATATCCGGATATCAGGCTTATTATCCTCCTTATCGACGAGCGTCCCGAGGAGGTTACGGATATTAAGGAATCCATTCAGGGAAAGAACGTCGAGGTCATCTATTCCACCTTTGACGAGCTTCCGGAGCACCATAAGAGGGTTTCGGAAATGGTCATCGAGAGGGCAAGGAGACTGGTGGAGCATAAGCATGACGTTATGATACTTCTTGACTCCATAACGAGACTGGCAAGAGCTTATAACCTCACGATCCCGCCTTCGGGAAGGACGCTGTCCGGAGGTCTCGATCCCGCGGCGCTCCATATGCCAAAGAGATTTTTCGGTGCCGCCCGTAATATGAGAGAGGGCGGAAGCCTGACGGTTCTCGCAACGGCGCTTGTTGATACGGGAAGCAAGATGGATGACGTTGTATATGAGGAATTCAAGGGTACCGGCAATATGGAAATGGTACTGAACAGGAAGCTTCAGGAGAAGAGGGTGTTCCCTGCCATTGATCTTCAGAAATCCAGCACCCGCCGTGACGACCTTCTCCTCACAAGAGAGGAGCAGGAGGCTGCGGACATTATCCACAAGGCATTGAACGGCTTAAAGAGCGATGATGCCACGGAGAAGCTTATAGACCTCTTCAGCCATACGAGGAACAACAGGGAATTCATAGAGATGGTAAAGAAGATCAGATTCTTCTGAATCAGAGACCCTTATAGTGCTTTGAGAGATAGAGGGACAGCAGAAGGAGCCCCAGGGTCTCGGAAAAGTGGTAGATCACAGAGGTCCATACAAGACCTATATCACGACCCATTATATTCACTGTCTGCATTTCGAAGAGACCGAATGACAGTAAGAACAGGAAAAGGATCGAAAGTGAGCTTAGCTTCAGCATCCTGTCTTTCAGGAATATTCCGGTTATGAACACACCGAGAAGAATGGAAGACAGGATCTCTATATATTTAAAGCCGTGGGACATATTGTAAAGCATCACAAAGATATTTCCCGATAAGGTGCTTCCGTTAAACAGAGCCAGCATCATAAGGGCGGTGAATTTCCTGTACATCATGGATGTGAAGCAGTACAAAAGCTCTCCGCCCGTGAAGATCACGGCCCAGAGCTCAAGGAGACTGTTTACCTGTGATACGGAAAGGGAGGATATGTTTTCGCCGAAGAATTCCTCCTGAAGATTTCCGAGGGCTTTTCTGTCGTCCTCGGGGATCAGGTTTATATATCGGGCAAGCTTTTTCCAGGAATGAAAAAACAATATAAAGATCAGGATTATCTGCGTGGCAGAGATCATAAGCTGGAAACGCCAGAGCACGGTATCGATCATATCGGGGCTCAGTATCGTTTCCTTTTTTATTATTAGCCGTACTATGCCTTCGAAAAGGGCTGCAGCGATCTTCAATGCAGCTGTCTTCATTATGGCTCCCGACAGTATGTGTATCCTGGAATTGATGTACATAGTGGGATTGTATCACATTGACTTTAGCAGGGCAAAAGGAAGAAGCGTTCTGATGTCAGCGGCATGCTATCCGAAATTCTGACAGATTTGAAATAAAAGCCACTATTTGCTAAAATAACCGAAAAGAAAGAGAACGTAGGGGCTCTTGTATATCGCATTGAAACTAAAAGGATCACAAAGAAAGGAGTTAAGTAAACATGAAAAGCAGGACAAGATTTTTTTTGTCGATGGTTCTTGCATCGGCCATGGTATTCACCACGAATACCTCTCTTTTAGCGGCTTCTTTACCTGAAACGGGGGGGGTACCGCAGGCAGGGGATGATGCCGGGACAGTAAATGGAGACTGGGGAGAAGATGTTCAGAATGAAGGCTGGTCTGTTTCACTAAACGGGAATCAAAACTGGAAAGCAGATATTAATTTCCAAAATGCTGCAGAAGACAATAATTTCGCAAATGCCGCTATGTTCGTGAAAGGATCCGGTTCCGGTCAGCTTAATGCAGTTATCAAAGGGGATACGGACTATGACGGCATAAGTTTAAGCTTCTTTAAGGAGGGAGGAGAACCGTATGTTCTCTCCACCTCTGCCAATCCGGGAGACCATATCACCATTGATATTTCTGCCGGAGAAACCTGCGCAAGCTACGAAGGAAGAACCTATGTATTCATCCCCTTAAGCTGCCTTCCGGGATACAGTGAGGGGGAATACAAAAGTTGGATAAACGAAGAAGATAGTGAAGAGTTTGTACTTGATGATGCGGGACTTTGGGAAAAGATCAGCAGCTTTATCACGGTTAATGATTGTGACGATATAGTCTGTGATCTAGATATTGATGATGGTGACCTTATCTTCAAGTTTTATGAAGAAGATATCGGGGTAGGAACGGATGTTTCCTTAAGAGGCTGGTCACTTACTGACGAAAATATCAAGGATACTGGGGACGGTTATGTAGAATTAAGCCAGTCCAATAAAGAAGACGGAGGTGACTTTATCGAAGGACATGTGGTAAGCCCGGCTAAGAACAGGATAGCCACGGTCCTTTCCGGCACCACCGGACTTAAGGAAATAAGACTCTTCTTTGAGAATGACGATGACGATGACGGGGACCGGAAATTATCCTTTGGGGAAGATGGAAGAGATGAGGTCGTGATCGATGTGGAGAGATCCGAGGGCTTTGAAGCAGGCGAAGAGTCGGTTGTCATGATAGATAAAGAATATTTTGAGAACACAGGCGATGTGGATAATATAGTCATGTTCACCGAGAATACCGGGGTCA
>JAFTEC010000035.1 GCA_017453865.1 Lachnospiraceae bacterium
CAGCCTTGATTTGCTAATCTCAAGCCCGTATCGATTCTTAACCCATTTTCTGACTCCTCCGATTGATAGCGAATATGTATTCTGCCATTTTTCGGACTCCGCTTCAAATGGGTTACGGAAGCCACAAATTAGGTACATTCGTGTTTTGAACACCTTTATGGACAGGTGTTCGTCAAAACACGGTGTAGTGGAGTGGGCGGGAGTCGAACCCGCGTCCAAAAAACCATTCCCTGTCCTTCTACTATCATAGTGCATTGTTTAAGATTCCCTCCACCCTGCGGCAATGCACAGCCTCAGGGCTTCAGTAGCTTCATATTACGCCCTATGGCTCAAAGCTTTGCCATAGTCGTTTCCTGTGATGATGACGCCGGTATACGGGACCACAGGTAGAACCGTGCCGACGGCGGCTGCACTCAGGCAGCTGCTAACGCGTAATTATCGTCTGCGTTTAAATTTAAGTTTGGGTTTTTACGTGAACCTCCCACGGATAGCTTCTCCAGCTGCAGGAATCCTGTCGAAACCAGTACTACCCCGTATTCTGCTTTCAATGTTCCTTCTATTGAACAAACTCATTATAAACCTGATCAGGAAGCATTTCAATTAACTGATGGTTAAATATCCGGCCGTTTTTTTAGACCCTGAAGGAGGTCTTAAACTCTCTCTCAGCTTCGCGCTTTGCGTCCTTCTTTGCGATCGTCTCCCTCTTGTCGTAAAGCTTCTTTCCACGGGCGAGGCCGATATTCACCTTGACCTTACCCTCCTTAAAATAGACCTCCAGTGGAACAAGGGTAAAACCCTTCTCCTTAAGCTTCTGGTCAAGCTTCAATATCTCATTCTTATGGGCGAGGAGCCGTCTGGTCCTTAAGGGATCCTTATTGAAGATATTGCCCTTTTCGTAGGGCGAAATGTTCATGCCCTCGACAAAGAGCTCCCCGTGCCGGACAAACACATAGGCTTCCTTTATGCTGCAGTGCCCTGCCCTGATGGATTTTACCTCGGTCCCGAAAAGCTCTATGCCGGTCTCCAGCTGCTCCTCCACGAAATAGTCGTGGAAGGCCTTTTTATTATTAGCTATAAGCTTTTTTCCTTCGTTCTTTTTTGATGGCATTTTTTCTGTCTCTCTTTTTCTCCGGCTTTCCGGCGTTATCGTGATCCCGGATCATTGCGAAATCTATGGTCCTCATATCCTTATCTGCCGAAAGCACCTTTACCTTCAGGGGATCGCCCAGCCTGAATACTTCGCCGTTTCTTTTCCCCCTGACCTCCATAGCCTCCTCATCAAATACGTAGAAATCTCCCGGAATGTCAGAAAGCCTCACCATTCCTTCCACGGTATCGGGAAGCTCCACATAAATACCGTATCCGGTCACTCCCGAAATAATGCCTTCATACTCGTCTCCGATGTGATCCAGCATATATTCCACCTTTTTAAGCTTAATGACCTCCCTCTCGGCCTCATCTGCCCTTCTCTCCCTTTCACTGGACTGCTTTGCTACATCCTTAAGTATGGCGTCATAATGGGAAAGCCTTACCCCGTTTATCCTGCCCCTCAAAAGATCCTTTAAGATCCTGTGTATCTGGAGATCGGGATAACGCCGTATGGGCGAGGTGAAGTGGCAGTAGTACTTATCCGCAAGGCCGAAATGTCCGTCTGCCTCAACCGTATATCTTGCCCGCTTCATGGAACGGAGTACCATTCTCGAGATAAGAGCGTATTCAGGCGTATCCTCCGCGCTCTTTAAGAGCTTCTGTATCTCCTTCGGATGTACACCGTCCCTGCCTATCTTAAGTGAAAAGCCGAGTCCCGTTACAAAATCCCTTAGGCTCTTTATTTTTTCGGGATCCGGATCCTCGTGGGTTCTGTAAACAAAGGGCAGCTCCTGAAAGGAAGCGTATTCCGCCACGGCTTCATTTGCCGCCAGCATAAAGCTCTCTATTATCCTTGTGGCGGTATCGGCTTCCCTCGGCTCCAGCCTTAAGACCCGTCCGTTCTCGTCTAGGATCACTTTGGTCTCGGAAAAATCAAAGTCAACCGCGCCGCGTTTTTCCCTTACGGAAATAAGGATACCTGAAAGCTCCTCCATCTGCCTGAAAAGCGGAAGGAGATAGCTGCATTCACTCTGAAGACGGGCCTCCGCGGTACCTGTAAGAAGCTTAAGGATCTCCTTATAGCTCATCCTCCTGTTGGAATTTATGACGCTCTCACATATCTCCGACTGAAGTAGCCTGCCCTTAGTATCTATCTTCATAAGACAGGACCGTGTAAGCCTGTCCTCTCCCTCATTCAGTGAGCAGCAGCCGTTTGAAAGCTCCGTTGGGAGCATCGGGATCACCCTGTCCGGAAAGTATACGCTGGTTCCCCTTTCAAAAGCTTCACGATCCAGAGCCGATCTCTCCTGCACATAATTACTCACATCCGCTATATGGACACCGAGATCGAAATTCCCTTCAGGGTCCATAGAAAGACTCACCGCATCATCAAGATCCCTGGCATCCTCCCCGTCGATCGTAACGGTTAAAATATCCCGAAGGTCCCGGCGTCCCCTTCTGTCAGCCTCCGATACCGGCTTTGCAACATTTTCCGCCTGTTTAAGGATGTTACTGTCAAATTCCTCCGGTAGATGATGAGCCTTTATCACGGATTCGATATCCACTCCCGGATCATCCTTCATACCGATAAGCCCGGTAATCCGCCCTTCGGAGCTCCTTAAACCATCGGAATATTTTACTATGTGTACCACGACCTTCATGCCGTCCAAAGCATTCAGGCTGTTTTCCTTTAATACAAATATATCGCCAGTTATTTTATTGTCATCCGGTACAACAAAGCCGTAGCTATCCCTTTCTCCGGCACTTTCATAGGTTCCCACAAGATCCGTGACGGCTCTTGATATTATGTTAACTATTATACCCTCGCTCTTTTTCCTTTCCCTAACTACCTGCACCTCAACGGTATCACCGTTCATGGCGCCAAGGGTATCCTCCCGCCTAATGAATATATCCCTTCTCCGGTTTTCCACTATCACATAACCGAAGCCTCCGGAATGAGCCTCGAATACACCGCAGAGCCTCCCGGACTGCCGGTTAATAAGACCCCTGCGGTTAACCCTTATTTCCCCGCTGTCGATAAGGCTCTGTATAACTGCCCTGAATTCCGCCTTTTCCTCCTTCGGGACCTGCATAAGCTCTGCCAGGTCTTTAATTCTCATAGGAGTAAATAGCTCACTCTCCATAAATTCAAGGATCAGCGCTTTTCTGTTTTCAAAAATCTTTGTATCTTCCATAATCAAAAACCCCGCCGTGAATCCGTGGCGGGGTCAAAATTTTCAAGGAAACCGTTTTCCGTTCTCTTCCTTTATTGAAGGACCTTTCTTTTCAGAAGAATTTCATATTAAGCAGGACCGATAACACGAAAAAGAGAACAGCCAGCACTCTTGTGATCTTTATCAGCATTCCCTCCATGGAATGTCCCTTATTCTTTCCCCAGTATGTATCCGCAGCGCCCTGGATGGCTCCGAGACCTGCACTCTTACCCTCCTGCAGAAGCACTATGGCGGTAAGACCCACACAGACAAGCATAAATATAACAGAAACAAAAACTCTCATTTTTTATCAAACTCCTTAAAAAGCTTCACCTGTTTTTGACAGACAAGAGAAAGAATAACACTTCTTTATAAATAAAGCAAGAGTATCACCGGTTATTTTTTGATAAGAAGGGATTCTCCGGTCATTTCATCGGGTTTTTCAAGACCCATGCACTCGATCAGTGTGGGAACGATGTCGCAGAGCTTGCCTCCCTCCTTAAGTCCATAGCCCTCGTCGTAATTAACGAGTATAAAGGGTACGGGATTCGTGGTGTGTGCCGTATAGGGCTCTCCGCTCTCGTAATCTATCATCTGCTCCGCATTTCCGTGATCCGCACAGATGAACATTACCCCATCCATCTCCCTGACCGCATCAACTGCCTTTCCGACGCAGCTGTCAACTGTCTCGATAGCCTTGATGGCGGCACTCTCGACTCCCGTGTGACCCACCATATCGGGATTTGCGAAGTTTATTATTATAACGTCGTATTTACCAGACTTTATGGCTTCAACCAGCTTTTCACATACGCCGGGTGCGCTCATCTGGGGCTTCAGGTCATAGGTCGCCACATCCTTCGGGCTGTTAACGAGGATCCTGTCCTCCCCCGGATTCGGTTTTTCGACTCCGCCGTTAAAGAAGAAGGTTACATGTGCGTATTTCTCCGTCTCGGCGATACGGCACTGCTTCATTCCGAGAGACGATAAATACTCTCCGAAGGTATTATTTATCTCCTGCTTCTTGAACGCGATCTCCTTATTTTTGATCAAAGGATCGTAATCGGTGAAGCAGACGTATGTCACCTTTTTCCTCGGTCCCCTGTCAAACTTGTCAAATTCATCATCACAGAAGCAGTGTGTTATTTCCCTTGCCCTGTCCGGCCTGAAATTATAGAAGATTATGGAATCGCCGTCGTTTATAGTGGCAACGGGCTTTCCATCCTTCTTTACCACAAAGGGAACGACGAACTCATCCGTGATGTCCTTGTCATAGGAAGCCTGTATACCGGCGGACGCCGACTCTGCCTCCTCTCCGATCCCCTGAGTCAGCGCGATATATGACTTCTGAACCCTGTCATAATTATTGTCCCTGTCCATCGCATAATACCTTCCGTGGACGGACGCCACCTCTCCGACTCCGAGCTCCGCCATCTTCTTCTCCAGGTTTTCAACATATTCCTTACCGGAAGCCGGAGGCGTGTCACGGCCGTCAAGGAAGCAGTGAACATAGACCTTCTTTAAGCCCTCTCTCTTTGCAAGCTCCAAAAGGCCGTAAATATGCGTATCGTGGCTGTGCACCCCGCCGGGAGATACCAGACCGTAGCAGTGCAGGCTCGAATCATTCTTCTTCACATTTTCCACGGCCTTCAGCAGAGCTTCGTTCTTAAAGAAGTCGCCGTCCTCGATCTCCTTGCTTATACGGGTGAGCTCCTGATAGATGATCCTTCCGGCTCCCATATTCATATGACCGACCTCGGAATTTCCCATCTGGCCGTCGGGAAGTCCCACCGCAAGACCGCTGGCATAGCCCTTTACAAAGGGATATTCCTTCATAAGCTTATCAATAACAGGCGTTTTCGCAGCATAAACCGCATTGTGCTCGTGGTTTTCATTTAAGCCGAAGCCGTCCATTATCAGAAGAACTGCAGGTTTTTTACCCATAATAAATATTTCCTTTCTTACTTCTTATTCTCGTGATACTCTTTTTCCGTATTTACGTTCCAGATATCCCTCTTGTCGGTCTTCCCCTGAAGGATATTATCGACCGTAAGGAACGAGGTCATCATGGAATGGTCTATATTATTGTACCTATGCTGTCCGTTCCGTCCGACGCAGAAAAGATTGCTGAAGCCGTTCAGGAATGACACCACTTCATCTATTCTATCATAGCTGTCAAAATATGCGGGATAAGCCTTTTTTACCCTCTCAACGTGGCTGTCAATAACATCCCCGGGAGAGTCTATGAGCCCCATTTTCACAACCTCCGAGATCGCGAAGCGCTTAAACTGCTCATCGCTTAAGCTCCATAGCCTGTCCCCCTCGTTGGCAAAGTATTCAAGCCCTATCCACAGCGTGTTCTTCAGATCCCTGACAAGATAGGGCGACCAGTTATTGTAGATCTGGAAGCGCCCGAGCTTTACGCTCCTCTCATGTACATAGACCCAGTTGTCCGGCACGATATTTGAAACCGTCCGTATCCTTGTCCCGTTTTTTAAGTTTATCCTTGGGACCAGTATCCCGAGAGTCATATAATCCCTGTAAGGAAGGCCGGAGGCGATCTCCTGTATGCCCCTCGGAACATCATTCATGCCCTCCACGAGATCCTTTATCGGCATCGAGGAGATGACATAATCCGCTTCAAGGAAGTGCTCCGTACCGTTTTTTACGTATGTAACACCCTTTACAAGACCTTCCTGAATGCTTGTCTTTACGGCAACCGCCCTTGCCTCTCTTATGATCTCTCCGCCCATGGCCTCTATTTCGGAGGCTGTCACATCCCAGAGCTGTCCGGGACCGAGCTTCGGATAGGAAAAAGACTCGATAAGCGATGTTTCCACATGACGGTTTCCGTTTCCCGGAAGCATTTTTGAAAAAACGTCCTTTATGATCGCCACTATGGAAAGGCCCTTCACCCTCTGGGCACCCCAGCTCGGATCTATGTCCCTCGGATGCCTTCCCCACAGGTTTTCCGTATAGTGCTCGAAAAACATGGAATAAAGCTTCTTCCCGAAGCGGTTTATATAGAAGTCCTCCAGCGACCTTTCGGGCCTCTTATGGAGAAGTGAGAACATATAAGAAAAGCCCACTTGAAGCGTGGTCAAAAAGCCCATATTTATGAAGGTTTCCGGCTTTAGGCTTATGGGATAATCAAAAAACCTTGAATTAAAGAGGATCCTGGAAACCCGGTTACGGTTAAGCATTACCCGGTCTTCCTTTTCGGGATCCGGTCCTCCCTTTTTCATTTTTTTCCTGTTTCCGAGGATGATGTCGTCGTAGGCGGGAGCCCCCTGCATCGGAAGCATATTCTCCCACCATTGATTGACCCTTTCAACCTTTGAAAAAAAACGGTGGCCGCCCATATCCATGCGGTTTCCCTTGTAATTCACGGTTTTTGAGATACCGCCCATATCGGTGCTCTCTTCAAGAACGGTAACGCTGAAATCTTTACCGCCCCTTTTCAAAAGCTCATATGCAGCCGTAAGTCCCGCAGGTCCGGCACCGATAATAAGTGCTTTCTTCATCCGAGCACCTTCCTGTAAAACCTCATTTTTTCCCCAATATCTCCGCTGAAAACCGCAGAGCCCATGACTATCACGTTTGCACCGGCGTCCAGCACGGTATTTATGGTTTCCTTATTTATGCCGCCGTCCACCTCTATATCAAGCTCCGGCTTAAGCTTTTCCGCGCGGGTCCTAAGCTCCCTTATCTTTCCGGTACATTCCCCGATATAGCTCTGTCCCCCGAACCCGGGATGGACAGTCATTATAAGCACCATATCGGCTTTCTTTATCATATCATCGCCTAGCGCACTTACCGCTGTCTCCGGATTGATCGCTATGCCGGCCTTCTTTCCCTCCGAATGAATGAGCTCCATGGCACGCTCAGCGTCTCTTTCCGCCTCCAGATGGAAGGTGATACCGTCGGCACCGGATGCGACAAAATCCTTAATATACCTGACCGGATCGACTATCATAAGATGGACATCAAAAAAAAGGCTGCTTCTCTTTCTTATGGACTTTATGAGCGGCATCCCGAAAGAAATACTGGGTACAAATGAGCCGTCCATAACGTCTATATGAAGATAATCCGCTCCTTCTCTTTCAACGGCTTCTATATTGCTTCCGAGAATATTGAAATCAGCCGCCAGAATGGAGGGTGAAAGCAGTTTTTTCATGGGTCCTTAGAATCTCCTTATATCGGGTCTCATTCGTCACTTACGGCTCCGCAGTCGGCTTTCCTTTACAGCGGCCAGTTCCTTATAAAAAAGAACATAGGATCCATAGCGTTCCTTAGGGATAAGCCCCTCGGAAAGCCTATTCTTGACACCGCAGCCGGGCTCATTGATATGTGAGCAGCCTGTAAAGTAACACTCGTTTTTGTATCTGTCTATCTCGGGAAAAAGACTGTCAAGCTTCTCAGCCTCCAGTCCGTCAAATTCAAGTGAGGAAAAGCCCGGCGTATCTATGATGAAGCTCCCATCCTCTATCTCGATAAGCTCCGTATGCCTGGTGGTCTGCTTTCCCCTTCCGGTTTTCCGGCTCAGGTCCCCGGTACTCATAAGCTCCCTACCGGAAAGTGCATTGATAAGGGATGATTTTCCCGCACCGGAGGGTCCGGCAACGGTGGTGAGCTTATCCCTTAAGAGCTCCTTAACCCCGTCTATTCCGCTGTGCTCCAGAGCGCTGGTAAATAAGAGCTTTACGCCCGCTTCCCTGTAAATATCCCTGAAGCCCTCAATATCGCCTTCATTTCCAAGGTCGTCCTTATTAAAGACCAGTATGACCGGGATCTCTTTACTTCGCATCCCGACAAGAAAACGGTCCAGAAGCTCTGTTGCGGGCTCCGGCGTATGAAGGGCGAATATCACAAGCGCCTGGTCCACATTTGCGACCCTGGGACGGATAAGGAAGTTTTTCCTGTCCAGTATCTCAGTGACATTCCCTTCCACATCATCCGTTTCCGTAAGGTCAAATAAAACCCGGTCGCCCACAAGGGGAGTGATGTTATTCCTCCGGAATATTCCCTTTGCCCTGCACTGAAAGGTCACCGGCTCCTCCGAAGGGCTGCCCTCTATCTTTTCATCCCTGTCCGGCCTTACGTAATAAAAACCGGACATAGCCTTGATTATCTGTCCCCTGTATGCCATCCTTACCCCCGGATCTTTCCGGTGTATCATTCAGCCGTAAAGTTTACAACCTGGGTCACCGTCTGGGGCGTTTCCTTTGTATCGCTTATTATCTGTCCGCTGTCATCCTCATATTCCACGTTTTCGTAAGTGGAATAGGTTATCGCCATTACGCCGGAGGGTGCCATAACGCCCGATATTGTAACCTGGGCGGGGAAGGAAGACACAGCCTGGGAGTAAAGCACGGAATTATCCACACTTGAAGTAATCGTGATCTGTGCCGGAGTTCCCTCGGTATAGCCTGCGGGGGCCGCTACATCTATGGTTCCCCCGAAGGTTCCGGGGCCCTTGCTTACCTTGAAGCTCACGCTTGTACTGTCTCCGACCGTAGCGCCCGCTTCCGGGGACTGGGAGATGACCACTCCCGCCGCCACTGTGAGTGAATTTTCTTCATTTACTTCGCCAAAGGAGATGTCCGCGGCTGCCAGTGCAGCCTTTGCCGCGATCTCCGTCATTCCGACCAGATCCGGAACGGTCTTTGTCGCCGCTGCCGTGGCTCCGCTGCTAATCACGATAAGCACCCGGCTGCCTTCCTCTGCCTGAGTTCCGCCTGCGGGATTCTGGGAAATAACGTTTCCGGCCTGAACCTCGTCACTCCCGGCTTCACTTTCCGCTACTGTAAAGCCGCTGTTCTCAAGCGTTACCCTCGCCTCAGCCTTTGAAAGTCCCGTAATATCCGGAACCTCGATCCCTCCTTCACCGGTGCTGACGGATAGGATAACGGTGGAGCCCTGCCCCACCTGGTCGCCGGGATTTATGATATTCCCGTCCTCATCGCTTACGGAAATAACGCAGCCCTTCTCTATATCGGAGGATGGCCTGTTCTCACTTGTGACAACGAGACCCATCGCGGTAAGCTTGGTCTTTGCATCCGCAAAGACGATACCGCTCACATCCGTCATCGTAACCATCTCTCCGTCCTGAACCTCCTCGGTGTAGAGCTCTGTGGATGATTCATCCGTGGGGACGGAACTTAAAAGTCCGCTGTACTTTCTTACAAAAACAATTATTATAACGATAAGGATTATTACCGCAATGACCGCCAGGGCCGTCATCATGGTCTGCATTCCGGGATCCAGGTCGTCATCATCATAATCATCGTCATCATCATCGTCATTCAGGCGCCGCTGTCTCTTTCTCGCGGAGGCAGCTCTTTCGGAAGCGGCTCTTTCCGAGCGGAGCCTTTCCTTTCTCCTGTCCTCCCTCGGGCTTCTGCCGAGAACAAAGGATTCCGCCTTCTTTTTGGCACTTCTTCCGCTTTTCTTCTGTGCCGGTTTTTTATCCTTTTTTACACGTCTCTCCCTGCGGGGATAATCGTCCTCATAATCATCATCGGAATAGTCGTCCTCATAATCATCCCGGATATACTTTTCATAGTCATCGGAAATGTCCTTACGCTTCTCCTCCTGCTCTCTCCGCTTTGATACCGCATAAGCCTTCAGCACATCATCATTAAGGTCAACGGAGCCTGTCTGCCTCTTTATATCCTCCCGCTCATTATCCGTAACGAGCTTTGTGGCGCCTCCGGCAATATCCTCGTTTCCTATGCGTCTCACAAAGTTCTCTTCCGGGTTCGTCAGTGACCTTTTAAGATCCGCAATCAGCTCCGTCATTGTAGAATAACGCCTGTCCGGATTCTTTTCCGTGGATTTGTAGATTATCTGCTGGACACTAACCGGGATATCGTCCACATAGTCCCTGGGATCCGGCATTGGCTCCTGTATCTGCTTTATTGCAATGGAAACAGTGGTCTCCCCGTCAAAGGGCACCCTTCCCGTAACCATTTCAAAAAGTACTATACCCAATGAATAGATATCGCTCTTTTCGTCGGAATATCCGCCCCTTGCCTGCTCCGGCGAGGTATAGTGGACCGACCCCATTACATTGGAGGTAATGGTGTCGCTGGTTGCAGCCCTTGCTATGCCGAAGTCGGTAACCTTCACCTTTCCTTCCTTGGAAATAATGATATTCTGGGGCTTCACATCCCTGTGTATGACATGGTTTAAATGCGCGGCCTCCAGACCCATGGAAACCTGTATCGTAATGCTTACCGCTTCCTTAACGGAAAGCCTGAGCTTCTTTTCGATGTAGTGCTTCAGGGTTATCCCCTCTACGAGCTCCATCACTATATAGTAGAGCCCGTCCTGCTGGCCTACATCATAGACATTTACGATATTCGGATGTATGAGCGCCGCTGCCGACTGGGCCTCTGTACGGAATTTAGCAACGAAATTACGGTCCTCAGAGTACTCGCTCTTTAAGACCTTCACCGCAACAAAACGGTCCAGCCGGTGATCCTTCGCCTTATAGACGTCGCTCATCCCGCCTGCACCGATCTTACTTATTATCTCGTAGCGCTCTCCTAAGAGCATTCCTTCTCTTATCATAGCCTTTCGCTCCGGCCCTCTGGGGTAAAACCTTTATATCTCTTCCGCAAAGGGTTCTATCACAATGACGCCGATATTGTCCTTGCCGCCGTTCTTATTGGCAGCCTTTATAAGGGCATAGACCATACCCGCCACGTCATTCTCGCCTTCCATAATCATACGGATATCCTGATCCTCCACCATATTGGAAAGTCCGTCCGTACACATAAGTATCCTGTCCCCCTCCTGAAGATGCATATCAAAGAAATCGATCTTCAGATCCGGGGCAGCGCCTATAGCGCGTGTTATTATATTCTTGTCGGGATGTACCCGGGCTTCTTCCTTATCTATCCTGCCGGCCATCACCATTTCCTCCACAAGGGAATGGTCCCTTGTGATCTGGACGATGTCGTCATTGACCAGATAGAGCCGGCTGTCGCCCACATTTGCCACATAGATATAGTCATCCACTATGGTGGCTGCCACTATGGTGGTTCCCATGCCCTCATACTCAGGCTTTTTATCCGCTTCTTCGATAAGTGCGTTATTGGCCTTTTCTATGGCTTCTCTTAAGATCTTGATGGGGGTATTTAACTCCGACACCTTTATGGTGTCCACAACGCTCCTCGTTGTAAAGGAAGATGCAAAGTCGCCGGCGGCGTGACCGCCCATGCCGTCTGCCACGATAAAGAGGTTCGGAAGGCTTCCCACCGGATTTTCCGATGAGAATACGAAGTCCTGATTGATTTGTCGTTTTCTGCCTACGTCAGTAGCGGAAAAAGTCTTAAACATGAAAAACAGCCTCCAGGTGCTTCCGCCGCAGTTGTCCGCAGGCACCGTCTATATCTCTGCCCATTTCTCTCCTAATAGTAACATTTATTCCGTTTTTTTCAAGTTCGGTTTTGAAGTACGAGGCTCTCCTTACGCTGCTGCCCCGTAATGAGCGCTCTCTTACGGGATTAACGGGGATAAGATTTACATGGCATTAAGCCCATGTACAAGCCTCGAAAGCTCCGCGGCGTCCTCAATCGAATCATTAACGTCTTTAGCAAGGGCATACTCGAAGGTTATCCTCCGTCCGGTCCTGTCATAATAATACTTAACGGCGTCCATAAGCTCGGCAATACTGTATTTCTTTGCTATCGGCATAAGGCTCTGCCGCTTTTCGTCATTTGGGGCATGAAGTGAAATAGCGAGCGTTATTTGCTTTCTGAGCTCCGCAAGGCTCCTTATCTTCGGTACCAGCCCGCAGGTACTTACCGTGATATGTCTTTCCCCGATATTCAGCCCCTTTTCGTCACTTATTATCTCCAGAAACTTAAGAAGGGTATCGTAATTATCAAGAGGCTCCCCGCTTCCCATGACCACTATATTGGATACCCTCTCTCCGCTTTCCCTCTGTATGGAGTAGACCTGATCCAGCATTTCCGAGGGGGTCAGGTTCCTTATGCAGCCGTCCAGTGTGGATGCGCAGAAGCGGCAGCCCATGCGGCAGCCCACCTGGGATGAAATACATACACTGTTCCAGTCCCTGTACTTCATCCACACGGACTCTATGACATTTCCGTCGGAAAGGCCGAAGAGATATTTTTTCGTGCCGTCCTCCGATGAGGTCCGGACGTCAACGGTCTTAAGGGCGGTGTATTCCGTCTCCCTTATGAGAAGCTCACAGAGGGATCTCGGGATATTGCTCATCTCCCCGGGACTCCTCGCAAGCTTCGAATGCATCCAGGAAAAAAGCTGCTCCGAGCGGTATTTCTTCTCGCCCTTATCCAATATGAAACCGGTAAGCTCTGTTTTACTTAGAGATTTTATATCGATCATTTTATGTAAACCGCGTAGTAGAAGCCGTCACCCTCTCCTTCTCCGGGAAGGATCAGCTTTTCCTTTAATCTCCGGAAGCCTAAGCTTTCCCTGATCCAGCTGTCCTGCTCTGCCGTTTCCTCCCGGGTCACGGTGCATACGGAATAGATAAGGTAAGCTCCGTCCTTAAGAAGGCTGTCCGCATTGGAAAGGATATCCCTCTGCAGCTTCTGAAGAGCAGGGATATCAGCAGGCTCCACCCTGTATTTGAGGTCATTCTTTCTGCCCGTAACCCCGAGTCCCGAGCAGGGAAGATCCGCTATTATAAGGTCATAGTACTCCCTCTCCCCTTGAGCTATATCGCCCTTCGCCGCATCAAAAACAGCTGTTTTTATTAAGTCAAGCCCAAGTCTTTCCTTATTTTCCTCTATTAAAAGCCGCTTTTTTTCGGAAATATCCCGGGCTGTCACCGAAAAACCATCGTCCTCCGGATCAGAGCCGCCTAACGCCGGAGAGCCGCCCCTCCGATCAGCACCGCCGCCTTCTTTTTCATAGAGATAACACTTAAGTATCTCGGCGCTGTGACAGGCTTTTCCTCCGGGGGCAGCGCAGAGATCCAGTATCCGGAAGCTCTCCGGCCTGTCCATAGAGATAAGCTCCCTAACCTCATCCCCTATGGACATTGAGCTTATATCCTGGACAGAAAAGAGTCCCTCCCTGAACTCATCAAGGTTCGAAAGATCCCCAAAACCGCTTATCGAAAAGGCGTAGGGACGCTTTATAACCTTTTCCGGCTCCAGTCCCTTTTCCTTAAGCCTTTTTTCAAGCTCCTCCGGAGCTATCCGCGTGATATTTGTTCTTATGTAAACCCGCTGAGGTACTGTAAATGACCTTATTATGTCAACCGCTTTTTCTTTGCCGTATTCCTTTTTTAACTTCTCAAATATCCATAAGGGGCAGGAATATCTGATATGGGGCTCGGGAATACTATCTATATCAAAGCCCTCTCTTACAATGCTCCTTAAAACGCCGTTCACAAAGCCGGAAAGACCCGTCATATGCCTTTTCTTCACGAGCCGCACCGACTCTGAACAAACTGCATGCGGCGGGACAGCGTCCATAAATAACAGTTGATATACCCCGATCCTAAGAACAGTTCTTATAAGAGGCTTCATTTTGCCTGTCCTTACATTGGAAAAGCGGTCGATCACATAATCCAATGTGATCCGCCGCTCCACAGTTCCCTCAGAGAGTATCTTTATAAAGGCTCTGTCCTTTTTTTCGGGATATATGTCCCCTCTTATAGCCTCCTGTATCACGGAGTTAAGCTTCTCTCCGCTTTTTTCGTATCTTAAGAGGATATCGAGGGCCGTCTCCCGGGGGTCTTTCCTTCCCTTAGTCACGCCTGCGGTTTCCTCCAAAGAGGATTATCAGCCGGAGAAGCTGTAATATGGATGCCGCGGCTGCCGCAACATAGGTCAGTGCCGCTGCGGACAGTACCTCCTTCGTACACCTTAGCTCCTCGGTTGAAAGAATCCCGTCTCTTTCAAGCTGCACGAGCGCCCTCTTACTCGCATCAAATTCAACGGGAAGAGTAACCAGCTGGAATAAAACGGCCAGAGAGAACATCCATATCCCTATTGTGATAAAGGTGTGTCCCATACTTCCCATAAAAAGTCCGATTATACATATCGGAAGTCCGAGCTTTGATCCGAAATTCGCGGCAGGAACCAGAGCCGCTCTTATCGAAAGAGGAAGATAGCCGTCGGCATGCTGCATCACATGCCCGCACTCATGGGCCGCCACACCGATAGCCGCCACGGACCGGGATCCGTATACCGAATCGGAAAGATTAACGGTTTTTGTTGCCGGATTGTAATGATCCGTAAGCTCTCCGGAGATATGCTGTATCGAAACATCAGTGATTGTATTCCTCTTAAGTATCTCATCTGCGGCCATTGCCCCTGTGACTCCGCTTCCGGAGCGTATCTGTGAGTATTTTCTAAAGGTGGAATTTACTCTCGCAGAAGCCGCCATTGATAAAATAGCACCTATTATCACTAAAATATAGGTCCAGTTGTATGTGAGGGAATATAATCCCATGGGATAATACATTTTTTATTCTCCTTTCAAAATATCGCCCGTTTTTACCTTCATGCCGAGCAAAAAGTCGTGAGAAGACATCCTTTTCTTCCCTTCCTGCTGCAATTCTTCGATAACAAGTGAACCGTTTCCGCACTTTATTGTAAAATCGTCTTTTGTAACGCTTATTATTTCTCCTGCTTTTGCGGTATCGCCTGTGATATTATCCTCGATAACGTGTGCTTTCCATATTTTCAGGGTCTTTTCGCCGTATTTTGTCCAGGCACTGGGCCATGGATCCAGTGCCCTTATCATCCTCTCCAGTTCAACCGCCTCTCCCGAAAAATCCAAACGCCCGCTATTCTTCCTCAGAAGCGCTGTGTATGAAGATTTGGAGCTGTCCTGTGGCGTATATTCCGTTTTTCCTTCCTTAAGATCCGATACAGCCTCGATCATAAGGGAAGCCCCGAGCTCCGAGAGCTTATCAAAAAGACTTCCGCCCGTTTCATCCTCTGCTATGGGGATACTGCGCTGCAGAATTATATCTCCGGTATCAAGTCCTTCATCCATCCGCATTATGGTAACGCCCGTTTCTTTTTCTCCGGCCATAATACAGCTCTGTATCGGTGATGCACCTCTGTATTTCGGAAGAATGGAGGCATGTATATTGATGCAGCCATACTTCGGGATATCCAGTATCTCCTTTGAAAGTATCTGTCCGAAGGCCGCCACTATGATAAGCTCCGGCGCCCTGTCCCTTATATACTGTACGGCTGAGGCTTCCTTCACCCTTTCGGGCTGGAAGACCTCTATGCCGTTCTCCGATGCACATTCCTTAACGGGGCTTATGGCTATCCCCTTTCCCCTGCCCTTTTTTCTGTCGGGCTGGGTGACCGCCATCACCACGTCCTCACCGCTTTCTATAAGCTTCTTTAAGGCCGCGGAGGCGAAATCCGGGGTCCCCATAAAGACAATACGCATTTAATTATTCTCCTCCTCCAGCTCCTCCACGTTATGGAGGCCGTCCTCGGCCATATCTACATAGAGCTTTCCTTCGAGGTGGTCAAGCTCATGGAGTATTGCCCGGGCCAGAAGCTCGGTTCCCTCAAGCTCCCTCTGCTGCATATCCTCATCATAATAGAGGACCTTCGCATAATTCGGCCTGGTCACCACACCGTATTTACCCGGTACGGAAAGACAGCCCTCATTTCCTCTCTGCTCTCCGCTGGTCTCCAGAAGGACCGGGTTTATAAGCACATGGGGATCATCCCCGATATCGATCACAACTATTTTTTTCAATATCCCGACCTGCGGAGCCGCAAGTCCCACCCCGTCCGCATCATAAAGGGTCTCAAACATATCGTCGATCAGTTCTCTTATTCTGGGCGTCACCTCTTTAACGTCCCTGCAGGGCTTCAGGAGTATCTCGTCCCCAAGCTCCCTTATCTGTCTCAAAGCCATTATTCCTTAATTACCTCTTTCATTTATCCTTGATCCGGACACCGGTAGTCCAGACAGATTTAACTTATAGATTCTTGTTTTTCATCGGAAAAATAAGAATCGTAATTGACCAGCCGAGCGGCTTGCCGGTCGGCGTGTCCGGCGAAGCCGGATTCCTGCGGACAATCACCGATTTCGTCCGCAGGAAGTCATAGATTCTTGTTTTTCATCGGAAAAACAAGAATCGTAATTGACTAGATCCCGCCGAAGGCGGGAGCGTACTCCGCGGAACGCGGAGTTTTTGCGGACAGTTTCCGATTTCGTCCGCAAAAAGTCATATCCTTTTACAGCGGATCGAAATCATAAGAAACATAGGTTTCATATCTATTTTCATCACGTCTGTTATTTTCTATTTTTTCCCGTATTTCCGTGAGCTTCCCGTAGTCCGCATCCCTTACGTAGAAAACCTGTCGGAAAACGTCCTTTATCTTCGAGATCACATCCGGTGCAGGTCCTATCACCTGACGCGGCCGCTCTCCTTCACCTCCGGAAAGGCTCTCCTCAACGGAAGAACCTTCCTCTCCGGAAAGGCTCCCGCCTCCGGAAAGCCTCTCCTCACCGGAAGAACCTTCCTCTCCGGAAAGCCTCCCGCCGCCGGAAAAGCTCTTCCCTGCGAGCAAGGCAAGGCGCTCCGCCTCCTTTTTGACCGCTTCCTCCTTCCTTCCCTCTATAAGTACTTTGAGAAGATGTGAGACCGGAGGATAGGACATAAGCTCCCTGAACATTATCTCTTTTGAATAAAACATATTATAATCCTGTTGGGCTGCGGCTTCAATACTGTAATGCTCCGGTTCGTATGTCTGTATCACCACCTCTCCGGCGCTTTCCCCTCTTCCAGCCCTTCCTGCCGCCTGGGTAAGAAGGTCAAAGGTCCGCTCTGCCGATCTGAAATCCGAGGAATTAAGGGAGAGGTCCGCGAGTATTATCCCAACCAGTGTCACAAGGGGGAAATCATGCCCCTTCACTATCATCTGGGTCCCGATAAGGATATCTGCCTTATGATCCTTAAAGTCCGAGAGTATCCTGTCATAATCATCCTTATGCCTTACGCTGTCCCCGTCCATCCTGAGTATCCCGGCCTCCGGGAAAAGCTTTCTTATCCCCTCCTCTATCTGCTCGGTCCCGGCTCTCATTCCCCCTATATACTTCGAACCGCATTCAGGGCAGAGCTTAACGGCCTTCTCCCTGTAACCGCAGTAGTGACAGGTTAAATAGCCGTTCCTGTGGGAGGTTAAAGACACATCGCAGTGGGGGCATTTCATTACGTGGCCGCAGCTTCTGCAGCTAACGAAGCCGGAATAGCCTCTCCTGTTTAAGAAAAGCATTATCTGCTCATGTTTTCTAAGCCTGTCCCCGATAAGCTCCCGGAGCCTTAAGGAAAACATGGAGCGGTTTCCTTTTCTTAATTCATCCCTAAGGTCAACAATACTGACCTTCGGAAGGCTCCCTCCGGTGGGACGCCTGGTCATGGTAAAAAGCCTGTATTCCCCTCTTCTCGCCCTGTACTCGGCATCAATTGAAGGCGTGGCAGAGCCCAGTATAAGTGAGGCTCCCGCATTTGCCGCACGCTCCTTTGCCGTTTCCCTTGAGTGGTACTTCGGCATGTTATCGGCCTTGTAGCTGCTTTCATGCTCCTCGTCGATTATTATTATCCCGAGGTCATTAAAGGGGGTAAAGAGTGCCGAACGGGGGCCTATCATAACATCTATCCCGCCCGTACGGGCCCTCTCATACTGATCGTACCTTTCCCCTGGGGAAAGGCGGCTATGCATATAGGAGACCCTGTCGCCGAAGCGCTCGTGAAAACGCATAACGGTCTGAAAGGTAAGGGCGATCTCAGGTATCAGCATTATAGCCTGCTTCCCTCTTCTCACCACAAAGTCTATCATCTCAATATAGAGAAGGGTCTTTCCTGAGCCCGTTACTCCCCTTATCAGCAGGGTATCCCTTAATCCCAGGGCATAATCATGGGTAAAGCTCTCGTATATCCTTCTCTGTTCATCGGAAAAGGCGGTAACCGTACTCTTTTCTCCCCGGCGAATCCCGGGGTTCCTGTACTCCCGTAAGGTCTCCAGCCTTATAAAGCCCTTTTCCTCCAGTGCCTTAAGAACAGCCTTACTGATATTAAGCTTATCGGACAGAAGGGATGCATCGATCTCACCCGATCCGGCAAGCGCCCTTAATACCCGCTCTCTTGCGGTATAATGCTTTCTTCCGGAAATATCCGCTTCCCTTATAAGCTCCTCAGGACTTTTAAGGGGGATGATATTTACCCTCTTTCTTTCCCTCACCGACTTTCTTATCGGAAAGACCACCTTCAATGCCTGGGACAGCGTTCCGCCGTAGTGGTTCTTTATCCAGAAGGCGAGCCGTAAAAGCTCCTCCTCAGCCTTCCCCTTTTCGACTGTACGGTTAACGGATATGATATCCCTTATCCTGCTTTCTTCGATAACAGGTGTTTCTGACACTGAGAGCACATAGCCCCTTACGGTCCGTTCCCCGCCTCCGAAGGGCACAGTCACAGAAACACCGGGGACAATGTCCTTTTCCATTTCCCCCGGTATCCTGTATTGAAAGGTCTTATCCAGCTTTTCTATGGAAATGTCTATGATGATATCTGCAAATTTAGACAACTTTTCTGCCAAGGATCTCGTTTATAAGCACCCTCTCATCCATGGGATGCTTAACGCCCTTTATCTCCTGATAATCCTCATGTCCCTTGCCTGCCAGTATCACAAGGTCGCCGCTCTCTCCGTTCCTTATTGCCCAGGCAATGGCTTCCTTCCTGTCCTCTATCCTTATGTATCTTCCCCCGGTCTTTTTTATCCCCGTCTCTATATCGTCTATTATAGCAGAAGGCTCCTCGAAGCGGGGATTGTCCGAGGTTATGATCGTGAGATCCGCATATTTCCCCGAAACCTCCCCCATCTCGAATCTCCGGCTCCTTGCCCTGTTGCCGCCGCAGCCGAAGAGGCAGATAAGCCGCGCGGGCTCATATTTCTTTAAGGAAATGAGAAGGCTTTCAAGAGCCATGGCATTATGTGCGTAATCAATGATAAGACTGAATTTATCGGAAACATTCACGGCTTCGATCCTGCCCCGTACACGCGCCGACTTTAAGGCTGCCCTTACGGCATCCTCCCCGGCTCCGTAGTGGATAGCGACAGCCGTAGCGCAGAGCGCGTTATATACGCTGAAATCCCCGGGGGTTCCGACCTCGACATTTTTTAAGCTGAACTCTCCCTCAATATCAAAGCTTACTCCGAGCTCTCCCGGAACCTTTATAAGCTTCTCATTAAGGGCCCGTAGGTCATTTGCCGAGCCAATGGTATTATCCTTCTTTAAGCCGAAGGTCATAAAATCACAGCCGATATTCTCAATGATCCTCGAAAGATGACTGTCGTCACCGTTTACCACAGCATATCTGCACTGCTTGAAAAGAAGGGACTTGCAGTAAAGATAATCATCAAAATCCTTATGCTCATTGGGTCCTATATGGTCAGGCTCGATATTGGTAAAAACCGCCGTATCAAAGGTGAAGCCCGCTGTCCTGTCCATCATAAGGGCCTGGGATGAAACCTCCATCACAACAGTATCTATCCCCTGATCCGCCATTTCCCTGAAGGTCTCCTGCAGCACATAAGACTCGGGGGTTGTGTTCTTTGACGGAATATGCCGGTCGCCCGCCACCGTCTCTATGGTGCCTATAAGCCCCACCTTATGACCCGCGTTTTCAAGGATCGCCTTTGTAAGATAGGTGGTGGTGGTCTTCCCCTTTGTACCGGTAACTCCTATGACCTTAAGGCTGTCCGCAGGATGCTTAAACCAGGCGGCGGAAAGAAGCGCTAAAGCATAACGTGTGTTTTTAACCCTGATCACCACGGTATCGTGAGAGCTCGCAGTGAGCACCTCCTTTTCGGTAATAAGCGCTGCCGCCCCCTTTTCGATGACCTCTGCCGCAAAGGAGTGCCCGTCGGAATTAGCTCCGGTAATGCATACAAAGAGGCAGTCCTTTTCTGCCTTCCGGGAATCGTAGATCACGCTCCCTATCTCTGTCTTTTCCGGATCTCCGTTTATCACCTCGTACTCGATATCCCTTAAAAGCTCAGTTAATTTCATTTCTTTATTCATCCTTTGTTAAACCCGCAAACGCAATTGACTGCCGTTTGTTTCTAAGTATTGAGCGTTTGCTCATTATACGGTTTTTGTATCAGGCACTACCCCGATATGGACTGCCTTAGTACCGCTCTCCAGTTTCCCGGAGCTCCCACGGCACCCATGATCCTTTTAAGGGTGGCGCTTTGCATCCTGGCGATATTTGATGCCTTGTTCTGCCGATCCGTATATGCTCTTTCACCGCTTCCGACCAGATCCAGTACCGGACGCATCAGGTTGATCGCAAGAGCGGTCTCCCCGGGATCGAGATTAGGCGAGTGAACCAGATGATGGGTATCTATTGACATAAAGATACGGGAGAGATCCATAAGATAGTGCCGGTTTGCTATTCCTGTTTCACGCTTCAGGACACCGTCAATATCGTAGAAGTGGCTCGACGCAAATTTTTTATCTCCGAGAGCTGCACCTATCATCTCGTCCATATTACTTGCGTCATATTTCTTTCCGACACACCATCCCAAAAATGAAACAACCTTCGCTCCGAGCTTAAAGCCGAAGCCCCATGGAGCCGCTCCCCCGGCCACAAGACCGTTTCCCACAAGATCCACGCTGTTCGTAGCTATATCAAAGCCGGCATTTCTCTGCTCCTTATTCGCACGTTTTCTCGCTAAGGAAAGAAAGTGCTTTCCATAGGAGCTGTTTTCCACCGCAGTCCCAAGCATTTCCTTTTCCGACTGACCTTGAAGGTTATTCCTGTGCGCCGTAAGGGCGGTCTCCATATCCTTGTCAGATTCTGTTATTCTGCTTTTCTCCGCTCCGGTTTTAATAAGAATACAAACATCCTTTACAATAGCAACGAAATTCTTGATTGCCCCAACGATCCCCGAAACTGCAGCAGGCATCTTGTCAACTACAGCCGAAACAATTGATACTATACAGTCTACCACGTCAAAGATCGCTTTTAGTACGAGCTTGCCTATTTCCATTTTATTCTGGTCTCTGGTGTAAGGATCAGCGATATCCTGATTTTTCTTATAGATCCTCCATATCTTTACCAGGTCCATTACCGCGGAAATAGCTGACGTAATAGCTCCCGCTATATCTGAACCCGGAGAATTGGAGTCAACAATATTCGAGACCGGAACGCTGAGCCCGACTGCAGCTCCGACTGCTCCGCCTCCGACTCTCTGGGATAAGATTGCAAAATGCTTTGTATATGAAGCCCAGGCATCCTGGGGATCTCTTATGGATATACCACTGCTTACAGCTGATGCTGTTCCCGAAAGCGCTCTGACAATTGTTCCGTCCACCAGGCTCTGCCTGAAATTTGTCAGGGAAAAGGTGCTGTCACGCTTTGCGGACAGATCTTCAAAATGCATATTCACATTATCAGGGAGGATTGCCGTTCTCAGGTCGAAAAGAGCGTTCCATCCCATATCTGCAATGCTCCTGTCCTTTGCGAATTCTTCTATAAGGGCGATACGCATTACCTGTCCGCTTTTCGGTAGTGACTGCAGACGGTGGCGGAAACGCCCCTGACCCCCAAATTTCCCCCAGGTATTTTGCGCCAGGGTCCTGGCACAGTCCCAGAGCTCCGGGTGATTATCATCTGAAAGAAGCAAGATCCCGAGATCCCTCACATTTTCAATATCATCATTTTTACCGGCATCGGTAACTGCAGCGTTTACGTCAGCGATAGTAGCTGCGTTCAGCAAATACTGCTGGACAGTCGTCATTGCCTTAAAGGAAGGTGTACCGTCTCCTCCCTGTCCTCCGTTTGCCTGTCCCTGCAACGCCTGCATGCTGGCTGCAAAATGAAAATCATCATCCGGATTGTAGGCCATATAATACTGTATGGTTCCGGCATTAATATGACGGAAAAAATCCGACCGCCTGATCGCAAGTCTCAGGCTCTCATCGTTCTCGATCTTTTCAGCATTCACGGAATGTAATATCTGATCTTTTCCCTGCATCACGGCAAAATTTTCCGAATACAGCTCACCATCGCTGTAAAACGCATAAACATTGCGCCGGGAATCCGTAACAACCTGATGCATATATGCAGACTTTTCCGATTCCAGATATTCTCCGTTTTTTCCTCTTTCATCGGCAACGAGGTTCAGGGACTGAGCATCGGTATTCTGTGCGTCAGGATCCTGCTTCAATGCTCTTTTCCGTGCATCGGTTCCCACATCTAAAGCTGTTCTGTCAGTTCTGCTCGTAAACTGGTTTTTTGCCCTGTATCCGTGAAAATCACTCAGCATTTTCATACGGATCCTTTTGGTTCCGGCCGCCTTTTCCTCCGCAAGAGTGTGTACACCGTTCTCAAACGCAGTCATAACAATGGTCTTATGATATTTAATAAGACCGTCCTGGCTCTCTTCATTAAAGGAATCCGCATCCAGATCCTTATGGCTCTTAACCCTCTCAAGCTCGAACCTTTTATAAGGGTTTCTGTCTATCTCGTCGGCAATACCGGCAAGCTGATTTGCATTATACTGTCCGGTATACTCTGCTATCTTCTTTGAGGCGTCCTTGTTTCCGATCTGCCCGATCTTTCTGGTTGTTAATCCCTCCAGCTCTCTCGTGAACTTGTAAAATGCTGTGGCATATTTATCGTATTTATTGTAATGGACCCTGAATGTGCTGATCCGCCGCGCTTTTCTTATGTTATCCCATTCAGTGGAAAGCTTCGCAAGCTGAATACCAAGTGCCGCTCTGTCCTGCCTGTATGAGGAAGCCGCGCGTTCATATGCCCTCCTGAAATGGAAGAGTCCCAGGTCGGAAAAATGACCTTTTCTTCTGCGGTTCTGGTATATTGCTATCTTTTCCCGGATTTCTGCGAGCTTCTTGTCATCCTCAGCCTTTTCCTTAGCATCTATCGCCGTGACGGGTGGGGCAGGCATATCTGCCACCGCCTCCTCCTCCGCCTCTTCTGATGAAGTGTCATCTACGAGGCCGATGCCGGTGGTGGAGGCCGTCCGGGTTGTAGAAGCCATCCCGGTGGAGCCTTCTATATCAGGGGAGAGTCCTGTCTCAACGGATGAGGTATCTTCAGGCTCCTTGTCACCTGAAGAAAAGGCTTCAGAGCTTTCCGAGCCCTCATCCTCCTCCGGACGGCCCGATAAAAGCCGCACCCTCGGAGCGGCCAGGCTGTCTCCCCGATCATCATATTTCCCGGATAAAGAAGGCTTTTTCGCGCGTATAAGCTCCCTGTCATACTCAGCCTCCGCTATAACAAAATCTCTCTTCGTTTTCTTGAACGAGTCAATAAGCGGCATCATTTTCTTTTTGGTAAATTCATCGTGCTTATTCCTCGTTATGGCCGCGTCATACCTTGAATCCTCATTTTCCTTTATCATCCGCTTCAGGATGGTTTCCCGTATCTTTGGTATCAGGTTTTGTCTCGGACCCTCATCATTGAAAAAATCATCCCCTCCCTTATCCATAAAGGAGCGCATTTCATCCGTGAGACCGTCACGGATAGTCTGATCGGTATTAAGGGCTCCGGTATCGGAAAGCAGGCCTTTTTCAAATTTCATTTCGGCAGTATTACCCTGTGCATGTCCGGCATCAGGCATAGCTTGTCTCCTTACTCCCCTTCTTCATTCTGATCTTTCCCATACTCTCCGACAACTTTTTCCAAAAACTCAAGCCTTGCCTCAATATTATCGAGATCGGCTATGGTATCAAGATAATCCATATAAGCATCTATGGTAAGATTTTCCGGATCATTGCAGAGGAACATAATGAAGTCCGTAAAAAGATCCAGTTCCTCATATAGCGAACCAAGGTAAAACCTGGCATTTTCAAATTCCGCCTCCAGCACCTCCGGATTCACCGGCATCCTGTAGCTTAAGTAGATCTGGCTTAAAGGCGCGTAAAATCCGAAGCATCCGAATGAGGGGAAGGCTCCGGCCGAGATCACGGTATTCAGCTCATTTATCCCCTTAAGTATCCCGGGAATCTTTTCTTCATCTATCTTCTGAGCGAGCGTCGTATGAAAATGAAGAACCGGATAGGGTGCGTCAGGATTAAAACCCGCTTCAAAGGTCGCTTCTATAATTGCGCCAGCGTCTGAAACCCCAAGATGGTTGCATACTGACCTCAGGACATCTTCATATGTCCTGCAGTTTCCAAATAGTGTTTCCATGCTCTCCCGGAGAGCAGCTTCAAAATCAGAAATACTGTTAATAGCCATGATCCGTCCTTAAATTCCTGTCCGGCAGCTCCCCTTAAACACCGTATTATTCCGCCGAAACAGCCATTTTGATTCTATCAGAATACCCCGCTGTTTTCAATCGGAAAAGAGAGCAGATGCTCCGGGCGCAAAAAGTCGCATCTCCTGTGTTTTTTCCATTTACCGTGAGTATTTTTTTTGATATACTAATTTCCGTTGGATTCTGACCGCCGGGGAACCTTTCATAAATCTGATATGCATAAGGATCTTAAAGCGGAGAAGGAACGTAAGGAACGTTCGTAAATAAAACAAAGGAGCTAAAATAACATGACAAAACAGAAAAAGAGAAACGTTATCGTAGGCCAGTCGGGGGGACCCACGGCTGCCATCAATTCATCCCTTGCAGGTGTTTTCAGGACCGCCAAGGACAGGGGATACAGCAAGGTATACGGAATGCTCCACGGAGTGCAGGGGCTTCTTGAGGGACGCTATATCGACCTTTCCGATCATATCAGAACCGGTCTTGACGCAGAGCTCTTAAAGCGCACCCCCAGTGCCTATCTCGGCTCCTGCCGTTACAAGCTCCCCGGCATAAATGAGGACAGGGATGTTTACGACAAGATCTTCAAGATCCTTGATGACCTTGAGATCGACTGCTTTATCTATATCGGCGGAAATGACTCCATGGACACGATAAAGAAGCTTTCCGATTATGCGATAGTCATCGGCTCCGAGATCCGCTTTGTTGGCTGCCCGAAGACCATAGATAATGACCTTGCTCTTACTGACCATACTCCCGGATACGGTTCAGCTGCTAAGTATATCGGCACATCGGTTAAGGAGATCATAAGGGACGGCTGGAGTCTTGAGACTTCAAACGGACAGATCATAATCGTTGAGATAATGGGACGTAATGCAGGCTGGCTTACCGGAGCTGCAGCCCTTTCAAAGGGAGAGGACTGTGACGGTCCCGATGCCATCTACCTTCCCGAGCTTGACTTTGATGTAAAGGCCTTTGTGAAGAAGTGTAAGGAACTCTTAAAGAAAAAGTCATCCGTGGTTATCGCGGTTTCAGAGGGAATCCATACAAAGGACGGAACCTACATAAGCGAGCTCGGAAATGCTACGGACTATGTTGACGCCTTCGGACATAAGCAGCTTACAGGTACGGCGAGATATCTCTGTGACCTTCTCTCAAATGAGATCGGCTGCAAGACCAGGGCTATAGAGCTTTCAACCCTGCAGAGAGCCGCAAGCCACTGCTCATCAAGGGTTGATATCCTTGAAGCATACGAAGTCGGCGGTGCAGCAATGAAGGCAGCTGACGAGGGAGACAGCGGAAAGATGGTTGTCATCGAGAGGCTTTCCGACGATCCTTACCAGGCAGGTACCGAGGTTAAGGACGTTCATAAGATCGCCAATGACGAAAGGCTTGTTCCGAGGGAATGGATCACCAAGGACGGAACATACGTTACAAGCGAGTTCATCACATACGTAAGACCTCTTATCCAGGGAGATGTCGCTCCGGTCATGGTTGACGGAATACCCCGCCACCTCTATGTTCCGGGCTATCAGGAGCTGCTGTAAATGCTTCCTGCTCAGGGGCTATGAAGATATAAAGGCATAATATGGCATTAGACGGAATTACGGTTGCGGCGATCACCCATGAGATAAAAAGGGAAGTCCTGAACGGACGTATTTACAAGATCGCCCAGCCGGAAAATGACGAAATACTGATAACGGTAAAAACAAATGACGGAGGGACGCGGAGACTATTTATTTCAGTCTCTGCGTCTCTTCCTTTCGTGTATTTTACGGAAAAAAACAAGCAAAGCCCTGCCACTGCCCCGAATTTCTGTATGCTGCTCCGTAAACACGCCCAGAACGGGAGGATAACGAGTGTTACGCAGCCCGGTCTTGAGCGTGTGATAAGGATAGGCATAGAGCATATGGACGAAATGGGGGATATGACAGAAAAGTACCTTGTTATCGAGCTTATGGGAAAATACAGCAATATCATCTTTGTTGACGGCAGTGACACTGTGATAGACAGCATAAAGCATATCAGCGCTTCAGTGAGCTCTGTACGTGAGGTACTGCCCGGAAAAGCGTATTTTATCCCGGAAACACAGAATAAGACAGATCCTTTGAGCGGAGTGGATCGTTCTGATTTTATGTCAACCATTAAAAACACCCCGGACAATGTGATAAAGGCTGTATATAATAATTTCACCGGTATTTCTCCTGTGGAAGCGAGCGACCTCTGCTTCAGGGCAGGGATAGACGGGAATTCACCGGTGGCAGCCATAGGGGATGACGCTCTGGAAAGGCTGTATGATGCCTTTTCCGAACTGATCAGAGCTATAAATAACAGTAGTTTTTTCCCGGAGATCATTTATGATAAAAAGGGCGCTCCGGTGGATTTTGCCGCGGTCCATCTTCTACAGTACCGTGATCTTGAGATAAAGGGATTTGACTCCGTTTCGGAGGTTCTGGAACGCTTTTATGCGGAAAAGAACAGGGCTGAGAGGATAAAGCAGCGCTCCGCAGATCTCCGGAAAATAGTTTCCACAATTATTGAGAGGGATTCAAAGAAGTACGATATACAGCTTAAGCAGCTTAAAAGCACCGAAAAAAAGGAAAAATACCGGATCTACGGGGAGCTACTAAATACCTACGGATATACCGCGTCTCCCGGGGATAAGTCCCTGGCCTGCTTAAATTACTACAGTAATGAAGAGATCTTAATTCCCCTTGATCCGCAGAAAACAGCGCTGGAAAATGCCCAAAAGTACTTTGAACGCTATCAGAAGCTGAAGCGCACGGAGGAAGCCGTGACGGAGCAGCTTAAGGAGACAAAGGCGGATCTCGAACACCTTCTTTCTGTGCAGGCTTCCCTTGATACCATCGAGAATGAAGCGGATATCGGGGAAGTAAGGCGTGAGCTTATGGAAGCGGGATACATAAAGGGGAAAGGACTCGATAAGGGTAAGAAAAGAACTGAAAGCGGCAAGCCTCTGCATTATGTCTCAAGCGACGGTTACGACCTCTATGTCGGGAAGAATAACTTCCAGAATGATTATCTGACATTTAAGCTCGCAAATGGAAATGACTGGTGGTTCCACTCAAAGAAATTTCCGGGGTCCCATGTGATACTGAAGGTTGGAAAGGACGGGCCGGATGCGGTGCCGGACCGTGCTTTTAATGAGGCAGGCGCTCTGGCTGCCTATTACAGTAAGGGGAGAGACCAGTCGAAGGTTGAGATCGACTATGTACTGAAAAAAGAAGTGAAGAAGCCCGCCGGTTCAAAACCCGGCTTCTGCGTATACTACACAAATTTCTCAATGGCCATTGCTCCGGGGCTTGAGGGCCTGACAGCAGTGGAATCATAGGTTCTTTTAAGGTCAGCCGG
>JAFTEC010000036.1 GCA_017453865.1 Lachnospiraceae bacterium
GGGTTACTTTTGTTTTTCAGGAATTTGGGGCTGTCCCTCATAAGGACCACCATAACAACACCCTTGATGTTCTCATAGTTGATCTCCCCTTTTTTACGACCTTCATCCACAGCATACTGTAAAAGGAACATTCTGGAGGTATAAAGGTCATAGCGCTCATAGCTGAATTCCTGCGCTATCTGCTGTATTTCCAGAGAAGCAAACCTTTTATCCGTAAGCCAGGATGAGAGATCGGTTATGGTCTTTTTAGCATTCTTCATTTCAAGGGGTAGTTCATTTGCCGCAGAGCCCCGGGACTTAATGGTAGGATCCTGCATAACCCTTTGCATGATAAAGTCAAACCGTTCCGGATTTGTATCCGGAGAGAAGAGATGCTTTGCCATACTGTCAAGGGTAAGGGGCGGGAGAAGCCTGCCCTCTGCAAAATCCAGTATCCTTAGCTTTTCTTCATCGGGAATGGTAATGGATGCTGAGACTCTCTGTAAAAGTTCTTTTTTCTGATCTGATAATGACATGTGAAAGATGCTCCTTTCCGTTAGAAATGGTTAACAGGTAATAAGTAATGAGATCATTGGCGAAACGCCAAGGATACGGGACGGACGAACAGGATGTTCATCCGAAAGTGAAGCTAATATAGCAGAAAAATATGAAAGAATCAAGGATCAAGTGAAGCATAAGCCTCTATGCCCCATAAGGCTTGTGAAAATCCCGGCCTCGCAGTATATTGTAATCTATAAGGATTCAGGTGATGATCCTAAGTATGGATCAGATAGATAAAGGAGATGGGTGATCAGAGCATGCCGGTCATTTTTTTCTTATTGTGGATTGTTTTTAACGGGAAAGTCACGACGGAGATCGTGTTGACAGGACTGCCGGTGACAGCCCTTGTTTCCCTGTTTTCATACAGGCTGACCGGCTATTCGGCGGCAAGTGACCTGAAGCTCATAAGGAACATCCCTCTGCTTATTTTGTACGTGCTGAACCTGATACGGGAGATAGCGATTTCCGCGTCAGCGGTGATGCTTATGATCATACGAGGCCGGGCTCCCGAGCCCGTTATCATTGAGTTCCGTTCGGGCCTTGCTTCCGAAGCGAAGAATGTCCTGCTGGCAAATTCCATAACCCTGACTCCGGGAACCATTACCATGTTCCAGGAGGGAGACCGCTTTGTCATCCACTGTCTCAGGCCGGAATATGGCCGGGGCATAGATGACTCTTCTTTTATCAGATTATTAAGGAGATTCAAGTGAGGGTAGAAGCTGCATACCAAATACTTTTTTCATTTGCTCTGGTCTGGTTTTCCATACTGATACTGTTCCTGCTGATCCGCTCGATAATAGGCCCCGGGATCACAGACCGGATACTCTGCATCAATATGACGGGAACAATGGTGATCTGCTGTATCACCATACTCAGCCGTATCTTCAGGGAAAGCTATCTTGCGGATGTGGCGCTTATCTATGCCATGATAAGCTTCATCTCCGTTCTGATCCTTGCAAACGTATATATTCCCTTCCGCTACTCCCGTAAAGGAGAAGGTTCATTGGGGCGGGAGAAGGAGGAGCAGACCGCAGTAGATGAGGAGCGCCAAAGCATCAGGGTGACGGAAGGGGGAGAAGGCAAGTGACGGCAGAATGGATAGTATTTCTGATAACAGCCCTGCTGCTTATTGCCGCGCTATGTTGTTATACGCTGGCCGTCATCGGGGTGTACCGCTTCGGCTTTATCCTGAACCGTATGCACGCCGGAGGTATAGGGGATTCCCTGGGACTCCTCTTTGTCATCGCAGCTGTCATAACCGCTACCGGTCTGAAAAGTGATTCCCTGAAGCTTCTCTTACTGATCGTGTTTATGTGGTTTACATCTCCTGTCTCATCACATTTCCTGAGTCAGGTCGAATACTTTACCGACAGGGAGCTGAAGCTATGGAAATGAAGCTTGTCTTTCGGGTAATACTTCTGATACTCCTGATAATCTGCGCCGTTGCGGTCAATTTGACCCGGAATATCCTGCAGTCTGTGATCATTTTTATGTTCTACAGCTCGGTCATGTGCATACTCTGGATACTGATGGAATCACCGGATCTTGCGATCACGGAGGCAGCCGTCGGCGCGGGGATAAGCGGTGTTCTCTTCCTGATGACCCTGAAGAAGGTCCGGCAGGAGGATGAAGAGCACAGACCGGATATGCCGGAGGAAGAAAACAAAGAACGCGGAGAAAGGACGGAGCCTTGAAGGAATGGTTTAGCCGGTGGCTGTACGGGGATGACGAGCTGTTGGAGGGTATATCCGATGCCGCTCCGGTTCCCGACAGCAGCAGGGAGGATCTGAAGAAAAAGAGACGTGAAAGCCGGAGAAGTAAGCTTGAGCTCGATAATGCCGGTTCCGTTATCCGCGCGGAGGAAAAGGGCTTTTTCGCCTTTTACCGGATGGTGGCAGTCGCAAGCTGTTTGGTGCTTATCGGTGTGCTGCTCTATACCGTGGCAAATCTCCCCAGGTATGGAGAAGAAAATCCGCGGACGGTGGAGGTAGTAAAGCGTTACATTGAGCATGGTGTGGAGGAGACCGGCGCCATAAATATCGTCAGCGGAATGATCCTTGACTACCGCGCCTTTGATACGCTGGGGGAGTCACACGTGCTCTTCACCGCACTGGTCTGCGTGCTTATCCTTTTGAAGCTCGATAAAAAGACCGTCCGGGGCGGACATTTGGACAGCTATTATACGATAAAGGAGGACCGCTTTTTTGATATCTCAAAGGACCCGATCCTCCGGCTGGTGGGAACGATACTTGTGCCCTGTATCATTTTATTCGGGATCTACGTGCTGCTTAACGGACAGAACGGTCCGGGAGGCGGGTTCTCCGCAGGTGCCATTCTGGGAGCGGCGCTTATCGTGTTCAGCGAGGCCTTCGGCTTTGAAGCCGTGGACAGGGTATTTCCGGCAAGGGTACGGTCACTCACGATCTTTGTATCACTGGCTTTCTACAGCCTTGCGAAGGGTTATGTATTTTTCACCGGAGCCAACGGACTGGAGAACCACATCCCCAAGGGGACTCCGGGAGCCATCCTGTCCGGCGGGCTGATCCTGCCCTTAAATATTGCGGTGGGACTGGTGGTGGCCTGCACGATGTACGGTTTTTTCAGTTTGTTTAAGAGAGCGGAGTAGTCATTGAGACTGTAGAGGAGAAGTATCGGCGGTGCTTGAACATCTGCTTATAAATAATGAAGAGGCGGCAGCCGTTATCCTGTTCGGGATAGGCTTTACGATGCTGCTCTTTCAGCAAAATCTCATAAAAAAGCTGATAGGTATGAATATCATGGATTCGGGTATCTTCCTGTTCCTTGCCTCCATGGGATATATCGAAGGACGGAAGGCCCCGATAATCAGGGACGGCGTGAAGGAGATAACGGCATACATAAACCCGGTTCCCGCGGGGCTGGTGCTTACGGGTATCGTGGTCTCGGTATCCGTGACGGCCGTGATGCTGTCCCTTTCCATACGTCTTTACAAAAGATATCATACCCTGGACCTGGACCGGATCTATATCCTGTCCAGACACCGGATGGAGGACAGATAGATGGCGCTTATCACCAGCTTCCCGCTTTTTACCATTTTGCTGAGCCTGTTCTCCGGAGTACTCTGTTTTCTTTTGAAGGGAAGAACAGCCAAACGCTATACCTTTGTATTGGAGATAGTTCTCATAGCGATGGTTTCTGCGGTACTTGTCTATGTGATACGGACAGGCAGGGAATTCACCTATACCATGGGAGAATTTCCGGCCCCCTGGGGAAATGAGATACGCTCCGGCGTCCTGGAAGCCCTTATGGCCCTTCTCTTCCTGCTGGTAATGATCTGCTCCGTTACGGCAGGGCACCGCTTTGTAAATACGGACATAGATGAGAGCAAGGTGAACCTCTACTACGCGCTGCTGAACCTTATGACGGCGGCACTTATGTCCCTGGTCTGGACGAACGACATCTTCACCGGCTACGTATTCGTCGAGATCCTGACCCTTACCAGCTGTGGGATACTGATAGTGAGAGAGCTCGGACGCACAACGCTGGCCGCGGTCCGGTATATGATACTGAATCTTCTGGGGTCGGGACTCTTTTTACTGGGCGTGGTGCTGCTTTACTCTATGACAGGGCATCTTTTAATGGTACCCATGCAGCGTACCATAACGGAACTGGTGAGAGATCCGGAGGTTCTCAGGAATCTCACTATAGTTCTGGGGATCCTTACTATCGGTCTCTCCATAAAGAGCGGGCTTTTTCCCTTTCATTACTGGATGCCGGATACCTACGGCTGGGCAACACCCACATCGGCCGCCGTGCTGTCAGCCATAGTATCAAAGGCATATATTTTTTTGCTGTTTAAAATATATTACCGCGTAATAGGGATCAGAACCTTTGAAATGATGCCTCTCAGGAATATCCTTCTGGTGCTTGGGATCTGCGGCATAATAGCAGGATCCGCAGGGGCGATACTGTCCAATAATATTAACCGTATGGTTGCCCTGTCCTCGGCAGCACAGATCGGATATATCTATACGGGACTGGGGCTTGGAGGAGCAGCCGGCTATACGGCAGCACTTTTTCATATTCTGGTCCATGCCGTTACCAAATCCCAGCTCTTCCTTACCACACCGCGTCTTGCGGAGGTATCCGGAGGGAGCCTGCTCTTCAGGGAGCTGCAGGGAAGCGGACTTCGTGACAGGGATGCGGGGGCATTTTTTACGATAAGTGCTCTTTCTATGATCGGAATACCGATATTTGCGGGCTTCTCGTCAAAGCTGCAGTTTGGCCTTGCGGCTGTGGGAGCCGGGAACAGGAAGCTTATCCTTGTGATGCTGGCACTGGCTGTAAGCTCCCTCTTAAACGCAATGTATTTTATACGCACCGTTATCCGTATTTTCACGGATGCCCCGGGGAAAAAGAAAAAAGCCGTTCACAGGGCGGAATTCATTCTCCCTTTACTGGCTCTCACGGGCTGCAATCTTTTTCTGGGCTTGTTCTCACGTGTAGCGGCGGATCTGATCAGGACGGGACTCTCTATGTTCGGGTGAGTTTTAGAGGATAGAAAACCGGAGGGTAAATATGCTTCTTATTATGGCGATATTATTTCCCATGATCGCGGGACCGCTGGCGGCGCTGTACCCGGGAGGAAGGGAAGGCGGAAGGACCGCAGGATGTGCGGTCGTTATGGTCCTTACGGATCTAATCTCTGTTTTTGCGGCGTTTTACGGGAAAGCGGTGACCCTGTTTAAAATCACGGACCGGGCGGTCTTCGGCTTTTCATATGACAGCTTCGGAAGGCTGTTCCTGACGGTGGTGCTGATCCTTTATACCGCCGTATGCTTCTATGCCTTTGAGTATATGAAAACGGAGGAGCGGCCGGGTATGTTCTTCAGCTTTTATTTCGTATCTCTCGGAGCCCTGATCGCGCTCTCAATGTCCGCGAATCTCCTGACACTCTATTTCTGCTTTGAGCTTGCATCATTGTCGTCTGTTCCCCTGGTCCTTCACGAGATGACGAGGGAGGCGGTAGCTGCCGGGTTAAAATATCTCTTTTATTCGGTCGCAGGCGCTCTGATGGGGCTTCTCTCGGTGTTTTTCGTGTATTACTATTCCGGAGAAAATACAGGGTTTCTCCCCGGAGGGGTAATCGACAGGAGTCTGCTATACGGGAATGAGAGCGTGTTTCTGGCAGCTGTCTTTATCGGGATAATAGGCTTCGGGACAAAGGCCGGAATGTATCCAATGCATGGCTGGCTGCCTACAGCCCACCCGATAGCGCCGGCCCCGGCATCGGCGCTGCTTTCAGGCATAATCGCAAAGGCCGGAGTCTTCGCCATTGTCCGTCTGGTTTTCTATTCAACAGGAGTGGAAATACTCAGGGGCACCTGGGTACAGTACGTCTGGATGTTCCTCTGTCTTCTCACGATCCTTATGGGCTCTGCCTGTGCCTTCCGTGAAAAGGTGCTGAAAAAACGGCTGGCCTATTCCACGGTGAGCCAGATCTCCTATATTCTGCTGGGGCTTTCCATAATGTCAACGGAGGGCTTTAAGGGAGGAATGCTGCAGCTACTGAGCCATGCGGTTTCCAAGGGCTGTCTCTTCCTTGTTGCGGGGATCTTTATCTGTAAATTGGGTAAGCGGGACGTAACGGAGCTAAGGGGAAGCGGAAAGGAAATGCCGGTCACATTATGGTGCTTTATGCTCGCTTCCCTGTCTCTGGTGGGGATACCGCCTATGGGCGGCTTTACCGGTAAGTGGCTGCTTGCCGGTGCAGCCCTCGGAGACGGTATGGGGATACTTTCGGTACTTCCTCCTGTTGTGCTCCTGATATCGGCACTTTTAACAGCGGGTTATCTCTTTCCGATTGCGGTGGATGCGTTCTTCCCGGGTCGGGACTTTGATACCTCCGGGACAGAGAATAAGGAGCCTCCTCTCTTAATGACAATACCTCTTATGCTGCTTTGTCTCGCGGCACTTCTGGTGGGTGTGTCCGGCGGGAGGATAGTTGAGCTTATATGATAAGTCCGTATTTTTTGCTTGTTCCCATATTGCTCCCGATAATTGCAGGATTTTCTCTGCTTTTTTTAAGGATACCGCCGGAGGAGGACAGAAGGCGGAATCTTTACCTTGAGATTGTCGTTGTGCTAACGAGCCTCCTTGTGTGGCTGGCTTTATTATGTGTACGAAGAGAAGCCATTGAGATAATAAGCCTGTCCGGAGATTTTTCCATAGGCTTCCGTCAGGACGGACTTTCCTGCCTCTTTGCCGGAATGGTCTCTCTGATGTGGCCCCTTGTCATGCTCTATGCCTTTGAATATATGGAGAAAGCAAGGAAGAAGAACAGGTTCTTTGCCTTTTACGTAATTACCTACGGAGTGACCCTTGGGCTTGCTTTTTCCTATAATATAACAACACTCTACACCTTTATAGAGATGCTGACCCTGGTAACTATCCCCCTGGTGGTCCATTACGGAAACCACGAGAGCATGTATGCGGGGCGGAAATATGCGGCATTCACCATAGGCGGCACGGGGCTTGCCTTTTTCTCGGTGGTGATCACCACGGTCTACGGGGAAGGGGGCTTATTTATCCACGGAGGGAGCCTGCATATAAGCCACTTTACGCCGGTACTGCAGCTGGCATTTTTATGCGGCTTTTTCGGCTTCGGAGTAAAGGCTGCGGTATTTCCGCTGCACGCCTGGCTTCCCACAGCCTCGGTGGCACCGACCCCGGTTACCGCGCTGCTCCATGCGGTTGCCGTTGTAAACTCAGGCGTTTTTGCGGTAACAAGGCTTGCCTATTATACCTTTGGGGCAGAGATACTCTACGGGACCACGGCCCAGACCGTTGCCCTTCTTACCGCTTTGTTTACCATGGTATTCGCGGCTGCCATGGCCCTGAAGCAGAGACATTTCAAGAGGAGGCTTGCTTATTCCACGGTAAGTAATCTCTCCTATATGCTTTTCGGGATACTGCTCCTTACTCCATCGGGGATGACGGGAGGGCTTTTGCATATGGTCTTCCACGGGATAATAAAGATGTCACTCTTTCTCTGCGCCGGAGCCTTTATCCATGTCACGGGAAACGAATATATCTATCAGATCAACGGTGCGGGAAGGAAGATGCCTCTGATCTTTTCCCTCTACACCCTTGCAGCCTTTTCGCTTGTGGGAATACCGCTGTTCTGCGGCTTTGTATCCAAGTGGAGGCTTATAAATGCGGGGATAGAGGCAGGGAGCGTACAGGGCCTTTCAGGGGTGTTCGCTCTGATAATCTCGGCGTTCCTATGTGCTATGTACACCCTGACAGTGAGCGTCAGGGCCTTTTTCCCGTCAGAGGGGAGCGACGGGTATAAAGAGCGGCGCGACGTCAGGGATCCGGGAAAGCGGATGCTGATTCCCATCCTGTTTTTCGGGATAGTCAATATTGCGTTTGGGATCTGCCCCGCTCCCTTGATCGGATATATAGAAAAGATCGCGGCGGGACTGCTGTAGGAGGTACTTATGAAAGGAGGCAGCAGATGATCTCAATTAAGCTGGGCGGGATCATAACAGAGGCGGGATTATCCTTTACGGTAGACGGCTTCCGCCTTGTCTATGCAGTGATCACGGCATTTATGTGGGCTGCCACCGCAGTCTTTTCAAAGGAGTATTTCGTAAATGAGCGTGAGAACCTGAACCGTTACCGTATTTTTACCCTGCTGACCTTCATAGCCACGGAGGGCGTGATGCTTTCCGGAGATCTGATGACCACCTTCCTCTTTTTCGAGATCCTCTCCTTCACTTCATTTACCTGGGTGATACACGAGGAGACGAAAGAAGCTGTAAGGGCAGGCTATACCTATCTCTTTATCGCGGTGATCGGAGGACTGGTGCTGTTTATGGGGCTTGCACTCCTTAAGTATTCGGCGGGCACACTGTCCTTTGACGCCTTAAAGGAAGCGGCAGGAGGTGCTCCGGACCGGTCCCTTATCCTGGCGGCGGGGATATGTATCTTATTCGGCTTCGGCTGCAAGGCGGGTATGTTCCCGGTTCACGTGTGGCTGCCGAAGGCCCATCCGGTTGCCCCCTCTCCTGCCTCAGCGCTGCTCTCCGGAATACTCACGAAGGTCGGGATATACGGTATTCTTATGACCTCCTGCACGGCGCTCTCCGGTAATCAGATATTCGCTCTCGCGGTGTTAATCCCCGGAGTCATTACGATGGCCCTCGGAGCGGTACTGGCGCTGTTTTCCGTAAATCTGAAACGTACCCTGGCCTGCTCTTCCATGTCGCAGATCGGCTTTATCCTTACGGGCATCGGGATGATGCTCCTTTTCACAGCCGGAGGGAACGAAGAGGGTGCCGGTATTGCCTTATCGGGTCTAATGCTCCATATGGTTAATCATTCGCTTATTAAGCTAACCCTTTTTATGGCGGCAGGAGTTGTGATGATGAACCTTAAAGTCCTGACCCTTGATGAGATAAGGGGGTACGGGCGGAATAAGCCGCTTCTTAAGGCGGCCTTTGCCTTTGGTGCCCTCGGAATAAGCGGTGTTCCGCTTTTTAACGGCTATTTGAGTAAGACCCTGCTTCATGAAAGCATAGTGGAGGGGAGCCGTGATCTTTCCGCATACGGCAGCCTCCTTTCCGTGACCGAATGGGCCTTTCTCATCTCCGGAGGCCTGACATGCGCCTATATGTTGAAGCTTTTTATCTGCATATTTGTACAGAGGAACAGGGACGAAAAGCTTCAGCAGTCCTTTGACCGCGGGAAGAAATGCATGAATAAAGCGAGTACCGCCGCGGTCTTCGGCTCCTCGCTTTTAACAGTGATCCTCGGACAGCCATTTATAAGCTTAAGGCTTATTGAATTTATGACCGGGTTTGAAGAGATCAGGAATTTCAAGTCCTTTACACCGGAAAACCTAAAGGGCTCCGTTATCTCACTTGCGATAGGGGCAATTATCTATCTCACGGTGGTACGGAGGATCCTCATAAAGAGGGAAAGCTATGTGAATCTCTGGCCGGAAAAGCTGGATCTGGAGGAGCTTCTTTACCGGCCACTTATAACAAGGTATATCCCGGAGGCTATGGGCAGGGCCGCGCTTATCTTCGGTGAAAACAGGATACTGAAGCCAATACTGGAGAAGCTCCTAAGCGCGGCGATCATCCTGACCCGGATACTTGAGAGCCTTACGGATGGACTGATCCTCATTCTAAGGAAGACCGTGATGAGGGAAAGAAGGGTAAAGAGCGAAGCAGAGACAGAACCCGGCTTTCTGTACGGTCTGTCAGCTGCGCTTGCGGCCGGAGCCGGACGGCTTCTTTACAATTTTACCTTTGCCATGATGATGACCTGTATTGGGATACTTATTGTACTTTGTACCATTTTATTTATTGTTTTCTGAGGGAATGGAAAATGACTGTTACTATTCACAGAAAAAATAAGTCGTGAAAATCAAAGTGTTTTTATAGATCAATGAGTCAAGTGAAGCCTTGGTATAATCCGGGACTTTCAAGATTCAAGAATGGAGGATTTCTTCAAGATGGAGGGATCCTCCATTAA
>JAFTEC010000004.1 GCA_017453865.1 Lachnospiraceae bacterium
CTCCGACCGGAAAGTGGAAACGATATGCTTTGTGCTCAAAAGCGCGATAAATTATATATGTGTTATCATATTTATATACTATGGACTGGCTCAGTTCGGGGTGGATACCAGAACGCTTCTTGCCTCTGCGGGGCTGCTTTCGCTGATCATCGGCCTCGGCGCCAAAGATCTGGTGAATGATATTATCGCCGGTTTCTTCATTATCTTCGAGGGAACCGTCAGAGTAGGTGATTTTATCATACTTGACGGTTTTGAGGGAATGGTACAGACGATCGGGATAAGGACAACGCAGGTAAAGCTATATACGGAAACCAAAATATTCAATAATTCCTCTCTCCGGGATATGATCCGCACGGACAGGGAAGCGGTACGTATGCCAATAGTTGTGTCGATCTCCTACAGTGAGGATATCCCCAGGGTGGAGCGCATCCTTGATGAGGAAATGTCGCAAATAACGGATGCCGTTGACGGGATCGCAAGACCTCCTGTGTATGAAGGTGTTGTATCCCTTGGCGAAAGCAGCGTGGATTTAAGGATCGGCCTTTATACGGATCCGATGAAGCGCTTTTCCGCCGAGCGTGAGTTCAGGCGGCAGATAAAGCTTTTGTTTGACCGAAACGGCATTGAGATCCCCTTCAATCAGCTCGTTATTCATCAGGGGGATCAGGAAGGTCAGGAGTAACGATCATAATACGGGAAGCGGATTTATAAATTCTTTTATGATAGCATGAAAAAGGAGGAATTCAGCTGTGCACAGATTATATGAATACGGAGACATAGCGGTTTTCTGGGACTCGGAGAAATGCAGGCACCGGAAAATGTGCGTGACGGGAAGCCCGCGGACCTTTGAGTTTGGAAGAAGGCCCTGGATCGACCTTACAAAGGCGCCGACGGCGGAAATATGGGAGACAATAAGCAAATGCCCTACGGGGGCGCTTAGCTGTGTCTATACCCACAATGTCACAACAGAGCTGGATATGGACAACTGCCGCAGCGTGGCTTTTACGTCTTCGGAGGACGGTGTCAGACAACAGACAGGAGAGTGTGATTTTAAGAAGACGGAAGAAGGATGGACGATCTATCACACAGAGGTCGCTCCCGAATTTGAAGGAAAGGGTATTGCAAAGAGGCTGGTGTACAGACTTGTTGAAGCGGCGGAGCGGGAAGGAGCGCAGATAATACCTGTCTGCTCCTATGCAAAGAGGGTGCTTGATGCCGGAAAAGACCGGGAACAGTAAAAGGAATTTAAGGTAACAGGGATGAAGAAAACTGATAAAGGATCACAGAAGGATATCGATGCACAGACACTGAGGGACGATGCCGCGCCTTCTCCAAAAGGCGGGATACAGGCGGCCAATATGTTTAAGCTGGTTGTCTTTACGGCGCTGATCGGTGCCTTTGCGGGGCTGGTGGTCTGGTGCTTTTTAAAGGCAGTGTCGGTATGCACGGCCCTTTTATGGGAGACGCTTCCGAAACAGACCGGCCTGCCCTTTCTGCCCCTTATCTTCTGCACACTGGGAGGGCTTCTTACGGGGATCCTTCATAAACGTTACGGGGATTACCCCGAAGAACTTGCAACGGTCATGGGAAAGATAAAGAAGGATAAATACTATGACTATCATCCGATGCCCGTACTGCTTATCTGTGCCTTCCTGCCGCTTATATGCGGCGCAAGCGTAGGCCCGGAAGCGGGGCTTACGGGGATCGTTGCAGCCCTCTGCTACTGGGTGGGAGATAATGTCACCCTGGCAAAGCGCGATACGGAGCTCTTTTCACAGGTGGGAGAGGCGGTAACCCTGAGCCAGATCTTCCATTCTCCCTTATTTGGCATACTGGCCGTTCAGTCGGGGGAGGACGACAGGGAATCCATATCCATGTCGGGAGGAAATAAGCTTTTATTCTACGGCATTTCCACGGCTGCGGGCTTTTTTACGGGCCGGGCTCTGAATATGGCATTCGGCGCGGCCATGGAGGGCTTTCCGAGCTTTTCTTCGATGCCTGCGGAGACCGGGGATTATCTGCTTTTGTTATTGTATATTCCGACGGGGCTTATTTTATATGTACTGTTTGAGCTTTGTGAAAAGCTGACCGGCGGGATCGCGGGACGGATACCGGTAGTGATCCGGGAGATGTTCTGCGGCGCCGTGATCGGCCTTATCGGGATACTGATCCCCATGGCAGCCTTTTCGGGTGAGGAACAGATGGGAGAGCTGATGGAGACCTTTGTATCCTACAGCCCCTTTTTCCTGCTTGGGATC
>JAFTEC010000037.1 GCA_017453865.1 Lachnospiraceae bacterium
ACCTTCCTGACAACGTTCTCCGAAGGAGTTTCCGGCTCCGGCCCGGCTCCGGTTTCAATATTTTTAAGCACATAGTCATAATTATCTTTGGAAATCGGCAGTATGGCTACTTCTATATTTTGAAGCCAGGTATTTCCGTTTCTTCTCCTTACGGTCAGTGGATTCAGGATAATGGAATACATAGTCCTTACATTAAGCTCACCTTCACTGTCGGAGAGTGACCCGGTATCAGATATAACGTAAGCCATATCATTATCGGTTCCCACATACATCATTGCATGTCCCGGGAAATAAAAAAGTGTCCCTGCCGGCATCCTTTTCATGGCGGCAAGCTTCTCCTCATCACTCATTCCTGCAAGATCAAAGGCTCTCCCTTCTACCGAACGCTGCCAGGAGGTGTTTCTCGGTAAGCTTAAGCCGAAGCACTTATAGATATTCCTCGTATACAGGGAGCAGTCCATTGAATCAAGCATTCCGCCCCAGCCGTAGCGGTCTCCCAGATTATTAAAGGCGACCCTTAATATCTCCTCCTCAGTCATTTTGAGATAGCCGGTGTTCACCTCATAGTGCTGTGAGATCAATGCGCACTTTTTCTCGTATTTTCCTTCAGCATTCCTCGTCGGAAGATAGACCACATAATTATTCCAGGTCCCCCTTTCCCCTACGGAAGAGGGGATCTCATCATCGGGCACAAGCTTCAGGATCGTTGCGAAGGTAAGCTTTACCTCCGATAAGTACTCCGTATAATATGAGGGCTCCAGAGTTATAGCGTTCTCTGTCACGACTATAAAGTCCTTATTTTCCGGATCGGTCTTCCAGGCATCCAGCCATTCAGCCTTATCCTTACAGATAGCAAGATCATCCGAAAGGACCCAGCCGGTGCAGTTATCTGAATAGCCCCAGTAAAAGAGATCCCCGTCAACCTCGGCTTTCTGCCTGATAATAAAGGGCTCATTAATATTAAGAGCAGAGTTCACATTTTCATTATCCCCGTCAGTAGCGGAATAGCCGATATAACTCTTTACAGGGATATTAAGGATCGTAGTTCTCTTAACGGCAACGGCATACTGGTTATCCTTAGTTTCCCCGGTATATGCCGTGTCATATATGGCCTGCCCGATCGCCTCATAATATACCTTATTATCGGACAGCAGTTTCTTGTCCACGTAAATTTCTCTATCGGGAACAGAGATATTTTTCAGGGAATCCCTTAGCTTCTCAGGGTTATAGCTTTCAGAAAAATTCTCGAGATCGTTAAGGTAGGTTCCCTCGGAAGAAAGCATTTCCTTATTAAGCTCCTCTATCCCTGCTATGGAGATCAGGCTTTCCTTTGGATCTAAGAGGGTCCCTTGTGTTTTATCGATCCAATAGCTGCTTTTACACATTTCCTCTGTTACGCCAGTGGCTGCCGGTACCGATGCGAGGCCGGCGGCATTATCAGCATCCTCCGCTTCAGAGCTTATTTCCGCACTGAAAAATAAAGGCTCTTCAGCAGCGTATAAATTTACACTATTGACCGCCAGCGCTGAAAAAATCAGGCAGAATGCAAATCTACCGATCATTCCCGTTTTTCTTTTCACGTTTACTCCTTTTCGTATCTCCCTATGATCCCCCGTACCGATGAAAGGTAGGAGGCACCGAACAGATTCAGGTGATTAAGCAGATGATAAAGATTGTAGATATCACGGCGATCCTCATAGCCCGGCACCGCATACTTATAGCTTTTCCAATAGGAGCTGTAGAAGGCTCTGTCATAGCCTCCGAAAAGCTCAGTCATTGCGATATCCGCTTCATTGCAGCCAACATACACCGCAGGGTCGATAAGCACGGGTTCGCCGTCACTCCCGCACATATAGTTTCCACCCCAGAGGTCACCGTGTAGAAGCGCGGGCCTCTCCGGCTCATAAAGAAAGCTGTCAAGTCTGTCAAGGAATCTTAACTGCCTTTTCCTGTCAGTCTCATCAAAGTAACGGGAGGCTCTTTCAAGCTGGGGCTCCAGTCTGCACTCCCTGAAAAAATCTATCCACTTATCCTTTGCCGTATTCTTCTGAAAGCCTGAGCCGATATAATTATCCTCGTAGAAGCCGTACCTCCCGCCAGGCACAAAGCTGTCCGTATCCGCCATATGCATAGCCGCAAGCTCAATGCCAAACTCCTCAAAGAAGCCCCTTTTCCTAATGCCGCTATTAACCGCCTCCATTAGAAGGAAGGCTGAATCACCGTCTGTTCCGAGAGCCTTTACCTCAGGTATTTTCAGGGTCCCGGTCTCCTTAAGTGCGGCAAGCCCCAGTACCTCCGCCCTGAAGAAATCAAGGTTTTTCCGGCTGTTTTCCTTCATAAAAAGCTCTGATCCGTCAGACAGCCGCAAAATATACGCCCGGTTAATATCTCCTCCGGAAACCGTCCGTCTCTCTTTTATTTCCTCTTCGCTGCCATACAAGGCTTTTATCGCTTCATTAAGGGAATCAAATTCCTTCATCCTAAAGTATCTTCTCCATGCAGATCTTCTGGGGAACAAGCCCCATCCTTTCGTAAAACTTCATTGCAGAAGGATTGCAGCTCCAGACATTCAGGGTAATATTGTAAAAACCCTGCTCCGAAGCATAGTTTAAGACTGCATCATAAAGAGTCTTCCCAACCCTCTGCTTCCTCAAATTCTCATCAACACAGATATCGTCGATATAAAGTGTTTTAATATCAGTCAAAACATTATCTTCCTTAAACTGCCGGTGTATGCAGAAGGCATGCCCAAGCACGTGATCCTTTTCATCCGTACACACAAAGACCGGGGTCTCCGGGTCATTTATGATATCCTTTAATTCTTCCTCATTGTATTTGGTAGCGGGACCCTTAAAAATATCAGGTCTCCCCTCATGGTGCACCATATCCACCTGCAAAAGAAGCTTCAATATATCGGGGATATCCTTAACTTCTGCTCTCCTGACACTGTTCAAATTCTATTCTCCTTAATCATATGATACAAACGCCATAAATCACATTTTGATGCCTGAGGACGGCGGGGGATGCATATCCAACGCCGTCCCCGTCAGTCAAACTCACAAACGCTTCGCTTTTTGCTCGTTATAAAAACCATCTAAATTGCCCGCAATATGATCTTAATTCACTTTAAAATCCACGCTGCCCTTGTAGTTATGCTGTCCGTTCACGGTAACCGTGCCGTCGTCATTGATAATGGTCGTATAGTCGCCCTTCTTTGCAGGATCATTCTTTTTGCAGGGCTTCATAAGTATCCAGTTGGACTTCTCTTCCCCGCCGCCCAGGTACTTATAGTGCAGCGCGATCTTCTTGAATACCGCGGTCTTCTTTCCCTTCTTTTCAACGATCTTAAGACCCTCGTAGTTCTCGCTTGTAAAGCCCGAAATATCCGCAGCATCGATAGTGAAACAGAAGTTCGTGTCCTTATAGGACTTACTCTTGAATTTCTTATTGACAGCCTTCAGAGCCTTCTTCTTTGAAGCATCAAGACCTGTTCCTGCGATCTGAAAGCTGAGGCAGGGTGCCTTATTCCCTGATATTCCCGCAGCCTTCGTATTATTCTTAAATTTAACCTTTACCGGCTTATAGGTATCCTTTATCTCATCCCCGGTAGCCGTATCTACGGCGATAAGCTTTAGCTCTATGTCATTGCTTGTCTTGTCGCTTGCCTTGTCGCTTTTAAGCGTATGCTTCCTTCCGTTGTAGGTGACCTTGTCTGTGTACTTTACGGTAAGGTCAATACCAAGGGTCTTTAATTCCGGTATCTTTGAGGAATCGAATTTGACGGATTTAATGTGGTTTACAATATCCGTTACGTCGTACTCTGTATCAACGATAGGGCTGTTAAAATGAACTTTTACATTTTGATCGATCCCCACATCCTCAAGGTGATTATAAAGCGTGGTTGTCCCTTTAACTCCCATCCTGTCTACGTGTCCCTTATCAAAGCTGTAATTCCAGAACTCTATCTCCTTCCACTGGCTCTCGCTTCCCTCATAGTAGATATCCGTGATATTGCTAAGGCTCTCTCCATTGTCACTTGTAATGGTGAAGGCCTTCTGCCCCACTCTTTCCAAGCTCTTTGGCAGATGGATCGTCTTAAGGTTACTGCAGTTATAGAAGGCCTCAAGCTGTATGCCCTCAACCGTAGTTGCCACCGTAAGGTCCAAAAGAGACTTATTATTATAAAAGGCCCAGTACTGTATATCCTCTGTACCTTTGATAACAGTGTAATTTCCCCCTGCTTCCTTTACGAGCCCCTCCGGCACGAACATAAGGCAGGGTGTCTCGTAAACGCTTCCCCTTATGGCTTCGTAGGGATCATTTATCTCATAAATGGTATTTTTAACCGCCCTCATATAGGGATTGTCATCGGAGAGCTCCAGCTCCTTTAATCCCCGGCATCCGCTGAAGCTGTCTCCCCGTACATTATGCATATCCTCCGGGAAAACGAATTTAGTAAGGGCAGAGCAGTTTCCGAAGGTATTATTTCCGAAATGCCAGACACCCTTTCCGAAGGAAACTTCACTAAGGGCAGTGCATCCGTTAAAGGCATCCCCGTCAATTTCAAGGCCCTTTCCTTCTATTGCAGAACCGATTGTAACCTTCTTTAGTTTGGGACAATCTTTGAACATTCCGCTTGTAATAAAGCACATTCCCGAAATATTCACAGGTCCCCTGTACTCAACCTCTTCAAGATTCGGGAGTCCTTCACAATTCTCAATATCGTCCGCTTTATAGCGCCCTGCCTCAAAAATGATCTTCACGGCCTCATCCTTATATTCAGAAAATTCGTGCTCGCTGCTGCCGTCATCCGTGTACCGTAAAACCCCGTCGGAAAAATGCCAGTGCCAGCTTCCGGAAGATAGGCCGGCCTCTGCCCTGCCCCCGCTTTCTCCGGCTGTGACCGAGGGATCCGCTTCCGTATCCGGGGCTTCTGCCACCTCAGAAATTTCTGCCGTATACTCCGCTGCCAGAGCAACGGACGCTGTTCCGCTCCCCTCTATGATAAGTACTGCACCCAATAGGTAAGCAAGTACCCTCCTGTAATAATTACTGAAACCTTTCATGCTATGTCTCCTCCTTTCTTTATCTTTTTATATTTCCTTTACAATTCAGATCCTCTACACCGGTTCATAAGCCGAAACAATATCAAGTACCTCCTTCCCGTACTCCGGATAGTCCTGCACAATGGAATTTATCTCATCCCTGGAGATATCCCGTGTCTGGGTATTATATTCTATACGCTTCCTGATGGATGAACGCCGCTCGAACAGCTCATGCCTTACCTCCACCATTTCTCCGGGGCTTACCAGCGCTTCGCAGCGGTTAAGCCATACGGTGGGATCCTTGACCCTGTAGCTCCTCAGCTCACGTAAAAGAGCGGTCCGTTCCGCGGAAAGATCGTCATTTGCCCTCTCCACCGCAAGCCGCGCCTTCTTTTCCTCCAGAAAAACGTCCCACTGGTAGGCAAGCTCATCGGATGCGTTAACGCTGTACTTCCTGTACTCATATTCGAGAAGATTCGAGGTATTTACAAAGCGGATCTTCACCTTATTAAGCTCCGAGATCACCGCATTCATATATTTATCAGTTCTCTTAAGATCTCTTTTCGCCTTTGTAAAGCTTAGATACTCGTAGATAAAGGAGCCTGCGGAAAGGAAGGCCGTGGCGAGAAAGCCGATCTCCGCATGCATAAAAAGTCCGAACTGCAGGAAGGAAAGAAGCCCCACAAGGGTAAGGCCGAATAAAAAGGTTATGCCGACCAGATTCTTCATATTCCGCATCGTGCCCCGAAGCTCACGGAGCTTATACTCGCTAACCGCCTTCTCTCCCTCAAGCTTCTGGAGGTCGGAGCGCACGAGCTCCTTATACTCCTCGTTCTTCTTCATATTCCTTATATCATCCGGTATATCCGCTTCATACCTGAGAAGTATGCGGTAGCGCTCCTCCGAGATCCGTCCTATGCTCTTGGAACCCGCTTGTGTCTGTTTATTTAAGCTGTTTATCTTGTCAGCTATCCTTGAAAGCCTTCTTTTTGAATCGTCGGGAAGAGCCTCTATTACCTCGATATCCGTCAGGTATTCGGTGACGAGGCGGTACTCCATCTTTGAGCGCTCGATCTCCTTATCCGCCTCTATCATCTGCTCGCAGCAGCTTTCAATATAGCGTTCCCTCTGATCCTTTATGCGCATATCAACGGAATCACGGCGTATGGGGTGATTTTCCTCCCTTACGGTCTCTCCGTAGAAGCCGTCATCAAAGGCCCCTTCTCCCCTTATTTTGGCTATTTTGTTTTTAACCCATGAAACCAGACCCATTTTCCGATAAAAACTCCTGCCCTTTTAGTTCCTGTATTCCGCTTTCCAGCTGCATAAAACCGAGTGCCTTAAGGACATATATCCCGGGATATCCCCTTCCTTCCTTTTCCCTACGGCTTCCTTAAAGCGCCTTGCGTCCTCGCCCCTGAAGGCATGCTTTTCAGCCTCGCCAATGCGGCGGAGACATTCCGAATAGATGCTCTCGGGAATGTTCCTCGATATCATATAGACATAAAAGTCATCATCATTTTTGCTGAGCCTTGCGGCGGCGATAAGCTTATTTAATATGACCGGATCCTCCGGCGTAAGGCCGGATGCTTCCTCAAAGTACCTTAGTGCCCTGTCAAAATTGAAATTCCCCGCAGCCGCATTTCCCATTCCGCATAAAAGCTTTGCGGCATCTTTCGGATCCTCCTCACGGTTTATGACCTTCAGCGCGGCATTGAATTCGATAACAGCCTCCGCGGTTCTGCCGCTTTTAAGGAAGAATTCGCCCCTCACCCTGTGGGAATCACCTGCGCTCATGTGCTCCCCATGGCTTAATGCCTTCCTAAGGGTCTCTATCTCGGTGTCGTTTGCGAACCTGCTTTCCTTAAAGAGCATTGAGATCCTGTCCGCGAAATCCTTACCGCTGTCAAGCATCTCATCATACTTCGCGGCAAGATCGGGAAGCTCCAGCCTCTTCCTTAAAAAACGGGAAAGAGAGGACCCGAAATCCTCGGGATTAAGCATAAATACATTCTCCCTGACATAATAGAGAAGCTCCTCCAGGGAGTAGATCCCGGTCTGGGTATCCCGGATTATATACGGTCTGTCCGACCTTATGCCTATGCATTGATAGATCAAATCAGTATCTCCTCTTTTACGGATCTGTCCGTTGACCTGAAGATCTCCCCGAAGCCCAGATCCGTGATCGTTACGGTCAGCTTTTCAGCGGATAAAAAGCTGAATTCAAGCTTTACCCTGCCTGCCCTGTCGGGACGTACCGGCAGAAAATCGAGCCTTATCACCTTATTTCTCTCATCCCTGTCAAGGATGTCCGTTATCACCACGATAAGCTCCCTGTCCTGTCCGACCATGACCTCTAAGGTCTTTTCCGTCTCGTACCACTTATCCCCTGCGTCCGCCACGGGAATAAGTATCTCCTTACCCTCGGAAAGGGCTCTGATACTGACATTTGAGGAAATGGAATCCTCGCCGAAATAAACATATCGCCTGCTTATCCTTATTAGATCCGTACTGTCCGCTGCTGCATAGCAGGCACCCTTGGAGTACAGGTTCTGACCCTTAAATACCCTGGACCTTGAAAGAATCACCCTTAAGGTCTTCTGCTCCCACCTTTCATTAAAGGCTTCTCCGGTGAGATAGGTCCCGCTTACCCCGCTCTTCAGGTCCTCCATCGCGATGGCAGCAAACCTTTCATCCAGTTTTTTTAGTTCCGAGCCGCTGAACGGAACCATTTCCTCCCTCATCCTTTTCCTGTTCCTCACAACCGCGGGGGAGGTGGAGCGGTCTATTATCAGGCAGTCCGACTCAAAGGATGTATCACTGTAATCATATAAAAGTACGCCGTCCCGCCATAATTCTATCGGCTGGCTTAAGGCATAGAAAAAGAAGCTCTCGGCGTAGCTTATGACCCGTATCGACGGTATCCCTATCCCCGCAGACTTTACGGCCTCCATAATGACCTTTCCTGAAAGGGGATGTACCTTCCTCTGGGTGATACAGAGGGAATTTACCCTGGAATAAGCTGTTTCCTCCGGGAGCCTCAAAAGGAAGGATAAGAATTTCCCGAGAAGCACTATACTGGGATCATCCCTGTTTAATCCGTTCTTTTCCGAGGACTCCAGAGCCGACTCAAGGAGAGAGGTCTCGTATTTCATCTTGAAGGCCGCAGCGGAAGACACCGCTTCCTCTCCGAATACGTGCTTTTCACTTCCGGGCAGCTTAAAGGCCGCCACCGGGATCCTGAAGGCTCCCTTATCCTTATCCGTGGAATAGGTGACGACTCCCTCCCCCGGATCGTGGCAGATGGATATCAATGTGAACTTTTCGGACAGGTCTATTCCTATGACCAGCTGATTATTTGCCAAAGAACTCCTCCACCGTTTCCGAGAGCCGCATATACTGCTCCATCAGGTCCTCAAGGCTCGGATCGTCATTAACCGATTCCGATAAAAGCATATCGTTTATCATATCATAGCGGGAATCCGTTCTGCCGCTTCGCATAAGGTCCCGCTCCAGAGTCTCGCTCTGGGTCGGGATGCTGTCCTCATTATTTTCCTCGGTAATGTAGTACTGCAGCTTTTCCCCGTAAAAAAGGACAAAATCCCTGCTGTAGATCCCGGAATAAATCTCCTCCATATTCTCGCTTAAAAATTCGGCATTGGGGCTCTCCTCATCGGAGATACAGTAGTGGATCACCACCTTCTTGTCAGGCTCTGTCCTGTATTCGACGAAGGTCCTGTCGTGGTAGAGTCCCATGGCAGGCACATATTCCCTGTATTCCTTAAAGAATTCAAAGATCCTTCCGCCCTCAACAAGCCTGTCAACCAGTTGTGAAAGCGCCCTCTTCAGATCCTCATCCTCATCGCGGGAAAAATGCTTTAAAAGTGCCAGAGCCGAAATATCGTCAAGCTCCTCATTATCCTTAAATCTTTTAAGCAGTGCGTCAAAGATCCTCTCATCCACGATATTCTCATAAACAAAGTATTCATGTGAAATATAGTCAAGGCTCGCGTTTATTATCTTTTCCCTGCCGCCGTTTTCGATACAGCTTAAAAGGATCTCATCCCTGTCTGCCGTAAAGGATCCGGCATAGAGCATCTGTGACAGTATCCTCTCCTCTATACGGACAGTATCTATATTAAACGACCTCGCGGCCTTCCAGATATCCCTCAGATCCTTGATGTTTCCCTGAAATTCCGAGCAGAGATATTTAAGGATATTTTCATCATATTTTCCGAGCTTCAATGCTTCCCTTGCAAGGCTTAAAAGCGTGGGATCCTCGGTATTTATCCCCTCTCCTATCATACGGCTTATCAGCCTCACAAGTATCACCGGATCCACTCCCTCAGGGCCGTACTCCTTGATAAGCTCGTAAACCTTCCTGTGCATGCCTCTCGCTACATATAGCCTTGCGATCTCCGCCCTGACGCCGGCAGAAGCCTTTGAGATATCAAGCTGATCCAGGATCTCGTCAAGCTCATCAAATCTGTCGTGATCGGTATAATAGCGTATAAGCGCAAAGTAACATTCGTCCCTTATACTCCTCTCTATCTCCTCCGAAGCGGAAAGGGTCCGTATGCTGCTCTCATTTACCTGATTCACCTGTATGCTGTGACGCCCCGAACCGCAGACGTAAAAGGCCTGTCCCACCTCTCTTTCAAGGGTGAGCCTTATTGCCTTGGTAAACTTGACGGGATTTAAGAGAGTCCTGTCCGTTACCCCTTTTCTCGCAACGCTTCGGCGCATATCATTGTACTCGGTAACAAGGTCATAATCACCGCCGTAGAGATTGAGATATGCTTTTCCTCCGGTTACCGTTGCGGTCCTTTCACGGACAAAGCCGTTTTCCACCGTAGACACCGCCCGTACCTTAAGGTCCTTAACGCTTATCTCATGGGTAAAGATCAGGGGACTTACGGCTAGGAGGAATCTCTTTGAAAGCTCCGGGATACTTAAATTTGACACATATTCATAGATACAGGCCAGGTTCTCGTTTATCTTCTTATTTTCAGCTTCCTTCACCGCAAACGCGGCTATCCTCTGCTCATTACTCTTTAATATGTCCTGAGCCTCATTCTTATGCCTTATAAGGGAGGCATAGAAGAAGGCCATCCTGTCATTTCCGACTCCCGCTCCTATGCTGAAGTACATAAGTATGGATTCCGGCATAAGCTCCTCCAAGCTATCCGGAACCGTATTAAGATAGGATTCATACAGCCTTGTGATCTTTAAGCCGTATTTCACACCGGCCTCAAACCAGCGGAAATCGTCCTTATTTCTCTTCCGGTTTCCCCTTTCCCGTATCAGGATGGTGCAGATCGCTTCGAGAAGCTCTATGGAGCCGTACTTATTATAATAGGCCTTCAGCACGTTCATATATACGGCGGAATAGCCCTTCAGGCTGTAGCTCACGGAGATAATGGAGGATATAAGCTCTTCATAGTAGATATGTTTTTTTACCCCCCAGTAAATTGCGTATATCTCAGCCATGCCGCCGGATCTTATGCCCACATGGCTCCCTGTCAGTGCCCTTAATATCTCTATGTAAAGAAGGGGACTCCTGACTCCCTTTTCAAACTGGTTTATAAGGATATCAAGCCTCAGCCCCACATGGTCACCGAGATCCTCGTCAAGGTATATCCTGAGCCACAAAAGTATGGCGGATGCAGGGTCTTCGTCGCAGAGCAAACGCACCTCGTGGGATTTTTCCCTCGTAAACGCCCTGTCTTTTTTCAGGAGCGCCTCCAGATATTTCCGGTAGCCCTCTGCCTCTGCCTCCATCTGTCCCAGCATAAACTCATTATCCAGAAGGGAAAGCATAAGGGATGCATCGGTATCCCTGCCCTCCATAAGATAAATATGCGTCATTATGAGTCTCGGGAAAATATCCCTGCTGTTTTCATCCGTCATTCCGGCGCAGATCTCCCGGGCTTTTTCGCAGGCCTCGGAGAGCTCCGTCCTTTTCAGCCTGAAATCAACATAGAGACTTAAGATATCGGATATACCCTTATGTCTCCTGTAATTCTTCGCGTTTTCATCGGTCTGCCACCTGAAGGAAGCATCCACGCTCACAGGGATATTTATTTCCGAATTATAGGACTTAAGTATTATCTGTCCCATATTTTTCCCGGTATGAAGGGCGTTACGATCTATCCTGAACGGAAGGACCGCGATATCACCGTTAAAATCCTCTTCGAGTATCGTATCCTTTTCCGGACGGATAAATCCGCCCTTTGCGCTGACACCGAGCCTGATATAACCCCATCCGCTCTTTCTTATCCTGATCTCCTGAAGGGCTTTAAGATCCGGCTCGTCCACAAGCAAAACCTCTTCCTGCTCCGTGGTGTAGATCACCGGAGATTTCTTGTGGATAGCGACCAGAAATTCTTCGACGTTGATCTTTAAGCCCGGATATACGGAAAAGGCCCTGTAGAGATTCTTGAACCTACGGTCCGGGGTCTGGAAGATATTTATCATTTCGGGAGAATAAAAGATATTTACGGCTTCGCTGAACCTGTTTCTCGCAAGATTTGTAAAATGGAAGAGGTTCTTTATCGTACCGAGGGAGCTTTCCGGATACTTCATTACCACGCTTACGGAAAAGGGCAGACGGTATTCCCCCTCTTCGGTAATAAGCGAAATATCACCCTTTATCACGGTCCCGGTGGTAAGTCCCTTTGAATGGAATACATAGTGGAGCTCCGCCTCTCCCCTGTCAAAGGTCACATTGTCGCAGACCATCCGGGGATCGCTGGTTGCCACCATCCCTCTTATTTCCTTTTTGTCTTCGGAGAGCACATGAAAAACGCCTTCGGTATCCTCATTCGGAAATACCGTAAGCTCAAGCTTTTCCTCGGGAAATTCAAGGCTCGAATGTCCGTAGCCGAACTCCCCGTTTAATATCCGGTCGATATGGCTCTCCAAAGCTCCCCCTGATGGAATATGTGTTATACTGTTTTTTGTTCAGAGTCCTTCTGATTCCGTCAACAACTGAACATTACATTATAATTACTTTGATAATCATCTGCCAGATTATTATATCACAAATATTGTATCTAAAGGGAGAATACCTGATCTTCAGGCAGGATGTACAAGGCAGATTGATAGCGAACGACTGCAGTTTTGTGCCGAAACGTGGCGGCGCGATGCTAAAACGCTTTTTTTTAGCAGGAGCGCCGTCCAGATGTTTCGGTACAAAACAAAGGTAGTGAGCGTAATCTGACTGTACATACTGTCTGAAGATCAGAGAAGTTACAGGAGAAATAAAATGCTTGAACATAAGGACCATTTTCACGGAAGCGATCTTGAAATGATAGAGAGGATTTACGGGATAAAGAAGGAGGAGATCGTCTCCTTTTCCGCTAATGTGAATCCTCTCGGTATTTCCCCGTTACTTAAGAAAACCCTTGCGGAAAGGATAGACTGTATCTCCTCCTACCCCGACAGGGATTATAAGGAGCTTCGGGAAACCATCGCGGAGTACTGCAATACCTCGCCGGAAAAGATCATTCCCGGAAACGGCTCGACTGAGCTTATATCCATGATAATCGACATCAGAAAGCCGAAGAAGGCTCTTATAATCGGCCCCACTTACTCCGAGTACGAGCGTGAGCTTTCCCTTATGAACGGAAAATCCTATTATTTCCAGCTTAAGGAAAAGGAGGACTTTGTCGCAGACACGGAAAGGCTTGACGGGCAGCTTCGGGACGATATGGATATGCTTATCATCTGTAATCCCAATAACCCCACCTCCACCGTGATAGACCGGAGTACCTTAAGGAGCATAATGGATATCTGCAAGGAAAGGGATATCTTTGTGATGGTGGACGAAACATACATAGAATTCGTTGACAACAGGGAAAAGACGGAGGGGATACCTCTAACGGACTACTACAATAATCTCTTTATCATCCGCGGGGTCTCCAAGTTCTTCGCGTCCCCGGGGCTCCGCTTAGGCTACGCCGTGACCGGGAACAGGGATCTTATCCGCGAAATAAATAAGCGTATGAATCCCTGGAGCATAAATACACTGGCAGAGACCGCGGGAAGGATCATGTTTAAGGACAGGAAATACATTGAAGAAACCTCGGCCCTAATCCGGAATGAAAAAAAATATGTAACGGAGCGGCTTTCCGCAATGAAGGGTATATCAAGGGTCTATACGCCCTCCGCAAACTTCGTCCTCTTCCGGATAGACCCCGTATATAGCAATGCAGACCTCCTGTTCGAGGCCTGCATAAAAAACAAGATGATGATAAGGAACTGCTGCACCTTCCCCTTCCTTGATAACAGGTACGTCCGTATCTGCTTTATGTCACACGGGGACAATGTCCGTCTCCTTGATGTGATCGAAAAAAACCTTTGATCCTCAGTACGCAGAGAAGCTCGTGACAGCAGACTCGGAAACGGAGCTCTCGAAGCTTTCGATCTCCAATAGCTCCGGCGCCTTAACTTCAGTGGCTTCGGTCAGCGGATCATAGCTCTCGGTCGGCAGTACTTCAATGCCGGTATTTACGGTATTTACGGTATTCACGGTATTTACGGTATTCTCTGAAACAGCTGCCGGATCGGTCTTTTCAGACTGCTCCTTCTTCGGCTCGGTCTTCTCTGCGTTATCCTTTCCGGTGATGGTCAGATCCTTCGAAACAAAGTGGCCGAATAAGCCCTCTTCCTCACTGCGTACCCCGTGAAGTACAAAGCCGTAGCTATCGTAGATCACATTGCCGCTCACATCGGATCTTCCGACATCAAAGCTTCCCTCTACAGTTATAACCTCACCCTCCTTCGAGGCTGCCGTCACACCGGGACTGCTTACAAAGACGGAATTTCCGGATATCGCATTTATTTCCTTCTTTGTCTTAAAGAGACTGTTCTCAAGTATATATGCAGCCTCAAGAGTATCATTATTTACTTCGCCGGTATAGAGATTGCCGGATCCCGTCATAAAGAGGGAAGCCACTGCAGAGGCAATGTGCTTCTTCAGCCTGTCGGTCATTCCGTACTTACCGGACTGATCCCCGTCGGCTTCTTCCTTTTCAGGTTCTTCAGCCGGAGCCTCAATGGGAACATCCGGAGCAGGTTCGGACTCCGCAGCATTCTCCGATACATCGGCTGCTTCGGTTCCAGGCTCACCGTTTTCGGAAGCTTCGATAGAATCATCACCTGAATCATCACTTACAGAAACGGAAGGTATGCTGTCCTCCGGTATATCGGTAGCGTCATTCTCAGGATATCCTGCCTCCTCAGGAAGCTCTGTGCCTGTAAAGGAGGATTCCTCCTCATTTGCGGATACCTTATCTATCGATGAAACAGTATTCCTGTATATGGTCGTTCCAACGGTTCCACCGGTCCCTGCCACCGCAACCGCAACCGCTACCGCTATTCCCTTGGCTGCCCCGGCCCCCGCAGCTGCTGTTCCTGCCGCCGCTCCGGTTCCTGCTGCTGCCGCTGTTCCTGCCGCTGCTGCTGTTCCTGCCGCGGCTGCTGTTCCTGCCGTGGCTGCTGTTCCTGCTGCTGCAGCTCCGGTTCCTGCTGCCGCCGCTCCTGCTGCACCTGTACCGACCGCTGCTGCCGCTGTTCCTGCCGCTGCTGTTCCTGCCGCTGCTGCCGCCGATCCTGCTGCCGTGCCCGTAGCCGCGGATATTCCGGCTCCGCCCGCAAGTGCCGATCCTGCCACCGCAGCTCCCGTTGCGGCTATACCAAGCCCCGAACAGATGTTAGTGAAAACTCCCGCGGCGAGAGGTGCCGCAAGCACGGTCTCCTCTGACAATATCTGTACGGCACCGAAGATCAGGGCTCCCGTCAGAGCCATCTTTCCGGCACCGCTCTTTCCGCTTTTCTTTTCAATCGCAACGAGCTTCTTCTTCAGAGCCTGTCTCGCGTAGCTTAACCTGCTCTTGACCGTTCCTACGGAACAGTCCATAACCTCGGCAATTTCCTCTATCTTTATATTATCGTAATAAAAAGCCACCATTGTGGCACGCTGAACCTCGGGAAGAGAGTCAATGAGCTCAGCCAGGATCCGCTGCTGCTCCTTCTTCTCATAGGAGAGCTCCGGCCTGGAATCCGGATCAGAGGATTCCATCGAATCAAAGACATTCTCAAAATCCTCATCCAGCAATATTTCCTTTTTCTTCTGGAAAATTCTCATCCCCTGCCTGAAGGTAATCGAACTGAGCCAGGAATAGATGCTCTCCACCTTGTCCAGATTTGCGATGGACCTGAAGGCCTCCATGTAGACCGTCTGCATAAGATCCAGGGCATCCTCTTCATTCTTCATGATCTGACGGGCCCGGAAATATACATAATTGTAGGTCTTCTGATACACCTCGTTAAAGGCTTCATCATTCCCGCTCTTTAGTTTTTCAACAGCCGATTTGAGCTTCGGATCAACTTCCATCTTTTAGCTCCGATTACCTTTTCCTCCTTGGTACTGCTTCTTCTAAAATCTCACAGTGCCATTTTCCGGCACCGTGAGATGAGGCTTCATTCCTCAAACTCACGTCCCTTCATCCGGACATCCCCCGTTTACGCAAATGTAAGGCACATTACATCCCGAAAATCGAAGGCTGCCTGAAATCCGTTCCGGTCATTATCGGAAATAACCTTTTTTTAATCGGCTATACTATGGTACAGTCCGTGGAGAAAAAGGTTTTAAATTTTTTTATTTTTTTGAATCGTTTCCTGTCATCCTGCGGGAAGCGCCCGTAGGATGGAGCTTCGCCGGATCCCTTCACACTGCGCGAAGCCCCGTATAGAGCTGGTAATACCTGCCCTTTTCCTTCAGCAGCGCTTCGTGGTTCCCGCGTTCGACTATGTGCCCGTTCTCCAGCACCATAATGCAGTCAGCATTTTTTACCGTGGATAGCCTGTGGGCGATGACAAAGCTGGTCCGTCCCTTCATAAGGGAGTCCATGCCCTCCTGGATGACCTTCTCCGTCCTTGTATCTATTGAGCTCGTGGCTTCATCCAGTATCAGTACCGGAGGATCCGCCACCGCAGCCCTCGCTATGGACAAAAGCTGTCTCTGCCCCTGGGACAGCGACGCTCCGTTTCCTGTTATAACCGTATTATACCCCTCCGGAAGGTTTCTGATAAAGCCGTCCGCACTTACGAGCTTCGCAGCGTTTATCACCTCTTCATCGGTGGCATCAAGCCGTCCGAAGCGTATGTTTTCCATAATGGTTCCGGTGAAGAGGCTTGTGTCCTGCAGTACCATCCCCAGAGACCGTCTCAGATCCGCCTTTTTTATCTTATTTATATTAATGCCGTCATAGCGGATCTTTCCGTCCTGTATGTCATAGAACCTGTTAAGAAGATTTGTGATCGTGGTCTTTCCCGCACCGGTGGAGCCCACAAAGGCTATCTTCTGCCCCCGGTCCGCAAACATCTTTATATCCTTAAGCACAAGGCGTTCCCCGTCATAGGAGAAATCAACTCCGTCCAGAGTAATATCTCCTTTAAGCTCCACATAATCAACGCTTCCGTCGGCACTGTGGCGGTGCTTCCACGCCCAGAGCCCGGTTCTTTTTTCGCTTTCGGTCAACGTGCCATCTTCCGTTTTCTCGGCGTTCACGAGGCTCACATAGCCCTCATCCTTTTCGGCTTCCTCATCAAGAAGTGCAAAGATCCGCTCTCCTCCTGCCATTGCCATTATAACAAAATTAAGCTGGTTACTGATCTGGCTTACCGGCATATTGAAGCTCTTATTAAAGGTCAGGAAGGATGCGAGGGAGCCTAAGGTGAGCCCGGATATCCCGCTTGCAGTAAGATATCCTCCCGCTATGGCACAGACAACATAGCTCAGGTTCCCGAGCTGCATATTTATGGGGCCCAGGATATTGGAGAACTGGTTGGCATTGTAGGAGCTGAGAAAAAGCTTCTCATTTCTCTTCTTAAATTCCTCTATTGCCTCGTCCTCGTGACAGAATACCTTCACAACCTTCTGCCCTGCCATCATTTCTTCGATGTAGCCGTTCAGGTCTCCGAGAGCCTCCTGCTGGGACTTGAAATATTTCCCCGAGATCCCCATGGCGGTTTTTGACGCGGCAAAGGAGATCCCAACCATTATAAGTGTAAGCAGGGTAAGCGGAATGCTTAAGATCAGCATGCTTAATAAGACGCTCACGATGGTTATAAGGGAATTCAGAAACTGGGGCAGGGACTGGCTTATCATCTGTCTCAGGCTGTCTATGTCGTTTGTGTATACAGACATTATATCCCCATGGGCGTGGGTGTCAAAATATTTTATCGGGAGGAGCTCCATTTTGCGGAAGAGCTCGCTCCTGAGATCCCTTAATGTCCCCTGGGATATTTCAACCATAAGCCGCTGGTAGATATAGGTGGCGCCCATACCCATAAGATAAAATACCGCCACCCTCGACATCGCATAAAAAAGGGGCAGGAAATCCCGGCTTCCGTTCTTTACCATCGGAAGGATATGGCTGTCTATCAGGGTTTTGGTAAAAAGCGTGCCCTGAACATTTGAAAGAACCCCCGCAAAGATGCATATTATTACGATCACGAGCTTCAGCCTGTATTTCTGCAGGATACGGTCCATGATCCGCTTAAATATCTTCCCCGGATCCTTTACCTTGACCCCCGGTACGGGGATCCTTCTTCCATGAAATTGTCTGGGTTTTGCTTCCGGCATATCTTTTCCTTATTACTCAGGAGTCAAAATCAGAGAGGGCAGCGCCGCTTGTCTGGGACTCGTAGACCTCGCGGTATATCTCATTTGAGGATAGAAGCTCTTTATGGGAAGCAAAGCCCGAAATACTTCCCTTATCCATAACTATTATCCTGTCTGCGTCCATCACGCTGGAGATCCTCTGTGCAATGATAAGCTTCGTTGTACCCGGGAGATAATCCCTAAGCCCCTTACGGATCTTCGAATCTGTAGCCGTATCAACTGCGGATGTGGAGTCATCAAGGATCAGTATCTTCGGTTTTTTCAGAAGGGCTCTTGCGATGCAGAGCCTCTGCTTCTGTCCTCCGGACAGGTTGGAGCCTCCCTGCTCTACAGGGCTTTCATATTTCTTCGGAAGCTTCTCTATGAATTCGTCCGCTGCGGCAAGGGCTGCAGCCTCCCTGCATTCCTCCTCCGTAGCATCCTCCTTACCCCAGCGGAGATTATCGAGGATCGTCCCGGAAAAGAGCTCATTCTTCTGAAGGACATGCGCCACATTGTTTCTTAAGACCGTAAGATCATAATCCCTTACATCCACTCCGCCTACCAGAACCGAGCCCTCCGTAGCATCATAGAGCCTGCTTATCAGATTAATAAGGCTTGATTTCGAGCTTCCGGTCCCTCCGACTATCCCTACGGTCTCCCCGTCCTTTATTTCAAGGTTTATATTCTTTAATACCCTTCCACTGTTCTCCCCGTAATACGAAAAGGAAACATTCTTAAAGCTCACGCTGCCTGAAGGCACCTCCCTGACCGGATCCTCAGGATCAAGTATCACGGGCTTTTCAAGTATCACCTCGGTTATCCTTCTGGCACTTGCCGTTGACATACTTACCATCACGAAAATAAAGGAGAGCATCATAAGGGACATAAGGATATTCATGCAATATGCAAGCAGGCTCATAAGCTCTCCCGTGGTTAGGGAGCCGAACACTATCATATGGGCGCCGAACCAGCTTATAAGAAGGATGCAGGCGTAGACCATAAACTGCATGACCGGCATATTGAGTATTATCATTTTTTCTGCCCTGACAAACATACGGTAGATATTATCCGCAGCCTTAATGAATCTGCCGGTCTCATAATCCTCCCTGACATAAGCCTTCACCACCCTTATTCCTGACACGTTTTCCTGGACGCTTGAATTCAGATCGTCATACTTTGTGAACACCTCGGCAAAGTACTTTGTGACCTTTCTCATCATACCGAAAACGAAGACAGAGAGGAAAAGCACCGCGACAAGATAGATCGTTGAAAGAGAGGCATTTATCGAAAACGCCATTACCATTGCTATTATTATCGAGGCGGGGGCACGCATAAACATGCGGAGCAGCATCTGATATGCGTTCTGGATATTTGTGACATCCGTGGTAAGCCTTGTCACGAGTCCGGCGGTGGAGTATTTGTCAAGATTCGGGAAGCTGTAGCTCTGTATGTTTTCAAACATCCGGTTCCGGAGGTTTTTTGCGAGACCCGCAGAGGCCCTTGCTCCGAAACGGGCTCCGAGGAGACCGGATAAAAGCCCGAAAAATGCAGTAATTACCATAAGACCCCCTGTGGTCTTAATATGATTAATATCACCGGGGGTCACTCCCTTATCTATGATCGATGCCATAAGATACGGTATGATCATCTCCATTACCACCTCCAGTATCATGGATACCGGAGTAAGGAAGGAGTCCTTCTTAAATTCCTTTATCTCACTCCCCAGGGTTCTTATCACAAGCCCTGCGGGAATACTGTCGTATGATTTTTCCATGTATCAGACGGTTATCATCAACACGTCTCCGTGGCC
>JAFTEC010000038.1 GCA_017453865.1 Lachnospiraceae bacterium
AAAATAATCAAGATAACCCACCACCTTTAGGTGGTGGGAATATCTTGATTTCGGGTGCGGGGTTATAAGCCCCGTACCCGGAGAGCTGCGTCAGCAGCGATTTTATAACGAGCAAAAAGCGAAGCGTTTGCGAGTTTAACCGAAAAACACTTTTATAAAAAAATTTATAAAATTTCAAAAAAGTATTGCATTAAATTCGGGTCTGTGTTAGTATTGGCTTTGTAAAGGGAGTTTACCTTTTAGATTCCCTTTATCACAACCCCTTTATAAATATTTATACTCCCCTCAAAGCCCTGTGGTTCCCCCACAGGGCTTTAACTATGTATTTGGCAGCTTTCCTCAAGGCCTCTTCTTATATCTTCAATCATAAAGAATATCAACACGATAGCACAATTTATCAATGATCCGGATTGTATTTACTGCGGCCGGCAGCCGACCTTGTCAAAAGGGTTCTGCTTCATTAAAATATAGCCCATGGATGAATTCAGGCTTATCGCTCCCTGTCACTTCGGACTGGAGAGCGTATTAAAAAGAGAGATAGTCTCTCTGGGATTTGAAATAGACAGTGTTCAGGACGGAAGAGTGACCTTCAGGGGAAAAAATGATGCCGTTCCGAGAGCCAATATCTTTCTTCGTACAGCCGAACGGGTCCTTGTCTCTGTCGGGGAGTTTGATGCCTTCACGTTTGAAGAGCTTTATCAGGGAACGAAGGCACTGCCCTGGGAGGATATACTACCGAAAAACGCAAGATTCTGGGTAAAGAAAGCATCCTCCGTAAAGTCAAAGCTTTTCAGTCCCTCAGATATCCAGTCCATAGTGAAAAAGGCCATGGTCGACAGGCTTTCGGAGAAGCACGGGATCAGCATCTTTCCGGAGGACGGGGATGAGTATCCCTTAAGGGTCTTTATCAATAAGGACAGGGTCACTGTTGGCCTCGACTCCACCGGTGTATCACTGCATAAGAGAGGCTACAGGAAAAAGCAGGGGGCGGCTCCGATTGCGGAAAACCTTGCCGCAGCGCTTATCATGCTTACACCCTGGAAAAAGGACAGGATCTTAATTGACCCCTTCTGCGGGAGCGGTACTTTTTTAACAGAGGCCGCAATGATAGCCGCCAATATGGCTCCCGGGAGAAACAGGGAATTTACAGCCGAGGCCTGGGATCATCTAATTGACAGAAGGCTATGGTACAGGGCTGCGGACGAGGCGGAAGCCCTTATAAATACAGATATCGACTGCGATATACAGGGCTATGATATTGACGCCGGTGTGATAAGGGTTGCCCGGGAAAATGCCGTAAACGCCGGGGTTTCGGAGCTTATCCATTTTCAGGAAAGACCGGTACGTGAGCTTTCCCATTCGGGAAGGTACGGCTTTATCATTACAAATCCTCCCTACGGGGAGAGGCTTGAAGAAAAGGAAGCCCTGAAGCGGATCTATTCGGAGCTCGGAGAGGCATTTAAGAAGCTGGACAGCTGGTCTCTCTATGTGATAACTTCGTATGACGATGCCGAAAAATATATCGGGAAAAAAGCGGGAAAAAACAGAAAGATATATAACGGGATGATACAGACAAGATTTTTCATTTTCGAGGGGCCGAAGCCGCCTCGGAGGACCGGGGACAAGGTTAGGGGGCAGCAGGCTTGAAGTACAAATCCACAGTCATAGCATCATTTATACTGCTGCTTCTCGGTGCAGCATATTTCGCGGCCCCGGCAGCCGGCACGGTTACCGTGAGGGCCGAGAGCCACGCGGAAAGAGGTATTTTTAACGGAAGGAGCGACGAGGGCAGCGGTGGGGAAACAGCCATGGAGAGGGCGGGTTATCTGAAGATACCGCTTCCCGAAAGCGTGGCGGAAACGGATGTCAGCATTCAGAACGATCCTTTTGAGAACAGGATCTTTATCCGTATTCCCGGAGCGGATGAGGATTTTTACAGGACGAATTTCTTTTCCGGGGATATGACCGGAATAGAGGATGTGAGATACGGCTATGCCGACGGGGTTTCCACGGTGGAGCTTATAACCGGGGACGTGCGGGTCCCGGTGTGCGAATATGCTTCCGGCAGCTTTTTCGTGAAGGTACTTCCGCCGAGGGATCTTTATGAAAGGATAGTGGTCGTTGACAGTGGCCATGGCGTAAACGATCCGGGATCCGTGGTCTACGGCATAGAGGAGAGGAGTATCACGACCGCCGTAGCAGGACGGCTCTGTACGCTTCTGCAGGATGGAAAGACAATGGTATGCCTGTCCGCCCCGGATGAAACGGTCAAAAGCGAGAGGGAGCGTTCGGAGATGATAAACAGTCTGGAGCCGGATCTTCTGATAAGCATACATACCGGAGCCGATCCCGATACCAGAGTGACAAACGGGGTGGAGATCGCTTCCTCCTCCGATATGTCGGATAAGGCAGAGGAGCTGGCTTCTCTCCTTTCCTCGGCCTGTGAACAGAAAAACCTGGGTGCATCGGTGAAAAGCTTCCCGGGACTCACGGAGTATTTAACCGTACCCTACCTCAGGATAAAGCTCGGGCTTATTACGAACAGATACGAGGCGGAAAAGATGAACAGTGAGGCTTATCAGGAGAAGGCGTCCAGGACCATTGCGGCCTTTGTCAACGGAACAGGGATATTTTCAGCCGGATCGGCAATAAGCGCCGGAGGAGATTTTTGATATGAAGAAAGCGGACAGGATAGTGTTTGCAACAGGAAATACGGATAAGGTGAGGGAGATCCGGGAGATAACAAAGGATTTTGATATTCCGGTTGTTTCAATGAAGGAAGCGGGGGTAGAGACCGACATTATCGAGGACGGGAATAGCTTTGAAGAAAACTCATTGATCAAGGCGCGTGCCGTATGGGAGGAGTGCGGGGGACTCGTGCTCTCCGATGATTCGGGGCTGGAGATAGATGCCCTGAATAAGGAGCCGGGCATCCTTTCCGCAAGGTATCTCGGGAAGGATACCTCATATCATGAGAAAAATAATGATCTGATACGGAGACTTGAGGGTGTGCCGGATGAAAAGCGGACGGCACGCTTCGTCTGTGCGGTAACGGCGGTGTTCCCCGACGGAAGCCATAAGACGGTCAGAGGAGTTATGGAGGGCAGGATAGGTTATGAGGAAAGAGGGGAAAACGGCTTCGGCTATGATCCGATATTCATCCTTCCGCAATACGGTGTTACGACCGCAGAGCTCCCGCCTGACGTGAAAAATGAGGAAAGCCACAGGGGGAAGGCATTGAGGCTCATAAGGAAAGAGATAGAGAGGTATCTTGGTCAACTACCACGCACCTAAAGGTACGTGGCTTGCGACTCCCCTGTAGTTCGTTGCAATAACTCCTACATTTTATCGGTGTAACTTCCCTTCGGCAGGGTCGCCATCGTACCCTAAAGGGTACGATAAACCGTGGGGTCGCATCATGGGACGGTTGACACCGC
>JAFTEC010000039.1 GCA_017453865.1 Lachnospiraceae bacterium
AAAGTCTGACTGGATAGACTTAAGAGCCGCAGAGGATGTGGTATTAAAGGCCGGGGAATTTAAGCTTATCCCTCTCGGCATCGCGATCGCCCTTCCGAAGGGTTACGAAGCACATGTTGTACCGAGAAGCTCAACCTTCAAAAACTTTGGTATACTTCAGGCCAACAGCTGCGGTATAATAGATGAGACCTACTGCGGAGATAATGACCAGTGGATGATGCCGGTATATGCCGTAAGGGACACGGAGATCCACTTTAATGACAGGATATGCCAGTTCAGGATATTTGAGCATCAGAAGTCCTTCAGCTTTACGGAGGTTTCCCATCTTGAGGGTGAGGACCGCGGGGGCTTCGGTTCAACCGGAGTACAGTGATCATCATAAAGGATTGCTTATCATGATAATTAAGACAACGATCAAAGGTATTAATGAATATGAAGACAGCTGGTTTGAGGAGGTTTTTCCGACCCTTCCCGCCTGGAGAAAGGAAAAGGCCGAAAAATATAAGACCGAGAACGGCAGGAAGCTGAGTATCCTTGCGGGAAAGCTCATAATGGATGCCTTTATCGACAATAATGAGGATCCGGATAACGTGGTTTTCAATGAGTCCGGAAAGCCGCTTGTGGGCGGGGACATGCCCTTTTTCTTTTCGGTATCCCATTCAAAGGAGGCTGTGGCACTGTCGGTTTCCACACCGAATGACAACGCCTCTGTGCTTCCGGGGAATAACCTTATCGACGCCACCTCTGTTTTCTCGGCGGCGGGCATTCCCCCAAGGTCCGAGCTAAAGTCTTCAAAGGGACTTTCTACTCCCTCTGTCGGAGTGGATATAGAGTGCATAAGGGATTATGACGAGGGTATAGCAGAGCGCTTCTTTACCAAGGAGGAGCAGGATTATCTTAAGTTCTCCGAAAATAAGGAGGAGGACTTTACCCGTATCTGGACCTCAAAGGAGGCCTACGGAAAGTTTACCGGGGGAGGCATAAGCGACGGTCTTAAGTTTTCGATCTTCCATAATCCGCTTATACCGATAGACGTAATATTCCCCTGCTGCTTCGAATATGAATCCATTATGCTGGACGGAAATAAGTATTTGTACACAATATGTCATGGAGTGATAGAGGTTTGATAAGATGAATAAAAAGATAGCCATTGCAGGGACCGGGTATGTGGGGCTGTCCATTGCCACACTTCTGTCCGTTAAAAATCACGTAACCGCTGTGGATATCATCCCGGAAAAGGTGGATATGCTTAATAAAAAGCAGTCCCCGATAAGGGATGAATATATCGAAAAGTATCTTAAGGAAAAGGAGCTTGACCTTACGGCAACGCTGGATGCGGAAAGCGCCTACGCTGATGCGGATTTTGTCGTTGTTGCCGCTCCCACGAATTATGATCCAAAGAAGAATTATTTTGACACCTCGGCGGTTGAGGCGGTGATAGAGCTGGTCTTAAAGACCAATCCGAAGGCCTATATAGTGATAAAGTCCACTATTCCGGTAGGCTTTACAGAGAGTGCAAAAAAGAAATTCAATACGAAGAATATCCTCTTCAGTCCGGAATTCTTAAGGGAGTCAAAGGCACTTTACGATAATCTCTATCCCAGCCGCATAATCCTCGGAACGGATATGTCAGACCCGGAATTAAAGCGGGCCGCAGAGGAATTTGCTGCTCTTCTACAGGAGGGGGCTTTGAAGGAGGACGTGGATGTTCTCTTTATGGGGAGCACCGAAGCGGAGGCTGTGAAGCTTTTTGCCAATACCTACCTGGCTCTCAGGGTATCCTACTTTAATGAGCTCGATACATATGCGGAATCAAAGGGACTTAATACAAAGGACATAATAGACGGTGTCTGCCTCGATCCCAGGATAGGACAGCAGTACAATAATCCGTCCTTCGGATACGGCGGCTACTGTCTGCCAAAGGATACAAAGCAGCTCCTTGCCAATTATCATGACGTTCCGGAGAACCTTATTGAAGCCATTGTGGAATCAAACCGCACCAGGAAGGATTTCATTGCAGACCGGGTACTTGAGATTGCAGGATATTATTCATATTCCGGAGAAAGCTCGGAGAACACCTATAATAAGGCCTCGGAAAAGAATATCGTTATCGGCGTTTACCGTCTTACCATGAAGAGTAATTCCGACAATTTCCGTCAGAGCTCCATTCAGGGGATAATGAAGAGGGTAAAGGCGAAGGGTGCCACGGTCATAATCTACGAGCCGACTCTGGAGAACGGTTCGACCTTCTTTAATTCGGAGATAGTGAATGATATCGATGAATTCAAGAAAAGATCCGATGCCATTATCGCAAACAGGTACGAGAAGCTTCTTGATGACGTTAAGGAAAAGGTTTATACGAGGGATCTTTTCGGAAGAGACTAAGGAAAAACAAGAATCTAAAACAGCCCCGCTCACCGGTATTAAGGTGCAGCGGGGGTTTTATTATCGCGGCGGACTTAAAGCTCCAGCCCGAGATGCGCGTAGGCAAGATCGGTCACGACGCGGCCCTTGGGGGTACGCATGATAAAGCCGTTCTTTAGGAGATAGGGCTCATACACATCCTCTATGGTTCCGGCGTCCTCGCCTATGGCGGCGGCCAGGGTATCAAGTCCCACGGGGCCTCCCCTGAACTTCTCTATCATGATATTCAGAATATTACGGTCAAGATTGTCAAGACCGTGCTTATCCACCTCCATAAGGTCGAGGGCGGTATTCGCCACATCCAAAGTGATCCTTCCGTCATATTTTACTTCCGCAAAATCACGGACCCTCTTTAAGAGACGGTTTGCGATCCTTGGAGTGCCCCTGGAACGCCGTCCGAGTTCGAGCGCGGCCTCGGGGACTATCTCGACCTTTAGCTTTGCGGCGGAGTTTATGATTATGGTTGACAGGTCATCTACGGAGTAGAACTCCATATGGTTTATCACACCGAAGCGGTCACGTAAGGGGGCGGATAGTAGCCCTGCCCTGGTGGTCGCCCCGATAAGGGTGAATCTAGGCAGGGAAAGCCTTATGGATTTTGCGGAAGGCCCCTTCCCTATCATAATGTCTATGGCAAAATCCTCCATTGCAGGGTAGAGCACCTCCTCAACCTGACGGTTTAAGCGGTGTATCTCGTCCACAAACAGTACGTCCTTATCCTTAAGGCCGTTAAGGATCGCCGCCATATCTCCGGGCCGCTCAATGGCGGGCCCGCTTGTGATCTTCAGATTTACGCCCATTTCCTCGGCTATTATACCGGCGATCGTGGTCTTTCCGAGTCCCGGAGGGCCGTAGAAAAGCACGTGGTCAAGGGAGTCCGAGCGCTTTTTTGCCGCATCTATGTAGATACGGAGGGTCTCCTTTATCTTGTCCTGACCTATGTATTCATTCAGGGTCTTCGGACGTAGGGACCCCTCAAGCCTTATGTCTTCTTCGGTAAATTTGGTTTCTATGACTCTTTTTTCCATTATTACAGGATCACCTTAAGTGCTGCTTTAAGAAGTGTGTCAGTTTCCGTATCTCCTCCGATGGCGGCAGAGGCTTCCTTAACTGCCCGGTATGCGTCCGCCGATGAATAGCCCAGGGCCACCAGAGCCTCCACGGCTTCATCCCTGGAGCTTTCATTTACCGAAGGCGCGGGAGAACTACCTGACATTAAAGCATTTTCGCTGCTCTCCGCACCGATCCGGTCCTTAAGATCCAGTATAACTCTTTCCGCGGTCCTTTTTCCGATGCCCGGAGCCTTGGCAATTGCCTTTGAATCTCCGGAGAGAATGGCGAAACGGAGGTCATCGGGGGTAAGCACCGAAAGTATGGCAAGGGCGCCCTTCGGTCCGATGCCGCTTACGGTAATAAGCTGCTTAAATATACCGAGATCATCATAGGATGGGAAACCATAGAGGGTCACCCCGTCCTCACGGACGGATAAAAAGCTGTATATCTTTGCCTCCTCCCCGACACCGGGCAGGAGAGAAGCCGTGCTGTCGGATATGGTAAGCACATAGCCCACGCCGTTAACATCTATGACGACACGGTTAATATCTATGTCAGCGATCTTTCCTCTTAAATATTCAATCATAAACAATATTTCCTATTCGTATAAGCAGTCCGGCTGAAATAAGCCCAACGAGAAAGCCGGTGAAGCAGCCTGAAATCAAAAGGGGCGGGAGATAGAGTATTATGCGGTAGTTCTCAACCAGAAGCATGGCAACGGCTATCTGCCCTATATTATGGAATACCCCGCCGGCCATGCTTACCCCGTAAAGCGAAAAGAAGGAGAACCTTTTAAGGAGTATCATAACGGCAAAGCTTGACAATGCACCGGCCAGACTGTAGATAATGCTGAAGGGATTCCCGAACAATATGCCGCTTAGTATGATCCTCGTTATATTTACGCCTAAGGCGGCCTTCCACCCAAAGGTATAGAGAAGAAATACCACAAGTATATTGCTTAAACCGGGTTTCATTCCGGGAACACCGAAGAATACCGGAAGCAGGGCCTCCACATAGGAGAGCATCATTCCAAGGGCAACGGATATGGCAAGATATGCCGTCATTCTACCTCGAGACTGCATCTACTGCTCCTTCCGTCCTGCCTTCTATTTCGATGACCACCCTGTTGGGGAGGCATACTATGGTCTCCTTATCCTTGCTGATACTTTTCTGGTGTACGCAGAGCTTATCGGGACAGTCCGCGTCAACGATATCCGCTTCGCCGTTTTTTATTATAAGGCGGTTATTAAGCCCCGCGTGTCCGCTGATAATTATATCCCTTTCTTCGTTAAGGGGAAAGTCCGCATATTCTTTTCCGCTAACATATACCTTGACCCTGTCGCCCTTACCTCCCGCAAAATAAGGCGATCCGGCAAAAAGGAAGATCCCGGCGGAAAGAAGCAGGGTGAGAAGGGGCACTGCAGAGTCGCTTTTTTTTAATTTCAATACGGAATTTCCCATGGCTTCTCTTATACCAACATTTTTTGTTAAAATTCAGTGCAGCGCAGTGCACTGAAGAGTAACCATTTTTCACTTCGCTTTAAAATGCCGCCGTGTCATCCTGAGCATAGCGAAGGAGCTTTACTGTAAAAAAGGCTCCGGAAAAACCGGAGCCTCGTCATTATCAGTTATATTTACGCTTGCGCGCAGCTTCGGACTTTTTCTTGCGTCTTACGCTGGGCTTTTCATAATGCTCTCTCTTACGTATCTCCTGCTGGATACCTGCCTTCGCGCAGTTTCTTTTGAAACGGCGTAAAGCGCTGTCAAGAGATTCGTTTTCTTTAACGATAACATTTGACATTTTCCCACCTGACCTCCCTTCGGACCAACAGATCTTAACGAACATGATGGGTATTTGTGTCGCACACAACAAGCATTATAGCATAATTCCGCCCTGCGTCAAGGAAAAAATAAGATCCGGGGAGAGCAGTGACGGGAAAACCGGGACAATGGCTTTTTTATTGACGAATTATGGATTTTACGGAGCTTTTCTGATATCATCTCAAATGCAGATATGTAAGACCAAATGGCGTAGAAACCCGTTCAAGGACTACGGACATAATCCGGTGGAAATGAGGAGTGCGCTGATACTTAAGGCGTAAGGTCAAAGTATGAAGGATCATCCGGAAAATATACAAAGTAACGGCGGCGGGGAGGCTGCCGGCGTGATAGAAAAAAAATACAGGCTCAGGGAAGACCTTACTTTTTCGAAGCTT
>JAFTEC010000040.1 GCA_017453865.1 Lachnospiraceae bacterium
AGAGTCCCACCCTGGGCATTGGCATAGCCACAGATCCACTCTAGATACTTATCCTGCCATGACTCTTTCCATTCAACCACCTGATTTTCGTCATCTTCAATTATTTTGTCTATATCTCGCATAGCCTCGTCCTTAGTTTTTATTTAACAATATCATTGTTGCGCTTTAAAATCAACCCTAAAGCGCAAACTGTAATATCATTATTGCGCTTTACTAGCCAACTACTTAACAACATGAGGACATAACAAAAACACCCCAAGACAGTTGTCCTGAGGTGTAATAAGTCGTATTTGATCGTCCAAAGACGTAATACGTTGTGAAACGATTATCTCTTTGAGAACTGCGGTGCGCGTCTCGCGGCTTTGAGGCCGTATTTCTTTCTTTCCTTCATTCTGGGATCTCTTGTGAGGAAGCCTTCCTTCTTCAGGGTAGCCCTGTACTCACTGTCAACCTCCAAAAGTGCCCTGGAGATACCGTGGCGGATGGCGCCTGCCTGTCCGGTATATCCGCCGCCGAACACATTGACCTTCACATCATACTTGTCAACCGTGTCGGTAGCAACGAGGGGCTGTCGAACTATAACCTTCAGTGTCTCAAGTCCGAAATAGTCGTCGATACTTCTCTTATTTATAGTGATCTCGCCCTTGCCGGGTACGAGATATACTCTGGCTACGGAGCTCTTCCTTCTGCCTGTGCCGTAGTACTGATTAACTGTCTTAGCCATTGCTTTCCCTCCTTATCAGAATTTCAGTTCCTCAGGCTTCTGAGCTGCATGATCGTGCTCAGGACCTGCGTAAACGTGAAGCTTCTTAAACATCTAGCGACCTAAAGGTCCCTTGGGAAGCATTCCCTTAACAGCGAGTTCAAATACCTCTTCAGGCTTCTTTGCGAGCTTCTGACGGAGAGTCTGTGTCTTTAATCCTCCCACGTAGTCAGAATGTCTCTTGTAGATCTTGTTGTCAAGCTTCTTTCCCGTAACCTTGATCTTTGAAGCGTTTACGATGATCACATTGTCTCCCGTATCAAGGAAGGGTGTGTATATGGGCTTATGCTTTCCGCGAAGCACGATGGCAACCCTGGAAGCAAGACGTCCGAGTGTCTGTCCCTCTGCATCGACCACGTACCATTTCCTGTCGATCTTAGAGGCGCTTGCCATAAATGTATCCATTGCAAATCCTCCGAATCCGCGCCGCCCGAATGATGGCTCAACCGGCGGTGTCTCCTGTATTTTCAATTCAAAATGTAGTTTCCGTGCAGACCGGGGCTGTGGTCCGCAGCGCAAACAATTCTACAATACACAAATACTCTTTGTCAAGGAAACTGTGGCAAATATTTGCTTTTTTCGATACAATGGTTGCATGAATTCTTCAGGAAGCACGCGGCTGAATTACATTGACTTCTCCAAAGGTATCGGCATCATCCTTGTGATACTGGCCCATATCTCCTATCTATCGGAGCCCGGCCGCATCTTTATCGTTTCCTTTCACATGCCGCTTTTCTTTGTGATATCAGGACTTCTTATCTATATGAAAAAGGAAGAGACCCGGGACATGGCAGACCTTGTCAAAGCGAAGGCCCGAAGGATGATGCTGCCCTATTTCCTTTACTCCGTTGCCGGCATTCTTATATATATCGTCTATTATCTGCTGACCGGTCGGGACGGCGGATTTCCCACCGTAATATCCGACATCGTCCAAACCCTGACTCTGTACGGATTTTCGGTAATGTGGTTCCTCCCGGCGATCTTCGGGGCAGAGCTCTTATTTATCCTGCTCCTTAAGAAAAAAAAGCTCCCTGCGGCCCTTACCGTGATCCTGGCAGCTATAGCAATGATTCTGAATATCCACCTTGAAAATGCCAATGCACTTTACGGCACGGAAACGGTCTTTTCCGTTTTCCATCTGATCGCCGTAATGCTGCTCCGGATCCCTGTATGCGCATCATTCGTCGCAGCAGGCTATTATATTGCAAAGCTCTGGGATAAACCTGCTCATCTTGGACCGTCGATTTTCGGGAGGCTAACGATTCCCGCGGATATCTTTATTGGTATCGACCTCATCGGACTCACCGCCGTACTCAGCCGCTTAAACGGAGTGACCGATCTCCATTTCCTCATATTTAATAACGTGGTCTTTTATTACCTTGCAGCCATTTCCGGCTCCTTCGGCCTTATCCTTCTATGCAAAGCATTAGAGGGAGCAGCTGCCCTGCCCCCTCTTAAGCTTCTTTCGTATTTCGGAAAGAATTCACTTATCATAATGGTGACCCACCTCAATTTCTATGTGCTTCTATGCGCGGAAATAGGCGGATTTCACTTTACAAAAAATCTTCCGGAGGGAAACCTTAAGCACTGCACCTTTATGCTGCTGGTCCTCCTCTTCACCCTTATCGGTGAGATCGTCCTTATCGAGCTGATAAACAGGGGAAAATCCCGTTTCCTTACAGGTACTTCCCGATAAGATCTGTCAGGTTCTTCTTCGGCTGTGCTCCGATAACAGGGTCGGAGGGCTCGCCGTTCTTGAACATCATCATGGTGGGAATGGACATTATGCCGTATTCTCTGGCGGTTTCGGGGCACTCATCAACATCACAGCTTATGAACTTCACATTCTGATATTCCTCTGACAGCTCATCAAATATAGGCGCCATCATCTTGCAGGGGCCGCACCAGGTTGCATTAAAATCAACAAGCACAGGCTCCTTTGCTTCCAATACTTCACTCTTGAAAACATCATCCGTAATCTTCTTAACCATTTATGACCTCCTTTTTGTGGTGAAACCAACCTGTTCACCTTGTTTTTATTTTTCACAATTACATTGTACGCAATTATTATTGTTCTGTCAACAGAAAACTCAGTTTTTTCGTATGATAAATTTGCAGATCTTATTTCCCTTTGCGGAGAACTTTTCTTCATACTCGGTCATAACGTTATCCTTCATAGCCCCGACATCGGAGTGAAGATCATAAGTGGAATACAAAAGCTCCCAGCCGGCGGTCTCTGTCTCTGAAAGCCCGAAGTCGAAAAGATCCCTGTTATCGGTCTTGAATTCAATGCTGCCGTCTTTTTTCAGAACCTGCTCAAAAACCGACAGAAAACGCCCGGAAACCAGCCGTCTCCCCGCGTGTCTTGCCTTCGGCCAGGGATCGGAGAAATTCAGGTAGATCCTGTCGATCGAATCCTGCTCAAAAAAGTCCGGCAGGTCAGCCGCGTCCATACGGAGGAACCTCACGTTTTCCGGCACCGGCTCCCCATCTTTCAAGCGCCGGTCAAGCTTCTGAAGGGCCTTTACCATAACGCTCTCATATCTCTCTATTCCGATAAAATCGGCTTCGGGATGTTTTAACGCCATTTCAACGATAAATCTTCCCTTTCCCATTCCTACTTCTATTATAATAGGTGCTTTCCGGCCGAAGATCCTGTGCCAGCAGCCCTTTGTATTCTCCGGGCTGTCAAAGCAGCGGCTGTCTTTTTCCACCGCCTCCCTCGCCCAGGGGATATTGCGTAATCTCATAAAACCTCGCTTATATTTGCATGTATTATGAATTGCATTATATAATGTTGTCGGGATCAAAACCCGATATCCGGAGCGTTCCGCACTTCGTGCCCGATGTGGGGCGGGTCATTAAGTTTCTCACCCGTTTTTATGCAAGCACAAAGTGGGTTCGGACTTTTGACCCTGATATCATATAATATCATAGTCATTTTGTCATTTGATAGCATCACTTTATTTTAAGGGATAATGTCACATAGATCATTTATTAAAATCAGCACAGTTTTCACAGCCTTCGTTCTGGCGTTCACCGCGGCAATGCTGCCCCTTTCGCGCAAGTCGTATGCGGATGAGGTGACCCGGGACGATATTAACGCTGCACGTATGGCCATACCCGTTTCTTCCAATGAGATCCCCGGCTGGCCCCAGGGTCCCGAAACCGGCTCCGAAAGCGCCATCCTTATGGAAGCGGATAACGGCATCATATTATATGCGAAAAATATTGATACCCCTCGCTATCCCGCCAGTACCACAAAGATCATGACCTGCCTTCTTGCCGCGGAAAACTGCTCTATGGATGAAATGGTGGGCTTTTCCAATAATGCGGTGTTCGGCATTGACCGGGGTTCCTCCAATGTTGGAATGGATGTGGGCCAGGAGATAACCATGGAGGAAGCTATCTACTGCGTTATGCTGGCGTCTGCAAACGAGGTGGCGGTGGCGATTGCCGAGCATATCTCCGGCAGTGTGGAGGAGTTCTCGAAGCTTATGAATGAAAGGGCACGGGAGCTTGGCTGCACGAACACGAATTTCGTGAACCCCAACGGTCTTCCCGATGAAGAGCATCTGACAACCGCCCACGACCTCGCCCTGATTGCCCAGGAGTTTAATAAAAACGAAACCCTCCGCCGCATTGCAGGCACAAGGATCTATGACGTGGTCGCCACCAGCACCCAGCCCGATTCCTTCACCATGACCAACCATAATAAGATGTATCCCGGCAATTCCCGCTCCTATGACTACACCACCTGGGGCAAGACCGGCTACACTAACGCGGCGAGGGAAACCCTGGTAACCTGTGCGGAAAAGGACGGCCTGAACCTTATCTGTGTCGTTATGAAGGCCGAGCCGCCCTATCAGTACACCGATACCTACAACCTTTTCGAGTACGGCTTCCAGAACTTTGAGCGGCTTAATATTGCTGAGAACGAGACCAGATACGATCTCGACAATTCCGATTTCTTCAATACCGACAACGGTATATTCGGAAATACGAAGACCCTTGTCAGCCTTTCCACGGACGGCTATGTGGTGATGCCGAAGACCGCTTCATTTGAGGATCTTAGCAGCGAGGTCAACTATGATGACAAGAATGCGAATTCGCTGGGGAGGGTAACCTATACCTTCGGGGATGTGTACGTAGGGGAAACCGATCTCCTTCTCTCCGATTCCAATGTTAAAACCTATATCTTCGGGGAAACCGTGTCTGAAGACGAGATAGAAGAGGTGAGCAAAAACGGCATACCCGGCTTCAGTAACAGTGATGTGGTTTTTCTGGATATAAAAAAGGTGCTGATCGCAGCAGGTATAGTGGTTGGAGCGATTCTTATCATACTCCTCATTATACTTTTCATAAAGAATTACTTCTTCTCCGCCCAGCGGAGGCGCAGAAAGATACGGAAGAGAAACCGCCGCTACTTCTCCGAATTTGACGACTTCGATTTCTGAGAATTCCTGAGCATATTCAGATACTTTTTTTCCTGCTCCCTCGCAGTCTTCTCTTTCTGCCTGAGATCCCCTTCATCACCGGGCTTCGCCGGCCGTATGGTCTTCATTCCGTAGACGCATCCGTCGGAATGCTTCCTGATACGAAGATGCCCTCTCATTTTTCCGTGCTCCGGGCACTTTCCCAAGGCAAAGTACTGCTTTCCGTTAACGGAAACCCAGGGGATAAAGACCGTGGTCTTTTCATTACAGCAAAAGCACCGTAAAGACCGTGCCTCTTTGTCTCTCAGAACATCCCGCCTCTCGGGGAAGCCTCTGGAAATATATTTTGAATAGGTTGGGAAGATTACGGAAATCTCTTTTTCGGGACTCTTGGGAAGACTGTAGACGTCAAAGGACTCGTATACCTCCAGCTCCCTTTTCTTTAATCTTCTGAAGATCTCCGCCGTATAATATGCGTCGCTGTCAGCCCTGTGAAAGTCATCGTTTTTCTCTATTTCAAGGGCATCCACCGCTTTTTCAAGCGATCTCCTGCTTTTTCCGTCATCCAGCTCCAGAGAATAAAGCTTCTGGATATCTAGGTAATGAAGCGGTCCCTCCGCAATTGGGTCCAGACCATGGAAATCTGAATTTCTCCGGATCTCCGTCAGATCCATACTGCCCCAGGTACAGAAAATATAATCATCTCCGCACCATTTCAAAAACCTCTTTAATACCGCCGGAAAACCGTCAGCCTTTTTTAATTCCTCCATGGTAATGTTTGTTACCCGCGCAGTCATATAAAAGATCTTCTTATAGACCACGGGACAGATAAGGCTCTCAAAACGTCCTATGATCTCCTTATCCTGATTTAATTTCACGGCACCTATCTCAATGACCTCAAAGGGAAGGTCACTTCTTTCAGTTTTGGGAGTACCCTGGTTCCATTCCAGATCCAGTACGATATAAACCTTCATGTGCCTGATTATACCACATTAACCCGGATATTACCGATCGGCTCCGAATTCCCGCTCCGAAATACCTTTTCGCACCACCGGCAAAAGACCGCAAGTGACAGTCCTGAATGCTTACCTGGTCTCTTTACTTCGAACTGCTGCTGCTTGTTGTAGAGCTGCTTGACGAAGATCTGGAGGTCGTGGAAGAGCCCGGGGCTATGGTAAAGTTTCCGTAGCCCAGATATCCGGTATAGCGCCGTTTTCCGAATACAACACCCTGAGCGGTCGCCGTTCCCGAGGAGGAGCCGGTATTATTGCTGTAGTCCACATAAATATCGCCCTTTCCAAGCCTCTTCCCGTACAGGGTTACCTTAGGTATGGCCTTTATCGGGTTTCCCGTGTATTTATACGAGCTCTTTGGGAATTTCACCACCGCATCCGTTGTGACATGCTTTGGCTTTATCATAAAGTAACGTGTCACCTTGCCGGAATAAGGTCCGCCCTTTGCAGCCTTTATTATGATCTTCGCCATTCCCGCGTTTTTGTTATTCTTGTATTTGATCTTTGCATCATAGTCAATGCCGGGCTCCAGCTTCCTTCCGGTACCTGCGTCATATACGGAAACCACTTCAGGCTTCAGCTTCTTCCCTGTATAATCGAGCTCCGGAAGATCCTCCAGATGCTCCTCTTCCTTCCACTCAACTTCCCGTCCGCTGTCCGTGTATCGAAGATCCACTGAAATGTCAAGATCGCTTATGGGCTTTTTGTCCTTGGCCTTCCGGATCTTGAATTTCGGCTTCACCGTATTCTTGAAGGTTCCTATACCGGTGACCATTACCGTAAGCTTCTTTCCCAGAGCATTGTCTCCCTCAATGGAGCCTATTTTATAATCTATTCCTTCCGTAAGGGCAACGTAGTGTTTGGTCTCGGATACGTAATACTTGACCACCATATTTTTCTTTATGTCGCCGTACAGGCTGGTCAGGACTTTTCCTTCCCCTTCCCTGTACTCCTGCGGCTCGAGACCCTCGATCTTACACTTGGAAATATTGATCTGTTCCTTCGCTATCTTGAAGGGCACCGATATCTCTCCGGAGAAAATGTCACCCTTCCCCCGGACGATCACCGCAGCTATGCCTTCGTCCTTATTATTTACACCGACGTAATTATAGTGGCTCTCCACGTCTCCTATCTTATTATACATAACAAGGGCTTCGGAGTATTCCCTTCCACCGCTGTCTTTTTGTATCCCGGCCTGGGTCTTCGAGAAATCCACAAGCACCTCGGGTATGGGTGTGATGGCCTTTCCCGTATAGGTCCAGATATACTTTTTCAGCTTGATATCCAGCATGGTCTGGTCAATATTATCCGGAACCTTGATATCCGAGGTATAGAGCCTCATACGGGGAGTAATTCCCATATATCTGGACGAATTTCCGGAATATGGAATGAAGCTGCCCTGAACCACAGAGCCGGAGTTGTTCCCGGATACACTCATAAAGAAGCTCTCGGCACCTGCTCTCGTACCATTGGTATAGGAGGAGAACACCACCCCGTTCTCGGATATAATGCTGCTTCCCAGAACCCTGTCACCGGACGAGCTCTTGGATGTATATCCATCCCGGGTCTTATCATAAAATCCGTCAACAAGCATATGGAAATCCGTTGAATCCACTCTTTCAAAGCAGACAGATACCATGTCGTTCTTATAAAAGAGTATTGGCTCATCCAGATCTATGGTATGATATCCGGGATAATCCAGCTCGACCTGCTGGGTCAGTACCTCATACTGATTCAGATACCTCTTACCTGTAGGATCGTAGCCGCTGTAGATCGTGATCCTGTACCTTCCCGAATCCTGGACACCGACACCGATCGACTTCAGCATCTCCACATTTCCGCTGCCGGTTTTTCCTGAATGAGATGACTTGAATATACCGTACACCTTCTTTGTGGAGTAAGAATTAAAGTAATTGGAGCCGTCATAACCGTAGCTGTAGTCACTGGTATTATTTTCAACAAAATCATAGGCAATGGCATATCTGTACTTATCGTTATAAGCCTTAAATGCAGCATCATCATAGGAGATCCAGAAATGATCGTATGTATAATCCGGATCGCTGCAGCCGTTTACCGTCGCACTTACAGCAAGAAAGGCTCCTGTCCGGCTGGGCTCAATATTCTTTCTGTCGCCGATATTCCACTTCTTAAAATTAGACTGGGAAACATTGTCATCCCACCCAACGAGGGCAACGGTATGATCTGTTTTGTATCCGTTGTACAAGGGGATAAACTCATACATCCTTGTGCCTTTGTCCTCCTCAGCCGCTTCCTTGAAGCCTGAAAGAGAACCATTCTTACCCCTCGCCTTTCTGGTCATCTGGATCCCGACCGCCCCGTGATCCGCTATCATTGCCTTTATGGCATCTATGTCCGTACTCGGAACCCAGTAGGCGTTCCGGAGCTGGGCGCCGATCCCGCTGGTATCCGCTTCGTAATTCAGGCTGCTCCCGTCCTCTATACTGCTTGATTCCTCCTCGGTATCACCCTTCAGATAAGGCGAAGCCCAGCGCTCGAAATTAAAGGCGGTAAACATCAAATTGCCGAAGGCAGATCTTTTTATCTTCTTTATGTTTTCGGGACTGCTGTCACTGATATCAATAACCGGCAGCCCGTTCTTACTGACATTACTATCGCCCTCAGGATCATAGATCCCGGTGTAATCCCAATAATGATTACAGTACGCGCTTGATCCGCTTCCTCTCTCTTCTTTAAGACTTTCCGGGTCGAAATAAGGAACCTCGCTTGTCTTCTTCCAGGTATCGCCATAGATGTCATACCTGTATTTATTGTAGGTAGCCTGAACTATCTGCCAGGGATCTACGTGGGTCCTATCCCCGTTATTCCTTAATCCCTTCTTTGTCAGGTTTATGTCTGCCAGAGCTGCTGCCGTATACGCCCAGCACAGCTTATAATCGTTGGCGGATGCGGCTTCTTCGCCCCCGGCCATATCGTAGGAGATATTTTTATCCACATAGTTATCATATGGATCCACATACCTGCTCCTCTCCGAATCCACCGAGCTCAATCCCGCATCTCCAGAGGCTGCAAGGGAAGCAAGCCGGATGTCGGACGCCTCGGATATCTCCTCTACCGTATCAGATCCGAAATCCATAAGGAGATCGATGTTGCCGCCCCTGTACTCATCATCTTCTTCCGCTTCATTTTCGGATACTGAATCCTCGACTTCATTTTCGGAAACCTCATTCTCCGAAACCTCATTCTCCGAAACCTCTACCTCGAGGACTTCATTTTCCGAAATGGAATTTTCCGATACTTCATTCCCGGACAGAGTAAGCTCCAGCCCTTCCTCGGGAAGGACGTTGTCAGATACCGTCTCTTCCAGGGTATTTCCGGACAGTGCGCTTTCTTCTATAGAATCGGCGGAGATACCTTCTCCCTCTTCTGCCTGTATATTCTTATTCTCTTCAGGCTGTATATCATTGCCTGCAGCCTGTTCCGCGTTTTCACCGCCTTCGCCCGAAGTTACACTGTTCGGATCGGCCGCTGCGCCGTCTTCGCCCGAAGTTATACTGTTCGGATCGGCCGCTGCGCCGTCTTCACCCGAAGTTACGCTGTTCGGATCAGCCGCTGCGCCGTCTTCACCGTTCTGTTCTCCGGACTGTTCCTCAGACTGTACTGCCTGCGGGTCAGTCTCCTCCGGCTGCGACCCGGTCTGCTCCGGTGACTGCTGTTCTTCCGAAGGCTCTTCCTCTTCTCCCTGCTTCTCTTCCAATGAAGCTTCTTCTGCGGAATCCTCCGGCTGTTCCTCTCCGGTGTCGCTTAACACAGCCTCCTCAGTAGCTTCGTTTCCTTCAGCAGCCCCGTCACCGTCAGTCCCCTCCTGTGAGGTGGCAGAAAGGACCACTTCATCCGTACCATCAGGAACAGGCTCTGCAAAAACAGAACCTGAAACAGAAGAAAGTATAAGGGATGCCATTAAAATAATTGATAGTTTTCTGAAGCGTTTTTTCATACCCGAAAACCCCAGCGGATATCTTTCTTAAATCGTTGTATTAAGTATAGCTGCAAAAAGTGAATATTTGCTTAAGAAAGATATGGTAATTTAATTATCTTTTTATGCCTTGTATTTTACTACAATTTTTGTGGGCGCGGTACCCGGATCGGCTCCCCGCGCCTTCAGGGAATAGACAAGGGAATACTTCTTTCCCGGGATGACCTTGTTTTTGTCGATCTCTATGCGGATCCTGGCAGCCTGTCCCCATCTGTCTATGATCCATTCCGTCCTGAACGCGGAGTTATTCGTAAGGTCCTTAACGGAAGCCCGGTCGATAACGGCGTATTTCGGGGAAATGACTCTAAGTTCAATGCTCCCCGCAACATGGTTATCGGATAAGGTTTCATTTACCTTTAGGGTGTTCCCGCTAACAAAAGTGGTTTTTATCTTCGTGGATTTCTTTTTTGCGCTGAAGGAGGCTGTCTGCCTGAGGCTGCCGGCGTCCGTGCCCGGGGCCTGAAGCAACAGGTCGAAATCGAAGGCATCGCTGCCTTTATGTAGAGGCATCCCGTTTTTTGCGCGCACATAAAAATCCGTTACCGCCTGTGTGGCCGGATCAAATTCCTTCTCCAGAACATAGTTTTCCGAAAGGCTTTCTCTCTTAAAGCTTATGTCATTTACCAC
>JAFTEC010000041.1 GCA_017453865.1 Lachnospiraceae bacterium
AAAATGATACCTCTGAAGAGGCAAAAAAGAAGTTGAATACAAAGTACGGGAACGCTGCCGCCGCCGCTGAGAAAGAGTATGCGGAAATGTACTGGAATCTTCGTAAAGAACTTGGTAATTATCTTTACAATAACAGGAGTGAAGCATACGCGAATTACACGACGGAGGAAGAGAAGAACCAGTTCCTTGATTTAGCCATCGTGAGCTCTAACGCCCTTGGCACCTCAAGTAAAACCTCTTACTCGGATGAGGACAAGGATGGGAATACAATAAGGTATTACCTGAATCTTTACTTTACAGGACATATTGGATTTGACACATCTGTACTTGAAAACAACACATCCGTCAAAGCCTATGTGAGTGCCGTTGCCGACCAGCTGGCAGCAAAGTCGGATAGTTTTTCCTGCGATACAACGGCTGTCATACTTGACCACTCAAATGAGAAGGGAAAAACACTTCTCACCATGGATAAGAAAGGCAAATATAAGCTGAACAGTCTGGTGTTTGCTGAACCTTATATAGATATGGCAAATTCGACATATTACGACTATATGGATTCTAATGTTAATAAAGACAACATTGTGAACGTTAATCCCGATGACGCTGATTATGCAGGCGTCCTTCTTTACAACATAAAGGAGACCTACAACAAGGTCAAGGTCGGAACAAAGGCCGGTGGGAAGACTGATGTTTACTATGAGCAGAAGGAAGCTGAAAAGGCAGCAAACACAGCTGAATTCACCAACTACTTTATCGTTGTACATGGACAGAATAACTTTGAGGATGCCTGCACAATGAGGCTTAAAGAGCTCGGAACCGATGGAGAATATATTGGAGTCGGCAATTATGTGGATGACAACTTCTACTATGTAGATTCGGTAGAAGAGTGACAAAAGGCGACAATACGCATGATTTCCGGATGAGAGTAGAGAGAAGCCGGTAATAAAAGCCCTCTGTCGATAAAAATATCGGCAGGGGGCTTTTCCCTGGTCCTATGTACGATATCATTAAGCTTATATTTCGTTTTTATCCGATGCGCCGAACCGGCAGAGGGTCTTCTCCATCTCCCTGAGGCCGTCGTTTATCTCCGAAAGAAGCTCCCCTCTGATATCCCTGGTCCGAAGGGAATCATCCGCTGCATTGACCTCCTGCCTTATGTCACGGCTAAGCTGTCTCAATTCATCAAGCTCTCTTCTGATCCCGCTTAGAGCCGCTAAGCGCCTGTCAGCAGCTCCCTCATCGGTAAGGCGCTTCTCCGCATCGGCAATGCCGTCTAACGCGAAATCAAGGCTTTCCTGCTGCTCCCTCGAATATTTTTCCAGTTCCCGCATGAGCTTATGGGTTTTTTCGAAATCAGAGTTCAGCTTTTCAACCGTATTACTTATCTCCTGAACAGATCTCTCTGTCTGCTCGGCAAGCTTCGAGATCTCTCCCGCAACCACCGCAAAGCCGCGTCCCGCTTCTCCGGCACGGGCAGCCTCTATGGAGGCATTTAAGGAAAGGAGATTCGTCTCACTTGCCACATCGGAGATTATGGTTGCCGCCTTATTGATTTCCTTAACAGATCCGCTGGTCTCATTGAGCTGCTCCGTGATCCCTGCTATACTGCTTCCGAGACTTGCTCCCGAGCCCGCCAGACTGTTCATTGCCTTTGCGGCATCCCGAAATGCCTTTCTGTTCTCATTTTCCGTATTGTCGGCGGTGGACTCTCCGAGGTATTCGGTAAGATTCCTTTCTACTGTATCAAGCCGTCCGTCAAAGCTATCGATAAGCGGCATTATACCCTTAAGATCCCCTGTCTCATTCCCGCAGACACCCGCCTCGGCAATCTTCTTCCGGAGAGCAGCCGACCTTTCCCCAACTTCCATAAGGCTCCTTCTGAGCCCCAGATTCTCCTCATCCCTTAAACGGTCCTTATCTTCCCTCACCCGGCTCAGCGTCTCATTGTCGCGTACCCTTCTTATTGCGGAAATACCGGTGAAGAAAAGAAGGACGAGCATTAGAAATGCAAGCAGGGCAGCAGCTACGGTAATAATACCGATATCCGTATTCCCCTTTGCTTCGCCCGACGCAGCCGGCAATACCACAGGTGCCTTAGAGGTCGAAGCCCGTTTACTCTCCTTACTCCCGGCGCTGGCTTCCTCTGTTCCGCCGGACTCTTCCACAATGTCTGAAGACTTTGACTCAGGCTCTTCCTCCGTTGCATTCATAAGTGCTTCCTTTTCATCCAGACGTCCGGATATTTTGATGACAAGGGGATCCGTCTCCGGATAAGCAGAAAGAGCGGTTCGCATCCCGGCGATCGCAGCCGCCACATTTTCCTTTGCTTCCTTATCATCCTGTCCGGCGGCGGCTTTGCTCCTGTATACGGCAAATGCCTCGTTTATCCTGTCAAAACCGTCTCCGCCCTCTTCCTTGCCGGTAAAATCACAGCCGGTAGTGAAGGTGAAGCCATTATTCTCTCCAATAAAATAAAGATCATAATATACTGTAGAAAATCCGGAAGAATCCAGATCTTTAAGGGGTATTTCCACCGATATCCGCTCATCCTCCGGACTACCGGTGAATTCCACCTCAGAGCATACGCTGTCGTCACCATTGATCCGCGAAAGAGATACGGCCCTTAAAGCACTGCCGTGACTTAAGGAAATATCCTCATCGGAAAGCGCCCCCATATCCGGTGCCTTGGAATCGTCAAACAGTATCCCTGCAATATGTATCTTTCCCTTAAAGGAACCGCTGTCACTGATAACTCTTATAAGGGCATCTCTCCGTTTTGTCATCTTCGGAAATGTCCCTCTGAAACGCACCCGTAGCGCTTCTCCCTCGGGAAGCTTAACGGTCTCCATATTGTCAAGACTGACCCTTATCCGGTAATTTTTGACGAGCTCGGGATCATCCTGTCTTAATGCAGTAAGGGCGTAACGGACCTCGCTGTCCCCTGCGGTAAAATCCGCATAAGCCTTTGCTTCACCGCTGAAATCCGGCTTTTCTAAAGCATCTGCCGCCTGCTCGGCTTTAATAGACGCTTCCTTTGCCGGTTTTTCCGCATCGGCTGTACCGGCGTCACTTTCTGCCATTGCAGAGGCATAGGCTGCTGCGGCAGCTTCCATGGCCGCGGCATTTTCTTCTGCGGTCTTTACCCTTCCTGCCGAGACAAAGGAGCATACCGCAAGAACGATGACGGAAATGACCGCCACCAGAGTTATCAATATGGTTTTCAACCCGTTACCCGTACTCAAAATACTCTTCTCTCCTTCAAGTATTTTTTCACGCCTCATCCTGCGACAGGATCTTTACTATCCCCTCATAGTCAAACATTGAATAAGCATTTTCCAGCCGTTCGTAGCGTTCCTTCTCACTGTCCCCGATGCGGAAGTCCTTCATTTCCTCAAATACAGCCTCCAGCCTTTCAATATCCATCTTCTCCGCCGCGTCCCTTATTTCTTCATATACATCCTGCATCAGTCCGGGATCGGCAAGCGGCAGATCTCCCTTTTCATTCCCGACGAAAACATCGGCGAGTAAGGTCTGAAACCTCCGGAATTCCCGTAGAAGGACATCATTATGTTCACGTATAAACTGAATGTCTTCCCTTTTTCCGGCATTCTCAAGATTCTGTGCCTTTTCCCCGAGATCCATCGCTCCTATAAGCTTGGCTGAGCTCTTCAGCGCATGAACCTTTATCGTGTAATTCGTTATATCATCAGAAGCATAGAAGCCCTCGATCTCCTCGGCCTTATCCTCGATGGAATCGTAGAAGATCTTTAATAGCGGCAGATAGGCATCAAACGACCCGCTGTTATTTATCCCCTTGTCGATGTCGATCTCTTTACAGCTTCTTAATATCCTTAGAGCACCGTTTTCCTCTTCTCCGTTTTCTCCCGCTTCTGCTTCCAAAGCTTCGGTAACGGGAACCACCAGCTCCTTTGGCAGCAAGGAAAATAGCATATCTTCAAGCTGTACGGCATCCACAGGCTTTGAAAGATAATCGTCAAAGCCCGCCGAAAGATACTCCTCCCTTGCTCCTGCTATGGCGTTAGCGGTTAAGCATACAGCCGGTGTCTCTTTGTTCGGATTATTCCCATCCCTCCGGATCTCATGCAGGGTTTCGATACCGTCCTTATCCGGCATCATATGGTCAAGAAAGAGGAGATCATACTTTTTCCCTTTCGAAAGCTCCACTGCCTTGAAGCCATCCTCCGCGGTATCTATATTAACCCGGGTCTGTTTCAGGAGGCTGTTAAGTACCACCAGGTTCATGGGGTTATCGTCGACAGCCAGTATCTCCGCATCCGGAGCCATATACTGCTCCTTGCAGGCTCTTCTCTTTTCCACGTTCTCACGGAATGCAACCTCATAATCACCTAGCTCCGTCCATTTCGCAACTCCCTGCTTCAGATCAAAGCTGAAGGTGGAGCCTGCACCGTATGTACTTTCAACCTGAAGGGTCGAGCCCATAAGCCTGAGCAGGCTTTCCGTCAGATTGATGCCCAGACCAACTCCCGCAATATGCCGGTTCTTCTTTTCTTCTATTCGTTCAAATTCGTTATAGAGCTTCCTGATATCCTCTTCACGGATACCCACACCCGTGTCGGTCACGGATATCTTCAGGATAACATTGCCCGGCTCCGCCTCTACTCTCTCATGCTCCATTTTGAAGGTAATGCTGCCCTTTTCCGTGTATTTCACCGCATTTGTAAGGAGGTTCATTATAACCTGCTTTATACGCTTTTCATCCCCGAAGAGACTCTTTGGTGTTTTCGGATCAAAATCGAGAATGATCTTTAAGCCCTGGGCATCCGCCCTTGTCCTGATCATATTAACCATTTCGTTAAGGAGGTCGGAAAGATCATAAAAGTCAGGCTTTATCTCCATTTCTCCGGACTCGATCCTGGAGAAATCAAGGATATTATTGACGAGACCCAGAAGCGTATTTCCGGCACTTCGTATGGTTTCTGAATATTCAACGATATTCGGGGCATCACTCTCCCTGAATATCATTTCATTCATACCGAGGATGGCATTTATCGGAGTCCTTATCTCATGGGACATATTGGCAAGGAAGGCGCTCTTCGCCCCTGCCAGCTTCTCCGCAACGGCTTTCTCGGTCTCCAGCTCCTCAACCATGGTCTTCTCATAGTAAATACAGTTTTCCTTATGGTTAAAGCCGTTATATATGGCGGTCGCCATCTGGGTACAGCTCTCGTATCCGCAGCAGTTACAGTTTATCTCCCTGGATTCGGGAGTAAGCTTATTCATACTTACAAAGATACGTTCCAGCTCCTTCTGATCCGGTATGTCGTAACGGCATTCCGAAGAACGGTCCGTATAACCCCTCAGATAGTCCTCCAGCTTCAGATTCTCAAACTGCTTATTAAAGTTCTTAAGCCTCTCTTCAGGCGTATCCCCTCTGGACCAGGCATCCCCGCTCTCATCCTTCTTTGCAAGCTCACGTATGTCGAGAAGAGCATAAAAGGCATCATCCGTCCTGGCCTTCTCGGGATTTACGGCAGTTCCGCAGATACAGCCGTTTTCACAGTTAAGGGCATCGATAAAGAGGAAAGGCGTTTCCTTATCCCTGATCCTGTCTGCGTTCTGATGCATCCATTCATAGAGACGGCGTTCACCCTCGATCTGCCGGATAAAAATCTGATCCCCGAGAAACCATTTTACATTTTCCGCCAGCCCTCCGGGGGTTGGATAGAAAAGACCCAGGCCATACTCAATGTCGCTGTGGGAGAATTCTGCGCTGATATTATGCTCCCTCACATATTTCATCAAATGCTCGAAGGTGACATTATACTGCACCAGTCCCTTATTATGGGGATCCTCCATCTCCATCTTCTTTGCGATGCAGGGGCTTATAAAGGCAAATTTATCAGTGACTCCCATCTCCTGACGCGCATAGATCGCGGCGCACATCAGAGGGCTCTGCACCGGAAACAGCATAGGGATAAGCTCCGGAAGATATCTCTCTATATAGGACACCACTGCGGGACAGGGCTGGGATATGCCGCCGTAGAACTTGTATTTATCAATATAATTAAGATAGCCCCAGGTTGTGATATCCGCGCCGAAGGATACATTTATGATCCGCTTTATCCCCATTTTCTTTAGTCCGCCGATCACGTTTCCGTATTCCTTTGGGAAATTCGCCCTGAAGGCCGGGGCTATCAGTATGGATATTGACTCCCCGTTTTTCAGATCACGGAAGAATCTCTCGGTATCATCCTCAAATTCACGCGCTCCATGAACGCAGACATCAATACAGCTGCCGCAGGCAACACACTTGCTCCCGTCAACCTCTATCCTCGCATGGCCGTTCTCTTCTGTGGAGATACAGGCTCCGATGGCGCTGCAGACCTTGATACACTTATTACAGCCTATGCAGTTGTCATTAGTAAATACAATACTCCCTTTCATAGCCTTATATCCTGCACCGAAACACAAAGAAGACCGTTATGGTATACAAATAACAGCCTTCTTTTCTGTGGTTTTCTTTTGTTGTCGTCCGCTGCTTTTCCCATGTATGTATCATTATATAGAAAATAATTCTTTATAACAACAAGCAGCTTCCGTAAGTCCTGTTTTTTAGTTACGATTCAGCGCACCGCCGGTACACTGATTTGCAACGTTATTAATTCTCATCTCCGGCTGACAGGATAACGTCTATGGTCTTCTGCTCATAGCCGTGATTTTCGGAGGGTTCATACACCGTGACCGCTACGGTATCGCCGGGGTTCCTGTCAGCAAGGATACTTTTCAGTTCCTCGACCGTGGCCACCTTTCTTCCGTCCACCTCTGTAATGACCGAATGTTCCTTTAGTCCTGCCCTGTCCGCCGCTCCGTCCTTATTGGCCTTCATTATAAGGACTCCTGCAGGAATATTGTATGATTCCCTGGCTTCATCGGACACCGTTGATACCATGATGTCAAGGAAGGCGCCCTGCGGTTTTTCTTCGCTTTTTCCGGGTTCCTTTTCCGGTTTGTCCCCGGACCCCTGTCTTCCGTCAGGCTTTCCCTGAGCATCCTGTCCCTCGTCTGTATTACCGTTAAAGGGGGTCATATTACGGAAGAACTCCCTTCCGTCAAAGCCGGGGAACATTTCATTTCCCTCTGCTTCACCCTGCGCCATGGCGCCGTCTCCCTTTTCCGGAGCGCTGTCCGGCACATTCTCCGCTGCATCTCCTGCGATCTCAGGAGCCGGGTGTCCCTTTTCCGTTCCCTTTAGGTAACCTGCGCTGTATGCCGAATAGCACATTGTTCCGCAGAGAACAGCTATAAGAAGTGCAAACAGCGGCTTCGGAACCGAGATATTTCCGTCATTCCTTTGCTTCGTTTCCTCTTTCCTGTCTTCCCTGTATTCATCCATTATCGATTTCCTCCTGAAATTATTCTTGTGTCCTTTAATCAGGATTTTAATCGAAAAATGTGTTTTTTCTTTGTCCTTTCTTTGTCTTTTTTGTGAGAAGCCCGCAGCGTCCTAATATAACTCTCTAAGCACAAGTATCGTTATGCCCTGATTGTCTCCGGGCATTATCCGCTTTACCTTCGGCTCGATATCGTACCAGTCATAGATCATATTCTTTAGTCTGGTCCCCCGGTTAAAGCCGTGGATCAGTCTCAGCTGATAGGTTCCGGAGCCGGCAGACGCCAGCGCCTTATCGATCCTTTTTTTCGCTTCCTCCTGTGTAAGCCCATGAAGGTCTATGGTCACAAAGGGTTCATCCATTTCCCGCTACCCCGCTCTTTTTCGCAGCCTCGGCAACGGCTGCCGCCACCGCAGGTCCCACCTTGGGATCAAAGGCGTAGGGAATGATATAATCGGGACTAAGCTCATTATCGGGAATAAGCTCTGCAAGCGCCTTTGCCGCTGCCATCTTCATCTCCTCATTTATATCCTTTGCTCTTACGTCAAAGGTCCCCCTGAAAATACCGGGGAAGGCCAGTACATTATTTATCTGGTTCGGGAAATCACTCCGTCCCGTAGCTATCACCTTGGCACCTCCCGCCTTTGCATCCTCCGGGAAGATCTCCGGTGTGGGATTCGCGCAGGCAAAGATTATCGCATCCCGGTTCATGGTCTTCACCATTTCGGAATTTATGGTCCCGGGAGCCGACACGCCAATGAAAATATCTGCTCCCTTAAGCACATCTGCAATGCTGCCCTTCTCTTTACCGATATTGGTCTCCTTCGCCATCTCCTCCTTTATCCAGTTAAGGCCGTCCCTGCCTTCATAGATCGCTCCCTTCCGGTCACACATGGTAATATCCTTAAACCCTGCGGACAGGAGAAGCTTTACAATGGCTATGGCGGCAGCCCCCGCTCCGCTCGTCACGATCTTCACATCTTCCTTCTTCTTTCCCGTAACCTTAAGAGCGTTGGTAAGACCGGCAAGCGTGATCACCGCCGTTCCGTGCTGGTCATCATGGAATATGGGGATATCCGTTCTTTCCTTGAGCTTCCTCTCTATCTCAAAACAGCGGGGGGCAGATATATCCTCGAGATTGATCCCTCCGAAGGAACCTGAGATAAGAGCGACCGTATTAACAAATTCATCCACATCCTTTGTCTTCACACAGAGCGGAAATGCGTCCACGTCGCCGAACTCCTTAAAGAGCACGCACTTTCCCTCCATTACCGGCATTCCCGCCTCGGGCCCTATGTCCCCGAGACCGAGGACAGCCGAGCCGTCGGTTATGACAGCGCACATATTGTGACGCCTCGTAAGGTCATAGGATTTATTAATATCCTTCTGTATGGCAAGACAGGGCTCCGCCACTCCCGGTGTATAAGCAAGTGACAGATCCTCCTTTGTCTTTACGCTTACTCTCGAAATAACCTCTATTTTCCCCTTCCACTCACCATGAAGCCTCAGGGACTCCTCTGCATAATTCATTATGTCAATACCGCTCCTTTCCTCAGTCGGGGACGGTTCCCCCTTTGCTTATTATAATTACTGATTATACAAGAAAAGCTTACGGTATGCTATACTTTAGATTCCGGGTACGGGAAAAACAGGGAGGTCAGAAGGATCATGCTGAATCAGTTTTCAAGAACACAGCTTTTATACGGGGCGGATGCTATGGAAAAGCTCGCTTCCTCCCGTGTTGCTGTTTTCGGAATAGGCGGAGTGGGTGGATATGTGGTAGAAGCCCTTGCGAGAAGCGGTGTCGGCGCTCTGGACCTTATCGATGACGACAAGGTCTGCCTGACAAATATAAACCGGCAGATCATTGCCACCGTAAGCACTGTGGGTAAATATAAGGTTGACGTGGCGAAGGAGCGGATACTTGATATTAACCCCCGCTGCAGTGTTAAAACATACAAGACCTTTTTTCTTCCGGAAACGCAGGATGAATTCGACTTTCGTGAGTATGACTACGTGGTGGATGCGATCGATACCGTTACCGGAAAGCTTGCTATCATAGAAAAGGCAAAGGCGGCAGGAACAGAAGTCATTTCGTCCATGGGCGCGGGAAACAAGGTAAATGCTGCTCTCTTCGAGGTTGCCGATATATATGAGACCTCTGTATGTCCCCTTGCTAAGGTTATGCGCCGTGAGTGTAAAAAAAGAGGCATAGAATCATTAAAGGTCGTATACTCAAAGGAGAAGCCCCTGCGGCCACTGGAGGATATGTCCATAAGCTGCAGAGCACACTGCGTCTGTCCCCCGGGAACGGTACGGCATTGCACGGAACGGAGGGACATCCCGGGTTCAGTTGCCTTCGTTCCCTCCGTTGCCGGCCTCATCATCGCAGGAGAGGTGATCAATGACCTCGTTAAATGATGGTCATCTTCCTTTGTGTTTTTCCTCTGCTGCTTTAATTCAAATTTTCGTCCTGCTTCCAGGAGCTTCTGCTTTGCCGGAAGCCCTGCCACCGGGCACATCTTCACATTCCAGATACCCCTGCTCCTTAAGCCGGAGAACCTTCTTATAGACAGAAGGTATAGATTATTGATTTTCATCAGAAAATCAATAATCGTACCTGACCAGCCGAGCGGCTTGCCGGTCGGCGTGTCCGGCGAAGCCGGATTCCTGCGGACAATTACCGATTTCGTCCGCAGGAAGTCATGACTTTTTGCGTCCAAGAGGGGGCGCCAGGCGCCGGTGGCGCCTGCTTAGCGCCGCCGGCTTTATGCCGGCGCGGTGCCGAACCTCC
>JAFTEC010000042.1 GCA_017453865.1 Lachnospiraceae bacterium
AAAAGAACCTGTAACCTTGAGCGGAACAGTATCCACTCCCACATTTAAGCCCAAACAATCTGACGGAAGCGGGAGCTTATAATCTGCCGGATGACACTTTGCCTCCTCCTCGTTTACCGCCTGCGCGAAGAAGTAAACACCTACATCGAGGCCGGCTTCCTTCGCGCCGCGTATATATTCCCTGAATCTTGTATCCGGACAGACCTTGCCCTCGCTGCCGTAGCCCCGGTATCCGATTCGCAGGATGGCAAATTCTATCCCTTGGGAGGCGACAGCCTGCCAGTCTATATTCCCCTGATGATGGGAAACGTCTATGCCGATGCGGCTTAAATATCTGTCATCGCTGTAGCTTGACATCTGACCGTCATGCCGGAAGGTATTTAGGTCATACCCGTGCTTCGGTATGCCGGGATCGATCCTAACCTCGTATTCCTCGCCGAAAACATCAACAAAATGCAGGATCTCCGGCTCCTCTTCCGAAGTGGCTTCCTCAGGGAACGCATCGGTGATCCTTCCGAAGCCGGTATCCTCGGAAGGCTCCTCCGAAGAGCCGACAATAAGACTGTCATCGATGACGGCCATGCCGGTGTTCTCTTTGGAAGCCTCCTCTGCTGCTTCCTCTGAAACCTCCCCGGCGGCCTCCGCAGGCTGCTCCTGCTTCCCTGCTTCCCCGCCGTCTCCGCAGCCGAATAAAACCGGGATCGTCAGAGCAAGGATTATTGATATGAGGGCAAGCCTGCTACGGCGCATTCAGGTAATCCGAATATGATCTCACGGATTTGGCCGAATTGCTAAAGCCGCAGGCACGGTAAAGACACTCCTTATAGTAGCTCTTCCAGTTCTCGTCATCGTCGTTTTCAAAATCAGGGAAGGTCACGACCATCTCATAGACGTAATCCCTGCTCACCCGTGCCAGGGTATATACAAGCATATCATGGTTCTCCTTGTCCTTTCCTGTCAGGATCATAATGCCCTCCCCGTTTTCCATTTTGGTAGGGTATATTTCATAAGCCACATAATAAGCCTCTTTTACATTCGAATATATGTAGTTCAGCTCCGCTTCCACGGAATTATCAGTGTAAATGGAAGCGGTGTAAGTCAGTGTCGATCCGTCGCTCCTTTTGAAACTCACCACCTCAAAGCTCTTTCCGTCAAAGGTTCCGCCTTTCCTTATGACGGAGGAATAAAGATTGACCGGATATATAAAACTGAAACGATCAACATCCGAGATATAGCGCTTGTACACATCAAAGTCTGTCATGGCCTCATAGCTGGAGCACTCGCTTCCGTCGAGGCCGAATTCCGCATTGTCGTTATCTTCGGAGGAGATACCGACGCTGTCCTCTTTTTCCGGTTCTGTCCAGTCGTTTTTGAAGGGTGAGTTTTCGTAATCCTCCGAATTCTCCTTATCTCCTGCTGCAATCTCGCTGCTCTCCTCATCTTTCGGCTCCTCCGTTTTTTCCTCGGAGGTTTCCTCTGAGGAGGGCTCATCCTCCGGGGAGGATTTCATGGACTTTATGTTCATGGAATCGAGGATCTCGTCGTCTACGACCTTACGTGAAGACTTATTTACCATCACTATGGCAAATATGATCGCCGCTGCAGCCAGAGTGATAATGATCAGCGCCATGGGGAGGATGGATTTACCTCCTCCGGGTCCGGATGCCGGCCTTCCCTGAGGCGTGCAGCCTGCGGGCTGTTGCGGGGTGTAGTCCGGAGCGCTGTTATTTGCAGGGTCTTCTGCAGAGGCATTCCGAGCCCGGTCTGAACCGTCCTGACGGGGATCATAGCCAGGGGACTGCGGTGCAGGGCTTTCATTCTGCTGTCCGTGACCTCCGGTCTGCTGTACCGGCAGCTCCTGCCTCAGCAGCACGGTCTCTCCTTCTTTTCCGGGCTGCTCCTGATACGACAGAAGCTCCGTCGCATTCGGATCCTCTTCCTCCGCCATGCTGTCAAATGCCTTTGCCGTCTCGCCCACGGGAATCTCCTGCTCCTCCGGGTTCACCTCCACTATCGCCTCTGCTTCTATGCCAAGGGCATTCAGATCCTTCCTCAGCTCGAAGACATCCTGATACCGGTCATCTATCTTCAGCATCATGCATTTCTTGATCACGTTCCAGAGCTCCTCCGATATACCGTGGCTGCTGTCCATAAGCTCGGAATCATCCTCGAACCTGGACATTGGATCGTCCGGAAGCTCTCCCGTAAGGGCATTATAGACCGTGGCTCCCAGTGCGTAGATGTCAGTCCAGGGTCCCTGCTTTCCCTTCTTCTGGTACTGCTCCAGGGGAGCGAAGCCCTGCTTCAGGATGACGGAAAGACTCTGGGACTTCTCCGCCATAACCTGTCTCGCTGCACCGAAATCAAGAAGTTTTATGCTTCCGTCGTCACACAGCATGATGTTGTCGGGGGAGATATCTCTGTGAAGAATATTGGAGCTGTGGACGGCCATCAGCGCATTGCTTATGTCCTGCATCACCCTGACAGCCTGCCCTTCGGTAAGCCGTGAATGCTTCAGATGGTTCTTCAGGGTTTCGCCCTTCAGATAGCCCATTGTGAAGTACACGGTATCATTTTCATAGAAAAAATCATGGACGCTGACGATGTTTATGTTACCGTTAAATCTGGCGACCATCTTAGCTTCGCTGTAAAACTTCTCCGCTCCGCTCCTGAAGCTGCCCTCGGCGTCATGGTCGGAGACAGAGACCGTAGTGCTACCGGGTAGCCGCAGGGCAAGTCCCATGGGATAGTATTCCTTTACGGCAAGCTTTGTATCCAGCTTCAGGTCGTAGGCAAGATAAGTGATGCCAAAGCCGCCTTTTCCTATGACTCCGCCTATGGTATACCGTTTGTTCAGTACGCTTCCAAGCCTGAGCGCGACAGGATCATTCTTGTGCTTCCTCGGATTGAAGCCGCAGAATTGACAGGGATCGGATTCTATCACGGCGAAGCAGTTTGCGCACATTTTACGATTGTTTATAGTGACCATTTTTCCTTTCCTTACTTACATCATGATCCGTCTTTAGACATGATAATACAGGGGAATGACCCATATATACGTCGATTCGTTACAATTCAGCACACCGCCAGTGCGCCGGATCGCAACGCGCACGCCGCCCATCCTTCCTTTTTCAAAACTTAATACTAACACAACAAGCATATAAGTTACAATTCAGCGCACCGCCTTATTCTTGAACATAAATCTGCGGTTGACTATAATGTAACCATGTGGAAAGCGGGATAGATGTGTTTATAGTCTTATTTAAGAGGATATGTGATGTATTGCAGAAATTGCGGGGAAAAGATACCTGAGGGAAGCCAGGGGGAATTCTGTGCCTTCTGCGGAAAGAGGACAGATGGAACGGACTCACGGCCCGGGAACAGAAAAAGGTCGGGGAGTGGAAGAATGAAGACGGTAATAATTGCCGTACTCACTGTCCTTCTTCTTTGTGCTCTTACGGTCGTAGGAATATTTATCTTCATGTTTTCCAGAATGTCTGACAGGCAGGAGGGCGGAGATGGATCGTACAAAGCGGGATCCCACGGTGCGGAAAACGGCAAAATGCAGGAATCTGCACCGGTACCGAACAGCAGTGAAGCCCCCGGAAACATTACGGAACCGGGAAGTAGCGGCACACCTTCAGTCCAGACTCCTTCAGCCCCTGAAGCTCCGTCATCTCATGATTCGGGAGATTCTGCATCCTTTGGTTCCGGTCAGGATATGCCTTCCTTCGAAAAAGGAGAGACCGGTATGCCCTCAGGCGGTCCCGGGGGGATCGGCAGAGAGCCGGGAGGTCCTGCGGATGATGACTGGCTGGGAGATGACCCGGAAGAGACTCTTTCTTCCGTTTGTAAAAAAGACGGCATACCTTCGGATGCCGAGGCGGTGGAAGACATATCAAAGCTTGATGGTATGTGGAAGGCTGCTGAATGCGACAGCAGGGATTCTGATGGGCTTTCTTATTATCGGGCTGAGATTTCAGTTGACGGCGATTCAGTAACTCTTTCTCTTACCGATCCGGGAATCAGATCTGATAATGGCGCCCTTTCCAACACGGGTGATTACAGTGGGAATGCCAAAGTGAAAAATGACAGCCTCAGTGTTTTACTGACGCCTTCGGAGGATGGTCCAAACGGTAAAGGAAAGGCCTCAAGGATAGATCTAAGAAATATTTATTCATCAGATGGAAATCTGTACGCGGCAGGCACGGTAACGGATTCCTCCGGAAGTTCGGATATCTTTATTGCGCTTTGGAAACCCCAATGAAAATGTGTCAGGGGGCTATGGAGTCGTATTCGCTGGTATAAAACTCGTAGCCGCTCTTCCCGTTCTGTTTGACAAAGTACAGCGCCTTGTCCGCCTTGTTATATACATCTTCATACATCTCACCTTTTTTGCACATTACCATGCCGGCGGATAATGAAGCGATGGCTACTTCAGTATCATCCTTCTTATTAAAGTTAAAAT
>JAFTEC010000043.1 GCA_017453865.1 Lachnospiraceae bacterium
AGAGAGAGACCCTGGAGCATGCCATAGACCAGAAGAATTTCCGAAAGCAGGTTTACGAGAACTGGCATTATACAAAGAAGTATCCCTACGGCCGCGGACTTTCCATCCTTCTCTTCGGCGCCCCCGGAACAGGTAAGTCGATGTGCGCCCAGGTTATAGCGCATGAACTGAATCTGGAGCTTTACAGGGTGGATCTTTCAAAGGTTATCGATAAGTATGTGGGTGAAACGGAAAAATCCATCTCAATGATCTTCCGCGAGGCTAAGAAGTGTAACGTGGTACTGTTCTTCGACGAGTGCGATACTCTGTTCGCAAAGAGATCCGATGACGGCGGCTCGAACCAGGCATCCAACAATAATAAGACGGCGCTCCTCCTGCAGGAGGTTGAGGCATACGACGGAGTCTCGGTACTGGCCACTAACTACAAGCATAATATCGACCCCGCATTCTTCAGACGTATGAAATATATCGTGGAATTCCAGTTCCCGGATCCCGATACGAGAGAGATGCTCTGGACCACCACCATTCCGAAGGATACGCCTCTTGCGGATGATGTGGACATAAGGTTCCTTGCAGAGAAATTCGAATTTGTGGGAGGTAATATAAAGAACTGCATATTGAACGCGGCCTTCCTTGCGGCAGCTGATCCGGAGGCAAACGGACAGGTGCATATGAAGCATTACCTCCTTGCGATCAAGTATGAATTTGTCAAGGTGGGTAAGGTATTTACGAAGTCTGACTTTGAACCCTATGCTGCGGAGGTGGGGCTTGCATAATCTTCTCAGAACCACAGCAGCCATTATCCTTACACGCCTGGACCTGATCCTCGAAGAAACGGGAAAGGAAAAGAGCCTTGAAAAATTTCCTGTTCTTTCCCGGCTGATGGCATCCATTGATGAGGAGGACATAAAGAAGTGGTCTGAGGAGGGAGAAAATGAGGATAACGGCTATACAAGGATGATCAGTCATCTTGGTCATGATAATGTGCTGAGGTCGCTTCTGGATCTTTCGATAGCCGTTTTTTATTATCCCGAGGCCGATGCGTATCTTACACATAATTTCGGACATGGAGTGAACCTTAAGCTCGCTTTCCTTCTGGAGGGGATAAGCTTTCCGGAGGAAGGGGAGGTTATCGAAAAGGCGGAAAGGGCAAAGAGCGTTTTTTCTTTTGACGACAAGGCCTTCCCCCTTTGCTATACACCGGTATCCATAGACGAGAAGACCGCATTTTTCCTTAACGGGGAAAAGAAGGTCAACCCTCTTTTAAGTGATTTTACGGAATATTACAATGCCGGGGAGGCAGAGGAAAAGACCATTGTAAATTCCGGACTTATAGAGGAGGGTCTGTCCTTTTTCAGAGGCGGAGGAAGGACGGTGCAGATCTCCGGACACGGGGGCAGGCGCTTCATAGCAAAGAGGATAGCTGACGGCTTAAAGAAGGATTTTCTCTTCATAAATCTAAGGGATTTTCTCCATGAGGCAGGAAAGACCGAATTCCGGAGGTACAGGGAAGCTCTTTTACGGGAAGCAGAGCTTGATGATGCGGGTATCTGCTTTTTCGGTATAGACAGACCCTTCCTGTCGGACGATAAAGAGCTTATACGGGATCTCGCGCTGCTTGAAAGGCTGCTTTTCCGTCCGGCAGCAGACAGGGATATTCCCCTTATACTCTGTACTGACCATTTCAGGGCCCTCATGTCACTGCCGGATCCCGGAGATTTCAGGAATCTACGCCTTCCTAAGGATCTGAAGCTTGACGACAGGAGAAGGCTCTGGGGTGAGGCGCTTAAGGATTCGGGTTTTAGCCTTGATCCTGATGAGCTGTCCTTACGATACAGGCTGAATGCCAGTGAGATCTCTGCCGTATGGAAGAGCTTCGTAGAGGTTCGGGGGAATGATACGGGAGAAAATGATGATAATGAGCTTCTGACCCGGGTTTCCATTGAGGAGCTTATGAAGGGGGAGGAAGCGGTCCTCGGGCGGATAATCTATCCCGATATAAGGCTTGAGGATGTTAAGGTAAAGCCACAGATAAAGACTACTCTCGAGGATGTGATCTCTTCCGTAAGGTCAAGCTCGGTGATCCTTGACAGGTGGAACCTTAGCAGGACTTATCCCTACGGAAGGAGTGTGAGCCTTCTTATCTCGGGACCTCCGGGAACGGGAAAGACCATGACCGCAAACGCCATAGCAGGAGAGCTTTCCCTGGCTCTCTATCAGGTCAATCTTTCGAATATAGTCGATAAATACATAGGTGAAACGGAAAAGAACCTGGAGAGGGTATTCAGCTATGCGGAAAAAAGCAATACCGTGCTTTTCTTTGACGAAGCGGACTCTCTTTTCGGCACCAGGAGTGAGGTCCATGACGCCAGAGACCGTTACGCGAATACCGAGATATCCTATCTCCTGCAGAGGATAGAGGCCTATGACGGTATAGTCATAATGGCAACAAACATAAAGGGAAATATAGACCCCGCTTTTATGCGGAGGATAAGATATGTGGTACATTTTGAAAACCCCGATGAGGAGATGAGAAGGGCGATCTGGCAGAGCCTTTTCACCGATTCGGTGCCCCATGAGGAGGATATTGACTTTGATTATCTTTCCTCTCAGTTTGACAGCTTTACGGGCAGCACCATAAAGACTGTTTTCTTAAACGCCTGTGCCAAGGCTTCGGGGAGGGATGAGATACTTGGGATGAAGCATCTCGTAAGCGCGGTAAAGCATGAGCTTGAGAAAGGCTCGGCTGTAGGCTTTTCAATGGATAATCTGGGAAAGTATGCTTACCTTTGCTGATGATTCCTGTCATTCTGAGCGTCAGCGGAGGAGCTTTCAGAATATACCTTGGGGAAAAAAGGTAACATACGATAAAACGGGGGATCTGAGGACGTATCGTGAAAAGAGGGGATTATGGCACCAAGAGTAAATAGTTTTGCAACTTCATATGAATCGCAGTCAAACGCGAATGATATCGATGCAAAGGTCGATAATTCCCTTCGCTCCTATATGGATTCGGGAGATGATATCTTTGACGAGGAAGATGTTGATGGAAAAGGCCTGTCGAGGCGTGAGGTCATTGCAAACGTCAGGATAAATGTACTGAAAAGGATGGCGGAGGAAAACCGGGGCAGCCGTACCGAAGCCGAGGATATGAAGAGAGAGCATGACAGCTATTCCGCGGATCTTGTGGGGGAATTCAATTTGATGCAGGGCTTCATCCAGGACAAGCAGACCGCGGAAAGGGAGCTTAATGCCATCATAGATGAGGAGGAAAGGGATACCTCGGGCTCCTTCAGGAAATTCTTCAAGTTCAGGGGGATAAAAAAGAAGAATAAGAGAAGCACGATCCGTTCCCTTGAAGCCAAAAAGAATTCAAAAGTGGCAAAGATCAGGGAGCTGGCCGCAAAATGGAGTGTTAAGCGAAGTGAATATGCAAAGGAAAAGGTCCGTAAGCGCTACAGGACCTATGACGGCCTTGCCAAATCCTGGTATGAGCTGACACATGAGAGGGCAATCTCAAACCTTCCGGAGGATGCTTCCGAGGAGGATAAGAGAAATGCCATGGGTGAAAGAGCCATACCCGAAGAGTATGGCAAGAACATCATTGAATATACAGGAATATACGATATGGACGCGCTGGAGACCTCTATCGAGGTGGCGGGGGAGAATCCGGATCTTCCCTTAACGGCAGCGAACCTTCCGAGGATCCCGTATAAGCAGAGTAATAATGCCCTGGACGGAGATTATCTTATGAAGAGTCATAAAAAGATTCTTCTTCTATCGGAGTCCGATCAGGAGACGGGCATCCGTACCAGATATAAATTCGACTTTAATTTCCTCGGAAATCAGGCGAAAAGACAGTTTGTTGCGGCAGACACGGAGGAGACCGCCCTGACCGAAGGGCCTGCCCTGCCGGAAGCACCGAGGATCTATGCGGAGGATGCGGGACTTGAGTCAGACAGAAGGGACATAAACGGACGCTTCCTTTTCTCCGAAAAGAATGCCGAGATACTGCATGCCAATCTCAGGCGTAACGGAAAAACCGTATATGGTTTTTATATGAACGGAGAGTTCATTACGAATGATGATGAGGGAGAAGCGGTAGAGGGAGAGCAGGAAGAAAGAAGAGTGGCCGGTAAACAGGACATGAAGTTCTTCGGCCGCCGCAACTGGAATAAGCAGGAAAATGCGGAAAAGCTGCGGATAGCGATCCGTACCTCGCCATTTTTCAAGCATGTAAATGCAAGGACTATACAGTACTATTCAGGATATGATATGGGGACAGATTACGGTGAGGCTGTGGAGAAGTCCCTTACGGAAAGATGGGAGGAAGCGGGGAATGAGGAGCATCCTCTGACAAAGGAGGGGGTCGTTGCTTCCCTTAAAGGAGATCCGGCGGGGTATCTGAATCTGCCGGAATACCTGAGACCGGCGGCACTTGCGGCGTACCTGATCTCTGCTGCTTCACAGGAGAGGGGAGAGGGTGAGGCGCCCTTCTCATATACGGATCCAAACGCGGATCCGGTTCTTAAGCTTGCCACCCGGAATGACACAAAGTCATTGCAGATGACCTGTCTTGCCCTGCTTGTAAATGAGGAGAATCCGGGACTCTGGAGGCTTGCGAGAAGCATCATAGTGAAAAATGCGTGGATAGTTGACATGCGCACCAAAGTAAAGCTCAAGTATCTTCCCGAGAACGGCCAGATGATGAGGATGGGACTTTTAGAGGAGCTCGCAAATCATCAGGGAGTTTTCAGTGAGGTGAATCTTGAGGAGGGTGATATCCTGAATTTCGTAGACTCTCCAAGCAGAGCAGTCTATTTGGAGGAGCTAAAGTACCGCAGGGGAGCAGGAAACTGGATCAAGAGAAATATCTTAAACGGTATGCTTATAAAGGAGGCCTTTGGAGCCGCAAATACGGGATTAAAGGCAGGCTTTAATATTAAGGATGCCGTCGGGTTCTCTAAGGACAGGAATTACAGTGTCAGCGATGAGACAAAGGATAGGCGGCAGGAGCACGACTTCTGGCTTTCATTCGGAGAGACCATGGCATCCTCTTCTCTTATCGTCGGGATACTGGGCTCCGCGGGTGTCGCCGTCGGCTGGAAATTCGGGGGTGATGCGGCTGCTGCAAGGGATTACGGCTTCCAGGGAGCAGACGTCATGGAGGCCATAGGCACGATCGCCGGAATAGTAAAGGACATTACGGGCTTTTGTAAATATGTCTATAAGAAGCTCTTTAAAAAAGCACCGGAAACCGCCGATGAGATAATGGAAGCGGAGAAAGAAAGAAGAGAGACCCTTGAGGACCTGGACGGAGGAAAGATAAAGGCGGTTCTCGGCTTTATTGAAAAGATCCTGAATCTTGCGAATATCGGAAGGGATCTTGCCTCCTATCATGTATCTCCGGACTCGTCGGGTCCCGGTGTCATCCAGAACAAGAAATGGGGGGATCTTCTTGCCTATAAAGGCCCTCTTGACTACATTCTGACCACAGGGCAGAACATTCTCGCGATCTTTAAGGATATTGTGGAGATAGTCGTATCCACAAAGAGGATAGGACGTATCGACAGGGCAGATGCCGCCATAGAGACCGCTATTTCCGCATTGGATAATCCACAGCCCAATCAGGGTGATGCCAATGCCGTACAGCCTGAAAATGAGGTGACTGAGGAGCAGAGACAGCTTGGACAGGCTGCCCTCGACAATTCACAGGCACAGTACTTCATGTCACTTACAAAGGCACAGTCCAGGAAACAACGTTCACAGGCAGGATGGGATATAGGAAACAAGGTGCTTTCTATTGCGAGAGATACCGCAAACCAGTTTGTTCCAACCGTGGATCCCTTTACCGCGGGTCTGAAGGCGGTACTGACCGTCGCACCCATGGTGACCAGCTTCTTAAGCTGGGTCGTAGGGAAGGTAAAGTACGATAAGTCGGTCTTTAAAGACAATATCGCATCCATGCTGGGGGACAAGTCCTATGCAAAGACCTCCTATTTCGACAAGGTGCTGCAAAGGGAGACCGGCATCATAAGCTCGGATTATCTCGTGGATATTGCAAGGATCTTTATGTCCATTGATACACATGCGATGGCTCATAAACCGGACAAATCCGCGGGAGAGCTGGCTCTTGCAAAGGCTGTTGTGGGTACCATGTACGGAAATGTGAATGATGATTCCGTTAAGACGGTCAAGCTTGAGAATCTCCTTAAATATTCAGGCTTCAGCGAGGATTCCGACTGGAGGGCGGTACTCAGGAATTCTCTGAAGAGCAGAAAGGGATAAAGAAATATGGATGGATTAAACACGATAATGAAGAGCCTCCGGGAGATGATGGACGAGCTCTTTGACGGGGTTAAGGATATGAACGGGACCTACCGTTCGGTAGCGGAGCATATCGGGGTCACGGATATTTCCGCCATAGTGGAGGCGGTTCTGGAGGGAGGAGTTAATGAGGATCTTCAGTATCCCATAATCCATTTTCATATTACCCTTGCCGCAAATATCCCGGAGGAGTACGGTTCCGAGCTCTCGAGATCGGTAAACGCCCTGAATAACGTGATATCGGTCGGGTCATTCCCGTCCTTCGGGTGCTTCTGCTACTATCCGAGGCTTAATCAGATCTTTTTAACCTACCGTCTGCCGGTATGCCCGGATGCCCCGGAACAGGAGATCTCAAATATCCGCTATTATCTCGGGGTATTATATGATGAGCTGGATGCCTTCGGGGACTATATCATTTTTCTATGCAATAATGAGGGGAAGGATCCGGGGATAGAGAAATACCTTGAATATATAGGCTCCATAAAGGACTGGAACGATATCGGGAGCAGAGTGGAGGAGCTTTCGAGGCTCTACGGAGAATCACTGGAAATACTGCGTTCCGAATCTGAATAGCCCTGTGATTCCGGGCGACAGCGAAGGATCCTTTAGGCGGATAAGAAGACTCAGGCATCCTCCGGGAGGGTATCGAGAATAAGCATCGTAATATCGTCAAACTGGGCTGCATCTCCGGCGAAGAGATCCAGCTCTTTTTGCATTTCGTCGAGTAATTCCTGTCCCATAAGGTCGGAATGGCTGTTCAGGCTGTTCATCATCCTTTCGAGGCCGAAGGCATTTCCTTCCGTATCGGTAGCGTCGGTAACACCGTCGGTATAAAGGAAGAGCCTGTCACCGGCTTCAAGAAAAAGCTCTCTTCCGGTATAGACCGTGTCCTCAACTACTCCGAGCACCAGATCATGATCCTCCATAATCAATTCATATTTTCCGCTGCTCTTTCTGTACACTACGGGATCCTCATGCCCCGCGTTTACATACGAAAGCTTTCTGTCCGTTTCGGAATAAATACCGAAAAATACCGTTACGAACATACTGTCGGAATTTTCGGGTATAAGCAGCCGGTTTACCTTTGAAAGGACTTCGGCGGGAGAGGGGTTATCCTGGGCCGTAATTTTGATAAGGGTCTTTGTGACCACCATAAAGAGAGCAGCGGGAACGCCCTTATCGGATACATCGGCTATGGTGATCCCGATATGATCGTCGTCTATGGTAAAGAAGTCGTAGAAATCTCCCCCTACCTCCTTAGCCGGTCTCATGGTGGCCGAGATAATGAAGCTCCGTACCCCGTTGTAGCCAAGAAGCTCTTCAGGGAGCATACTTGCCTGGATACGGGAGGCAACGCTGAGCTCGGCAGAGATACGCTCCTGCTTCTTTGTCACCGCAGTAAGATCACTGACATATTGATGCAGCTCATTCTCCATATCGGTCATGGAATCGGCGAGCACCCTTATCTCGTCATGCGATCTGATCCTGGCATCGGTGAAGTAGTGGCTTTCCGATTCCTTCCGCTCCTTCGCATTGAAGGACTCGGCGGCAGAGGCAAGCTTTTCAATCGGATAAACAACAATGCGGTTGATGCCCAGAACAGAGATGGTGATAAATACGGATGTAATGAAGTAGAGCACCAGGCCGAAGAAAAAGACAAATTCCATGCTGTTTTTATGGAGGTTACTCTTCTTTTCTGCGATCTGGATATAGGCAATAACGGTATCATCATCTATGGGGGACTGATAGAAGGGTGCCTTGGTCATTACAATTACCCCGTCCAGATCATCCTCGATCACCTCATAGGGGAAACCGGCAATGTGCTTCCAGGGTCTTATCTTGCTCTGCCAGCCAAGGCAGTACCTGTTATCATGTTGCGTGTCGGAATCCAGAATGAAGCAGGTTTTTCCGGTGTCGGGGAATTCAAGATGTATATTTACCCACACGATATCATTATCGTGCTCAAGGTTGTCCATACGGGAAAGCAGCTCATCGTACTGCGGGGTTTTCAGCTTATCGAATTCCGCAAGATATTCGGCGCTGTTCTGCATATCTCCGTATTTTTCACAGAGTTCATCGTACAGAAGATGGGTGGAGTCAACAAGATCAGTAACATAATCCTGATCAAGGGTTATGGACAGGGTACGGGCCAGACCGTAATTCTTCCTTACAATGGAAATAAGCTCAAACTGACTGTTCACAAAGCTGCCGTAAGCCAGGGTTATCACAAAATACAGGACGGAGAAGATAAATACGGTGAGTCCTACCTTTTTCCCTATGGAGTTTTTTATCTTTTTCTGATTTCTTAACATCTATTATAATATGATGATTAAAGTGCCAAAAGTAATTGTCACCACACAAGAAAAGCTTGTAGTGGGGACAAGAACTTTGGGCACACCCCTACACGAGCATGAGGTGGGGTAGGATTGTGGGGCGCACGATGTCCAGTGGACATCGGTTTTGCGCCGACCGTAGCGAAGCGGAGACCGCGTAGCACGGAACAATCCGTATTTAATCAAAATGTGACTTTTGGCGTTTGTATCATAATATACCATAAATATGGATAAATATGGATAAATATGCGGTTTTGGTTTGACGAAGGTGCTGAAAAACTGTAAAATCAATCACACATTATACACAAATAACTGTTATTATGACACTTATTTGTATCGGAGGAAGCCTGACTTGGAGCTAAAAGATAAGGAAAAAATCGGGTCGGAAGAGAAAAAGGAGCCCGGAAAGAGCGTTAAATTCAACTGGAACAGTATAAGGGAAAGCAGTTTTTTTTATTTTCTAAAAAGGAATGTAAAGAAGATCGTCATTCTTCTTGTCATTATTTATGCGGTCGTCACCGCCTTTCAGGTAAATGCGGCGGTTCAGGAATCAAAGCTTCTCTCGGAGGATCAGGATACACAGAACTTCGAGGAGGTTGTTTCCCAGGATATCAGTAATTCCATATCAGTGACCGGAACCATTGCGGCTACGGAGAAGAGAACCCTGTCTACGCTGGTTTCAAAAACCGAAGTTACGGATGTTTTTGTGGAGGTGGGTGACTATGTGAATGTTGGAGATCCCATCTGTACCTTTGACACCTCATCCATAGAATCAAATATCCGGAAGCTTGAGCGTCAGATAACCGTAAATAATGCCAAAGCCACCCTTGAGCTTGCCAAGGCAAATACCCAGGTAGCCTGGGCCTGGGAGGATTATTTCTACAATCAGTCCCATGGCGAATACGGTCTGGACTCTGCCATGAGATCCTATGTGGAACAGCAGAATCAGGTATCGGATTCCATCGATAATCTGAGTGCCAAGGAAAGGGAGCTTGATGCCTTAAAGGATGAATATGATGATTACAAGAAGGCGAGAAGAGACGGAACCGTTTCGGAGGGAAATTACAAGAACTCCAAATCGGAATACAAGGATGCCATAGCATCCGCAGAGGAAGCCGTGAGCTCTGCCGGAAGAGCTGTTGAGAATGCACAGCTTAATCTTCAGAATACGGTGGATAATTACAATAAAGCCGTTGAAGAGCTAGAGCACCAGGGGGTCACGGATCTCCGCACCATTTCCACCAATATGGCTTCAGTCGTGGAATCCCGCTTAAACAATATGACCAGTAATGATGCCGCCGAGGAGGAGATAAGGGACTTTAAGACAAGCCTTGACAAGTGTAATATAACTGCCCCTATTTCCGGACTCATCACGAGTGTTTCCGTTGTGGAGGGTGAGGAATATGATGAAAAGAGCACCATATGCGAGATACAGGATGATTCTTCATATATAGTTTCTGCCACGGTGGATCAGTATGATATCTCGGAGGTAAGCGAGAGCATGAACTGCGTGGTAAAGACGGATGCCACGGGAGATGACCAGATGGAGGGGATCCTGACCTTTGTTTCACCGGTTCCCGAGGGCTCTTCATCCTCCTCTTCATCAGAAAGCAGCTCATCCGGAAGCGGCTCCTCGGGGAGCTCTTCATCCACGGAATATCCCATAGAGATCTCGATCAAGGGGAGGGATGAGAGGCTCCGCATAGGAATGACCGCTGAGGCCTCGATCCTTGTGGAATCAAGAAAGGGAGTAAAGGCTGTTCCCTATGATGCGGTTATTGAGGACAGTGACGGCAGCTTTTACGTGAATAAGGCGGTTAGCGGTAAGGAGAAAAAAGAGGCCTATGTCCCGGAGGCAGGAGAAGCCGGAATGGGTAAGCCGGAGAAGAAGAATGACAGGCATTCGGAAACAGGGGGACCGGACATGGAAGAGAGCGGAAATTCAATGCCGGGGGCTCCGGGGGCTCCGGGGGCTCTGCCAATTAAGGATTCGTATTCCGGAAACCCTCTTGCGAACCTTATAGCGGAGAAGATGATAGGAAAGAGTGCGGTTGAGCTCTATACCGCAAATGAGGAGACCCCCACAGAGAAGGTCATCGTGGAGAAGGGTCTTGAAACCGATTATTATACCGAGGTCATATCTGACGAGCTTGAAAACGGCGATAAGGTACTTATCCCCGAATCCGATGACCCTGACACCGACAATAACTTCGGTATGGGCGGACACAGAGGCCCCGGAGGTCCGGGAGGAATGTTTTAATGGCTAAGGGCGATATCATAATTGATGCCCGGGATATTATCAAGCGTTATTACATAGGACAACCCAATGAGCTTGAAATACTTCATGGCATAAGCCTTATCGTCAGGGAAGGAGAATTTGTGGCCATAGTCGGAGCCTCGGGTTCGGGGAAGTCCACACTTATGAATATAGTGGGAGCCCTTGACAAGCCTACGAGCGGAGAATATGTCCTTGACGGTGTAAATATCATGAAAGCCCGTGATAATGAGCTTTCCGAAATCAGGAACAGAAAGATAGGCTTTGTTTTCCAGACCTACAATCTGATAGCAAGGACCAGCGCCTTGAAAAACGTGGAGCTCCCGATGATGTATGCAGGGGTTCCGGGAGGAAGGAGAAGGAAAAGGGCAAAGGAGCTTATGGCTCTTGTTGAGATGGAAGACCGCATGCAGCATACTCCGGATGAGCTTTCCGGAGGGCAGAAGCAGCGTGTAGCCATTGCCAGAGCCATGGCGAATGATCCGGCTCTTATCCTTGCGGACGAACCCACCGGAGCACTGGATTCAAAGACCGGAAGGATGGTTATGGATATTTTTCATAAGCTCCATGATGAGCAGGGAAAGACCATAGTTCTCATAACCCACTCCCCGGAGCTTGCAGAGGAATGTGAAAGGATACTCACGCTTTCCGACGGTATGTTTATAGGAGAGAGAAAGGGAACGCCACATGCTCCTTCTTGATAATATAATCCTTGCAATAAACGGAATCAGGGCAAATAAGATGAGATCCCTTCTTACGATGCTGGGTATCATCATAGGAATAGCATCTGTCATAGCTATCATGACTGTCGGTACTTCCATGACGGCCAATATGCAGGATACCATGAGCAGCTATGGTGCAAATGATATCACCATGGGGGTATCACAGAAGAGTACCGAGACTGAAATGGCGGGCGGAATGATGTTTGAGCATGGACCGAGAAAATCCGAGCTGGGCGACAGTGATTATATATATTCTTCCATGCTGACCGAATTACAGGAGGAGTATCCGGGTCATATCGACCACTATCTCCTGGAATGCTCGGCGGGACAGGGACAGGCGCTGGATGGAAGTCTTTATGCCAATGTGGAACTGAAGGGCGTAAATGATGACAAATTAGAGGATGAAAAGCTCACCCTGCTTTCCGGACGTTCATTTAAGAAGGCTGATCAGGAGGACGGCAGGAAGGTAGCCATTGTTTCGGATTATTTCTGTAATAATATGTTTAACGGTGACAGCGCATCCGCTCCCGGAAAAGAGATATCGATCCTGATAAATAATAAATACTATTATTTTACCATTATAGGAGTGTATGAATATGATGCCTCCGCCAACTGGGTCCAGACCTCGGAAGAGGAAACCACTACCACGGTTTATCTTCCCCTAAAGACCGCATTTGATTTTCAGCACCTGGATGAGAGGTTCGAGCAGGTAACGGTTGTGACCGGAGGTGAAGTATCCAGTGTCGATGACTTTATGGAAGAGATCGAAAGCTTCATGAACAGACGCTATTACAGGAATAATGATTCTTACGAGATAAGCTGTTCCAGTATGTCATCCTTTATGGAGGAAATGACAAGCTCCCTTAATACCATGTCCATGGCGATCTCGTTTATCGCCGGGATATCGCTTCTTGTCGGAGGAATAGGTGTTATGAATATCATGCTGGTTTCCATACAGGAGCGTACAAAGGAGATAGGAACGAGAAAAGCACTTGGTGCCACCAACAGCTCCATAAGGATCCAGTTTATCGTGGAAGCCATAGTGCTCTGCTTTGTCGGCGGAGTGATCGGGATCGTACTCGGAATGATCCTCGGGAGTATTTTGTCGAAGCAGATGGGATATGACGCTACAGCTCCTGTGAGCGCCATAGTATTCGCGGTGGGGTTCTCCATGGCCATCGGAGTATTCTTCGGTTATTATCCGGCCAATAAGGCGGCAAAGATGAACCCGGTGGATGCCCTGAGGTATGAATAAGACAGGATATTAAGGAGGCTTTCAAATGGAGGATATTGCAGTCCTTCCGATCGACGTTGAAAGGGCGGAAGAGATAACGGCTTTTGGAGCCTGGAGAGACAAGGAAGCCATAGGTGTCATAGCCGG
>JAFTEC010000044.1 GCA_017453865.1 Lachnospiraceae bacterium
GAGCCGTCAAAGTGATTCCCGCTCAGGTACTCTATACTGTCTCTTCCGAGAAGAGAGCATATTTCTTCCGCCTCAGCTTCTGCACGGGCATCGGAATACAAAATGACCCTTCTTAAAGGCAGGCCGTCGGCACCCAAAATGATTGCGTCCTGCATCTGTCCGCTAAAGGATACAGCGGTAACTCTGCCGTCACCGGCTTTTTTCAGAACCTCCCTGCAGGCTTTTAAGAAGGCGCTGTACCATTCCAAAGCGTCCTGCTCCGTAAAGCCCTTATCCGAAAAGGTGCTTATCTCTATGCTTTCAGAGGCGGCTGCCCTGTTATTTTGATCGACCAGCACGGCCTTTACAGCGGTGGTGCCGATATCTGCGGTTAAAATGTATTCTCTTCCGTTAAGCATTTCCTGCTCCTTAATAATATCTCTACTATGTCATTCTGAGCGGTGTTGCGTGCCAGCGGCACGCATTTAGCACGGACCGGATATGCGTCGCTAACGCTCAGTATGACAGTGATTTTACATATTCTCCCCGGAGGTGACCTTCTGGGCGATAACTGCCAGTATTATGATAACGCCGGTAAGGACATCCTGAAGGTAGGACGGAACCTGCATTATCGTAAGGCCGTTTGCGAGGATCCCAAGGATAGCAGCGCCCACAAAGGTTCCCCAGACATTCGGGATACCCTCCTTTACAACGGTCCGGCCTAGGAATACCGCCGCATAGGAATTCATAAAATAGCCGTCACCGCCGGTTGGGTGGGCAGAGCCAAGCCGTGATGCCAGCATAACTCCCGTAAGTGCCGACAGAGCTCCGCAGAGGGCAAAGGCCAGGTTTTTATTACGTGCCACATTTATTCCGGAGACTAAGGAAGCATTGACGTTTCCGCCTATCGCGTAGAGCCTCCTTCCGAAGGGGGTATGGTTAAGGATAAAGCGGAAGATAAGGCAGAGAAGCACCATTATCAATGTAAGGAGGGGGATACCGAGAATAGAAGCGGATCCCAGATACTTAAAGGACTCCGGTATATTCTCGAAAACAGTGGCACCTCCGGAAAGCCAGAAGGTAAAGCCGGCAAGAACGGTACTCATGGCAAGTGTGGTTATAAACGAAAGGACCCTGAACCTTGTCACTATCATTCCGTTAAGATAGCCTATAAGGGTACAGAGGAGCACCGGTAGGACTATACAAAGAAAAGGATTTATCCCAAAGACCGCAAGCTTTGCACTGATTATTCCCCCGAGACTTGCGACCGCCCCTACGGAGAGGTCAAATTCGTCCACGCTCATTACCAGCGTAGCGCCTAAGGCTATGACCACGAGAAGCGAGATCTGTCTCGTGATGTTTATAAGATTTTTTATCGTGAAAAAGGCATCCGGCCTTAATATGCTGAAAACCAGAATGATGATAATGCAGGCAATGACAGTGCCGTAGGATCTCATCAGTTTTTCTATTCCAAGGTTCTTTTTCAATTCTTTCTCCCTTAATAACGTGGGCATTATCTATCAAGATAGCAGTACCGTAAGACATCTTCGGAGCTTAGATCTCTGTTTTTAAGGAGCTCCCTGCTCCTTCCGTTTACAATGATCTGTATCTCATCCGAAACCTCAAGAACTTCCTTAAGGTCAGAGGAAACAAAAACGACTCCGCAGCCACTGTCCGCTCTGTCTCTTAAGAGTCTGTGGATCTCGTAGCGGGTCTTTACATCCACTGCCTGGGTGGGTTCATCACATAGGAATACCTTTGGGTCCGATTCCAGCGCCCTCGCAAAGACCACCTTCTGCTGGTTTCCGCCGGAAAGCTCGCTTACGGCCTGATCTGTTCCGTTACTCTTGATATCAAGCATCTTCAGTTTCTCTGCGGCGTGCCCTTCCTCGCTTTTCTCATCGATAACCCCGGCCTTTGAGTATTTGTCAATAACCGGAAGCGTGATATTTTTCCGGATACTGAAGGGCATAATGAGTGACATTTTCCGCCGGTCTTCATTTATCAGCACCATTCCCTTTTGAATGGAGCTTTTAGGAGTTGGATGAGGGTAATCCTCGCTATACAGGGTGATTCCCCCACCGGACTTCGGCCGGAGTCCGTACAGTGTTTCAAGAAATTCCGTTCTTCCGCTGCCTCCGAGTCCAAATATGCCAAGGATCTCTCCCTTTTTCAGATCGATGCTCATATCCTTAACGATCCCGTCCTTTGAAGAGATATGCTCGGCCTTCAGGATGCTTTCTCCTATATTTCCCCTGCTCCCGGAGGAAGTCCTGCTTTCCCAGTTATCAGTCATCATTCTGATGATCATATCCTCACTGCTCTCGGAGGTGTCCACAGTTCCTGCGATCCGCCCGTTTTTCATAACGGTGATCCTGTCGGTAAGAAAAAATATCTCCTCCAGACGGTGGGTGACATAGAGGACAGAGGTTCCCTTTTCCTTTAATTTCCCGATAATACGAAAAAGGATCGCCGTTTCCTTATCAGTGAGGGAAGCGGTTGGTTCATCGAGAATAAGGAGCCTGCACTCCGTCATAAGAGCCCTGATTATGCATAGAAGGGTCTGTTGCGGAGGAGAGAGGAGGGATGCGGGAACAGTGAAATCCATTTCTATCCCCAGTGATTCCGAAAGCTTCAAGACACGCCTCTTCATTTTCTCCCAGTCAATGATGCCGCCTCTTTTTTTCTCATAATCAAGGCCGAGATATGCGTTTTCGATGCCATTAAAGGAGGGGATCAGCTGCCGGTCCTGATGTATGACATTTATGCCGAGATTACGGCTTTTCAAGGGATCGGTTATTTCGGTTTCTGTCCCGTCCCATATCACAGTGCCATTATCCGGCTTGTAGACAGCAGTAAGAATCTTAATCAGGGTCGATTTGCCCGCGCCGTTTTCACCTACAAGACCGTGTACTTCACCGGCTTTTATCTTAAGATCCACGTCATTAAGCGCGTAGATACCGTTAAACTGCTTTGAGATCCCCTTTGTCCTTAAGAGCATTCTGTCAATCCTTTGTGACAAGTGTTGCCGGAGCGTACTTTTCGCCGGTCTCTATCTCTTTTCCGGAGAGGAGATCGATAACATCCTTTACAACAATATCTGTCATTCCGTCAAAGTTCTGTGAAAGGGTGGCCTTTAAGTTTGACCCCTTTTCTATCATCTCTACAGCCTGGCTGTTTCCGTCCACTCCGGTCACTATGACCTCGTCCCGTCCGGCAGCTTCAAGAGCCTGCGAAGCTCCTATTGCGGGTTCATCCCATGCCGCAAAGACCGCGGTTACGGAATCCTTTTCCGGATTGGAAAGGATCAGGTTTTCCATGATCTCCCTTGAGCTCTCTATGGGGCCTGCGGGGACGTCCACCTGCTGCTCCGTGATAAGGCTGATATCGGGATAATCCTTTATCATTTCATCAAAGGCCTCGCATCTTTTTACCACACCGGGATGAGGCCTGTAGGTCAGGGCAATGACCGTACCCTTTTTATTCATAAGGTCCTCAAAGAGGTACCTGCATATGGTCTTCCCCATCTCATAATTATCACTTGTGGCATTGACCTTCATACCCTCTATAAAGCCGCTGTCTACTCCGAATACGGGAACTCCTGCGTCAAAGGCATCCTTAAGCTGGGTTTCAACCTGTCCGGGATCCGCGCTTACAATGATCATGGCATCAGCCTTTGAAGAAACAATATCCTCGATGCGGCTTGCAAGCTCTCCGAAGTCTCCCTTTGTATCAACAACATTGACATTGATGCCTTCTGCCTTAAGGTCCTTTTCGATATTATCGACCATCTGCTTTGTGGTCACGGAGCTTAAATAGGGCGTTACAACCGAAACATTTTTTCCCTTTAGGGAGCCGTCAGAGCTTCCCGTTACCGTGCTTCCGCCGGAGCAGCCCGAAAGAAGCAGGGCAGCCGCCAGGGTGATCATCATTATTCCACTTAATACTCTCTTTTTCATTTCTTCCCTTTCTGTGTCAACGGACACTGTATTAGTAAGCTGTATTCCCCCTGACGTATTTATCCTCCCTCAAATGTTTTTTCATAACAGTCACCGGCACAAACGCAGGTGACGATAGAAAAATATGGGTACAGAATACTTCCATTTTGAGCCATAATCAATACCTGGGAGAAAAATAAGTAAAAAAGGTGCTGCAAACCTTGTAGTCGAAGCGGCCCTCCTGTGGCTCCGGCTGCCCTTGCGATCCCTGCTGAGGTTGATTTTTTCTCGAGACTGTCCGGATCGGCAAGGACTTTGGCGCAGTACTCCTGAAGAGAAGTCCTGCACTCCCCATATGAGGACTGGAGATTTTTGATCGCGTCCTTCATTTTTTCAGGATCGGGGATCTCATCGCCGGTCATAAGCTTTACAACCGTATCACGGATTTTCTGGAAACTGCTGATGGCACGGTTTGCATTGTTGTATTGTGTAGAATTCCAATTTACAAGCCTTGCGGTTTTCTTTGTGTCAAACATCACCCATCTATTCTCTTTTGAAATTCGCTCTGATTTAACTGGGAGCAGGCGCAGAGAGCGAGATCCCTTCTTATCTCTCCTGTGTTATACCAATTTGTTGGAAAATATTCGATTTGCGATTAGATGCGGCTTTTTGCCGTTTTTTTAGTACCTGTCTTTCCGGTGGTGCCGACTGGATCGTCGGCACCTGAGATTTCCGGAAGAGATTTAAAATTGAAATGAATTTCTCTTTCTCAAGCCTCCGACATATATAGCCTGAACCCTTGTTTTCCATGGCATAGTCATAAATCTTTCGGACAATCCACGCCGTTTCCTCGTCTATGATAAGATGCCCCTTCTGTTCGTGATCTTTTAAGTAGCCGAATGGTGGAACCACTCCGGTGTACTTGCTTCTCTCTGCAATGATGTCTGTGAAGACATCCGTTGCATCCATGCTCCCGTCAAAGCAGGAGACCACTATAATATTTGTTTTCATGTCATAATCCTTTCTGCTTTTACGCATAAATAAGACGGTAAACCATTGGTCTACCGCCGATTGATTTTTATCATATTGGGTTGCAAAGTCATGTGAAAGTGATAGAATAGCTGTAAATAAGGGCTTTCGCAGGCTCATGGAGCTAAAAAATAGTGCTTGCAAACACCCTTGCAGAATGATATATTATAGACAAAGGAAAAGCACCCACTCCTTAGTGGATGCTCCCGATTAAAAGGTCTTACATTGCTCTTGAGGAGCA
>JAFTEC010000045.1 GCA_017453865.1 Lachnospiraceae bacterium
CAGGCTGTAGTTGATAAGTGTACAGAAGCAGGTATTCCGGTAGTGGCAGGTGACGATGCCCTGGAGGCAGACGGACAGAAGATCGCTCCCTGGGTAGGGATCGATGCCTATGTTATCGGTGAGGCAAACGGTGAGTGGATCGCCAATTATGCCATCGACAATAATCTTGTGGATGATCCCGAGACAGGCCTTCTCATCATGACGATGGACACTGTTTCAAGCTGTGTTCCCAGAGCTGAAGGCGAGCTTGCAAAGTGGAAGGAGCTCTGCCCTGATTTTGACGAGAGCAGGATCTTCAAGGCAGATTACGACGGAACCACAGATAAGGGTAATACCGCTGCCACCGCAGTCATCACCGCACATCCCGAGATCAAGAAGTGGCTCATCACGGGCGCTAACGAAGAGGGAACCATCGGTGCATGCAGAGCTCTTGAGAGCGCAGGTCTTGACAAGGATGCCTGTGTTGTAGGACTTGGCGGATACATGGCAAAGGATGAGTGGAACAATAAGGGCGCGGACGGCACCTGCATGAAGGCAGCGGCTTATTTCTCCTCTCTTCAGGTTGGCGAGGGCACCATCGATGTGCTTATGCAGATCATCAACGGAGAAGAGCCTACGATGGAGACGGCTGTTCCCGCAGTTATCGTAACTCCCGATAATTATAAGGATGTTATGGGTAAGGACGCTGAATAAGGAATGAGCTTAAAACGGGCTACAGCCCGGATCTGAATAAGCGGTCCGTCAGGGACGGTACCGCCGGGAAGGGTCGCCGCGGCATATATGGCAGCGACGGCCCTTTTAAACGCTCTGAGTAAGGGAGTTTTTATAGAAAACAGGGGTCATGTGCTCCCGCTTCTTAAAGGAAGCGCAAAAGCTGCTCTCATCGGGAAAGCCTGTACGGTAGGCGATCTCACGGACGGTCAGGGAGGTAGTGGACAGAAGATACTTGGCTGCGGAGATCCTGGTCTCGATCAGATACTGATGAGGAGTAAGGCCTGTCTCCTCTTTAAAGAGCCGCGTGAAATAATAAGGGCTCAGAGAGGCCAGCTCCGCAAGGTCACTTAGCTGGTTGGGCTCCGCGAAATGCTCGTTTATGTATGCGATCACGCGCTTTAAGCTGTTTCTGTTATAGGACCAGGAACTCTTCTCTCCCGAGAGAAGGGTGTTCAGGATAACCGTAAGATGGAGAGAGGCTCTGGTCTCATCAACGGACGTTTCCTTTGCAAATTCCAGGTACAATGAATTCAGCTCGTAGTGGATAGAGGGATAGCTTTTTGCAACGATCACATTACCGAAGAGGCCGGTGATGCTCTCATAATAGGCTCTCGCCATTGGGCCGTCGAAATGCACCCAGATATTCTTCCAGGAGGAAGGGCTTCCGTATCCGTGCTCGTTATAGCAGTCGAGGAGGACGAGGCTCCCTCTGCCTGCCAGGTGTTTTTTACCGGAAAGAAGGACCTCGCAGGTGCCTTCTTCGATGAGCATTATCAGAAAGCTGTCAAAATGATTGCGTTGGATGTAGTAGCCGGGTTCGTACTCGAATTTTCCGATGATCGTAGGATAGAACAGAAGCTCTCTGGCGATCCGGCTGGGGGTGTAAAGATAATACTCCGACTGCCGGGTGATTCCTTTTTCGTTGGATTTCATAAGGGGATGCCTCCTTTGAAAATGGCAGGACCGCAAAGCGATCCATTTACGAGTATAGAATAGGATGATATTAAAAGCAAGATAGGAGGTCATAGCCTTGGAAGAAGTCAGAATATGGGAAGAGCAGGTTGTTTTCCCCACCTATGAGGTGGGTGAGGCGGATAAGAATCCGATGTTTCTCGAAAAAAGAGTATATCAGGGAAGCTCGGGAAAGATCTACCCCTATCCCTCTACCCAGGAGATCAGCAGAGAAAAAAAGGATAAGGTGTGGAATGCGGTATGGCTTGAGAACAGATACCTGAAGGTTATGGTCCTTCCCGAGCTTGGCGGACGCATACAGCGGGCATTGGATAAGACCAATAACTACGATTTCGTATATTACAACCGGGTGATCAAGCCGGCGCTCGTAGGCCTTACCGGGCCCTGGATATCGGGCGGTATAGAATTTAACTGGCCCCAGCATCATCGTCCCACCACTTACTGTCCGGTGGATCATAAGATCGTTTCGGGAAAAGACGGGAGCATGTCTCTTCTTGTGGGGGATGTGGATCAGATGTACGGCACTAAGGAGGTGACCCGGTTTACCCTCTATCCGGATAAGGCCTATATCGAGATCACGGGTCAGCTGTACAACAGGACTCCTCTGCCCCAGACCTTCCTCTGGTGGGCCAATCCTGCCGTTTCCGTAAATGACCATACCCAGTCCATCTTTCCGCCGGATGTCCACAGTGTATATGACCACGGAAAGAGGGCTGTTTCGCGCTTCCCCATAGCCACGGGAGAGTACTATAAGCACGATTACAGCGAGGGAGTGGATATTTCACGCTATAAGAACATTCCGGTGCCCACCTCCTATATGGCCGAAAAATCGGATTACAATTTTGTAGGAGGCTATGACCACGAAAAGAAGGCGGGACTTCTGCATGTGGCAGATCATCACATTTCCCCGGGTAAGAAGCAGTGGACCTGGGGCTGTGGTGATTTCGGAAAGGCCTGGGACCGTAACCTGACGGACGAGGACGGCCCTTATATCGAGCTGATGACCGGAGTTTACTGCGATAACCAGCCCGACTTTACCTGGCTTAAGCCCTATGAGGAGAAGGTGTTTAAACAGTATTTTATGCCCTATAAGGCTGTGGGACAGGTTAAGAACGCAAGCATACATGCCGCGCTGAACACCGAAAAGAGGGAGAACGGTCTCTATATCTGTGCCTACGCCACCGAGCCGTATGAAAAGGCTTCGATAGTGGTAACCTGTGAGAAAAATGAGCTTTACAGGGAAGAGACCGTACTTTCGCCGGATGACATATATGAAAAGGAGCTTCCCCTTGACATCCCGGATTACTACAGGGTAAAGGTATCCGTAATGGCGGAAGGTAAGGAGCTGATATCCTATCAGGCTGTGGATCAGGGGATACCTGTCCTTGCCGAGCCGGCCAAAGCGCCCCTCTCTCCCGAGGAGATGCTTACAAATGAGGAGCTGTATCTGACGGCGCTGCATATCGAGCAGTACCGCCATGCCACCTGGCTGCCGGATCCCTACTATCTGGAGGGGCTTAAGAGGGATCCTCAGGATATCCGTATAAACAACGCCTACGGGCTGCTCCTTCTTCGCAGGGGATGCTTTGAGGAGTCGGAGAAGTATTTCAGAACAGCGATAAAGCGGCTTACCGGGGACGGTATGTTCATGAATCCCTATGAGGGCGAGCCTTTCTATAATCTGGGACTGTCCCTCTTTTATCAGGAGAGATATGACGAGGCTTTTGATGCCTTCTATAAAGCGGCCTGGACGAATGAACAGCAGGAGATGTCCTACTATTATCTGGCTGCCATCGCTTCGGCAAGGCAGGATTATGACCAGGCTCTCGAGCTTATCGAAAAGGGACTTGTAAAAAACAGTCATAATGTAAAGGCCAGGGGCTTGAAGGCCGTGATCCTTGTAAAGCTTGGTCTGAAGGAGCAGGCAGAAGAGTGGATCTCAAAGAACCTTAAGCTCGATCCCTTTGACTATGTTTCCCTGTTTGAGAGGGCCTTCATTTCTGAGGATGAGGAAGTGACCGGGGCTGAAGCGCGACCGGATCGGCGTGAGCTTAAGAGCGCGCCTGAGCCCACGATTTGTAAACAGATCGGCGCAAAGGAAGAGCTTCTTAAGGAGATCCACGTTCTTTCGAGAGATTTTCATGAAACTTTCCTGCAGGCCGCAAGGGATTTTGCGGAGGCAGGCTTTTATGAGGAGGCTGTCCGGGTCCTTGAGGAGTATCCCGGGGACAAGCCGATGACGGCTTATTATAAGGGCTATTATCTTGTAAAGTGCGGGAGAATGGATGAGGCACACTCTTCCTTTAAGGCCGGGGCCGAAAGCTGCCCTCTGTACTGCTTCCCCAACAAGCTTGAGGATATCGCGGTGCTTGAGGAAGCTTCGCGCATCGATCCGGATGATTACAGGGCCTGCTATTATCTCGGCTGTCTGTTTTATGACAGGCTGCAGTATGACAGGGCAGTGAGCCTCTGGGAAAAGGCAGCGGCATCCGACAGGGATCTTCCAACCCTTTACCGGAACCTGTCCATCGCATACTACAATAAGAAGAATGAGCCCGAAAAGGCAAGGCAGATGCTGGAAAAAGCCTTCCGGCTCGATACCTCCGATGCAAGAGTCTTTTTGGAGCTCGATCAGCTCTACCAGAAGCTGCAGGTTTCTTCGGAGGAAAGATACGAGCTGTTTGAGAAGCATAAGGAGCTGATATACAGACGGGATGATCTCTATACCGAATATGTTACCCTCTTAAACCTGATGGGAAAGCATGAACAGGCCCATGAAGCCATTGTATCCCACGATTTCCAGACCTGGGAGGGAGCGGAAGGAAAGATCACTGCCCAGTTTAAGACCGCGCTTCTTGAGATGGCAAAGGAGGCTCTTTCCGAAAACGAAGCCGAAAGGGCACAGAAGCTTTTGATAGAGGCCCTGTCCTATCCGAAGAATCTGGGAGAAGGAAGGCTTGAGGGAACCAGGGACAACCATCTGTATTACACACTTGGGCTTGCATATGAAAAGCTTGGGGAGGAGAAGAAGGCGGCGGAATGCTTTGAAAAGGCCACTCTGGGGGCAATGGAGCCTGCGGGGATGATGTACTACTATGACCAGCCGGCCGATATGATCCTTTATCAGGGGCTTGCGAAGGAAAAGCAGGGAAGCAGGAAGGAAGCAAATGCCCGCTTCTATAAGCTGCTCGACTACGGAGAGATGCATCTTCGCGATACGTTTAAGATGGACTATTTTGCGGTATCGATGCCGGATATGTCGGTTTTCGATGCCGATATGACTGAGAAAAACAGGATCCACTGTTACTATCTGATGGGCCTTGGAAAGCTCGGTCTGGGAAGAAAGGCGGAGGCCGCGGAGGATTTTAAAAAGGCCTTAAGCCTTGACAGAAACCATCAGAATGCCGCGATCTATCTTAAGATGGCGCTGGAGACACAATAGGGCAGAAGGTATGAAGGAAATCGTTCTGGAAAATGATAAGCTCAGGGTAGCACTGCTTCCCGAAGCGGGAGGCAAGATAAGGTCCTTATACTATAAACCGGCAGGCTTTGAGGCGGCGGCCCGGCCCGGGGCCGGGAAGACTTACCGTAAACCGGAGGAGGACGCGTCCTTTGGCGATTATGATATGTCGGGAATAGATGACTGCTTTCCCAATATCGACGCGGAAACCCTTTCCTATGAGGGAAGGGTACTGTATTATCCGGATCACGGAGAGATCTGGAGCCGCGAAATGGAGACGGCAGAGCAGAGCGATGGCTCCCTCCTTCTTTTGCTGCAAAGCCGGAGGTTTCATTACCGGTATGAAAAAAGGCTCCTTCTCAGGGATAATGAGCTTTCCCTTGAATATGAGATACTTAATCAGGGTGACATGAACCTTCCCTGCATCTGGACCCTCCACGGGCTCATGAGGCTTGAGCCGGATATGAGATTTGAGTATCCGAAGGGGGTAAGGTCCTTTTTGAATATTTTAACGGATACTCCTCTCGGCCCGGAGGGGAAAGTATTTTCTTATCCTGACGGGGAGTTTGATTTTACGAGGCTGTATGAAAACCACGGGACATCCGGCCGGATACAGCCTTATTATATGAAGTATTACTCCGTCCAAAGCGTAATGTCGGGCAGAGCCTTTGTTTTTTATCCGTCACAGAAGGTTAAGGCAGAGTTTTCCTATGATCCGGTAAAGCTTCCCTGGTTCGGGGTCTGGATCAATAACGGAGGTCTTGGCGGGGATTATAATGTGGCTATGGAAATGTCCAACGGCTACTACGATCTTGTAAGCCGCGCGCTGGAGAACCGGAAGATCTGTGTGCTCAGGCCAAAGGAGAGGATATCCTTCGGGGTTGGCATCCGGCTTAGCGGTTTATAAATCGGTTTATAAAGTCCGGGTGAAATGGTTTATAAAGTCTTGTTATGCAGCGATAAATATGATATAATACTTATTGTCTGAGAATGTTAAATTTTTAACAATCTTCGGCGCATTGAGGCGGAAGAATTCAAATGGGGGTGAGCTGCTCGGGAAAACTCTGATATTATCGGGCTTTCCCGGCCGCGTAATCTGACCTGAAGGTTACCGTGACCGGTAACACCTGAAGAGGTACGCGGCAGGTGCTGAGATATGC
>JAFTEC010000046.1 GCA_017453865.1 Lachnospiraceae bacterium
AAGGAAAAAAAGAAAAAGAAGAAGAAGGGATTTTTTGCACGCCTTTTCGGAAGAAAGGATAAGGACGAGGACGATTCCGAGGAGGACGGGGAGAATACAGAGAAACGAAAGGAAAATATTCCTCTTGAGGAGGACGGCGTTATTGTTGACGCTATGTCCCTTGACGGTGTAGAGAACGTAGGCGGGGAGCCCGATATCGACATAAGGGAAGAGCCTCCCAGAGAAAAGAGGGCTGCCGAAAAGAAGGAAGATGCAGAAGAAAAGAGCGAAGGCAAGGAGAAGAAGGTCGGATTATTTAAGAGGATCCTGAGTGCGCTCTTTGATTCTTCGGATGATGATGACGAGATCGAGGGAGACCATACCGAGGCCACCCTTGAGAATATGCAGGTAATAAAGGAGGCAGAGGAGGAAGAGGCCAACAAGAAGACAAAGAAGACGAAGGAAAAGAAGCCGAAGCCCAAGAAGGAAAAGAAGCCCAAACCTCCGAAGAAGCCTAAACCGCCGAAGCCTGTTGATGACGGTCCGCCGGAAAAGAAGATACCGAGAAAGAAGCTTATTGCTGTTGTGATATTCTTTGCTTCTCTTACCGCGATGATCATATTCTGTCTGTCCGTGTTCCCGAAGGCAGGCTTTATCAAGCAGGGTACCGCAGAGTATGAGCGGGGTGAGTATGATAATGCATTCCGTTCAATGGCCGGGGTAAGGAATCTGGATGAGGAAAGCCAGCTTATCTTTGACAATACGGTAACTATAATGACCGAACAGCGGAAGCTGGAGTCCTATGACGATTACAATAAACAGGGTAAGAATCTCGAAGCGCTGAATGCTCTTATAGAAGGCGTGGCATATTACAGAGAGCATATCGAGGAAGCAAAGGCCAAGGGAATAGACGGCCCTCTTACGAAGACCTATGAGGAGATTGTATCTGTTCTGAATGAGAGGTTCGGAGTGGGTGAGGACCGTGCGAATGAGCTTGCTTTTATCGCAGACCGGACTACCTATACTATAGCACTTATGGATATTGCGGATCCTGAGTGGAGAGAACGGGTTAAGCAGGAAATAATCGCAGATGAGCTTGCAAGACTTGATATCGACACCAGGAGCAGCGCTGAAAAGAATAAGAAGAGGGTCGTTTCCACATCGGTGGAGGCCTATGATCCCAATGCCATTCCGGTTGAAGAGGCAGCTCCTCCTTCGGACAATCCCGAGGGAAGTATAGCAGCGGATACAGGAGAGACACCGGAGGCTCCGGAGGAAAGTAATGAAGCCAATGAGGCCCCGGAGGAAAACGCCGGAGAGGAGGGCGGAGAAGATAACGCTGAAGCAGAGGGGGATCAGAACGAACCATCCGGCGGCGAGGAAGGCGATCTTCTCTATGAGTTCAATGTTTCCAGACAGGATGACGGTACTTATGCCTCACGGTAAAGCAAGCGGATCCGGGAGATTTCAATGATCGCGATAATAGATTATGACGCAGGAAATATCAGGAGCGTCGAAAAAGCGGTAAAGAAGCTGGGGTTTGAGCCCCTGACCACAAGGGACAGTGATGAAATACGGAGAGCGAGCCACGTTATCCTTCCGGGGGTCGGAGCCTTCGGGGATGCCATGGAAAAGCTTCACCGCTTCGGCCTTGTTCCCGTTATAAAGGAAGCTGCAGACAGCGGAAAGCCCTTTCTCGGTATCTGTCTCGGAGAGCAGCTTATTTTTGAAAAAAGCGAGGAATCTCCGGGAGTTCAGGGACTGGGGATATTAAAGGGAGAGGTAAAAAAGCTCCCTGTTGATAAGGGACTGAAGGTTCCGAATATCGGGTGGAATTCGGTTGAGCTCCGTAAGAAAAGCCTGCTTTTTAAGGATATTAAGGATGGAGAGTATTTCTACTTTGTCCATTCCTACTATGTTCATGCTGCGGACAGAGGCCTGGTATCGGCTGCTATCGGGTACGGAGTCACGGCGGACGCTGCGGTTGAAAAGAACAATATCTTTGCGACCCAGTTTCATCCCGAAAAGAGCTCGGATATGGGACTGAGATTGCTTGGGAACTTCCTGTCGCTTTGTTGAGATTTATTTGAAAAAGATCCGCAACTATTCAGAACAGTCACTTGCGGAACCGCAAGTGACGTATGCAGATACAATGATCCTTAAGAGAAAAATATGTATACCAAACGGATAATCCCCTGCCTGGACATCAATGACGGACGGGTCGTAAAGGGAGTTAATTTTGTAAATTTAAGAGATGCCGGAGATCCGGTGGAGATCGCAAAAGCCTATGACAGGGAGGGGGCTGACGAGGTGGTCTTCCTTGATATTACCGCTTCCAGTGACCACAGGAAGACCGTGGTGGAGCTTGTGAGGAAGGTTGCGGAGCAGCTTTTTATCCCCTTTACCGTGGGCGGAGGGATCCGTGCCGTAGAGGATTTTCGGGAGGTCCTCAGGGAAGGCGCCGACAAGGTTGCCGTGAATTCGGCAGCTATAGAGAACCCCGGGCTTATCGGTGAAGCCGCCGCCAAGTTCGGAAGCCAGTGCGTTGTCCTAGCTATGGATGCAAAAAGAAAAGAGGACGGGGGCTGGACAGTTTATAAGCATGGCGGACGTGTGGATGTGGGACTTGACGCCGTTGAATGGGCAAAAAGAGCGGAGAAGCTTGGAGCCGGAGAAATACTGCTTACCAGTATGGACGCAGACGGTACGAAGGCAGGATATGATCTGGAGCTTACGAGAGCCATTGCGGATTCTGTGTCGATACCGGTCATAGCTTCCGGAGGCGCCGGGACAAAGGAGCACTTTTTAACCGCATTTACTGAGGGCCACGCCGAGGCCGCTCTGGCTGCATCCCTTTTCCATTATAAGGAGCTGTCCATATCTGAGGTCAAGGAATATCTGAAGTCTAACGGAGTAATGGTAAGATGCCGGGTATAAGTAACGACTGGCTTCCCGTATTAAAAGAAGAATTCGGGAAGCCTTATTACGCTGAGCTGTATAGATTCGTAAAGGAGGAATACGGGAAACACAGGATTTTCCCGCCCTCCGGCGATGTGTTCAATGCCTTTCATTATACGCCGTATTCAAAGGTCAGGGTAGTGATCCTGGGGCAGGATCCCTATCACAATGTCAATCAGGCGCACGGGCTTGCGTTTTCTGTGCTTCCGGAGGTGGGACCGAAGGATATCCCGCCGTCATTAAAGAATATTTATAAGGAGCTGCATGATGACCTGAACTGCTATATACCCGATAACGGATACTTAAAGAAATGGGCGGATCAGGGAGTGATGCTTTTAAATACAGTTCTGACGGTAAGGGACGGCGCCGCGAATTCCCACAGAAACCATGGCTGGGAAAGCTTCACCGATGCGGTGATACGGGCACTGAACCGTGCAGACAGGCCACTTGTGTTTCTTCTCTGGGGGAGACCCGCGGGGGAGAAGGCCGCTATGCTTGATGACAGCCGGCACCTTATATTAAAGGCGCCACATCCCAGCCCTCTTTCGGCAAACCGGGGATTTTTCGGGTGCAGGCATTTTTCAAAGTGCAATGCTTTTCTTATAAAAAACGGAATGGAGCCAATCGACTGGCAGATAGAGAATATCAGGGAGGAAGGAACAGCTTATGGAAATTAAAAAGCTTTCGGATACGCTGAAAATCAGCTCCTATCCCGGAAGAGGGATAGTGATGGGAAGAAGCGGCGACGGGAGATATGCTGTTACGGCTTATTTCATAATGGGAAGAAGTGAAAACAGCAGAAACCGTATCTTTGTTGAGGATGGGGAGGGCATAAGGACAAAGGCCTTTGACGAAGGGAGGCTTAAAGATCCCTCTCTTATTATCTACGCTCCGGTAAGGGTCAGAGGAAATGACACCATTGTTACAAACGGAGATCAGACAGATACGGTCTACGAAAATATGGAAAAGGGGCAGAGCTTTGAGGAGTCATTGAGAAGCCGTGAGTTTGAGCCTGACGGTCCGAATTACACCCCCAGGATATCGGGACTTCTTTCTGTTAAGGATGGGAAATTCGCTTTTACCCTGTCAATATTAAAGAGTGATAACGGAGACCCGGAGGAGTGCCTCAGATTTACCTTTGATTATGATAACCCGAAAGCCGGAGAGGGGAGATTTATCCACACCTATATGGGAGACGGAGATCCCCTGCCATCCTTTGAGGGAGAACCCGAGAGAGTGGATATTACCGGTAATATTGATGAGTTCAGCGAAAATATCTGGTCCTCGCTTAATGAAGAAAACAAGGTTTCACTTTTTACCCGTTTCATCGATATAGAAACGGGAAAATACGAGACAAGGATCATTAATAAGAACAGGTAAGATAAGCTTGATTAAGGTATCAGACAAAAGGAGGATATTTTACCGTGCGGGAATTTGAATTGAAATACGGCTGCAATCCGAATCAGAAGCCTTCAAGGGTCTATATGGAAAATGGGGATGAGCTTCCCTTTGAGGTCCTGAACGGGAGACCGGGATATATAAATCTTCTGGATGCATTTAACGGCTGGCAGCTTGTGAAGGAATTGAAGAACGCAGCCGGTCTTCCTGCGGCGACCTCATTTAAGCATGTGTCTCCGGCAGGGGCTGCGGTGGGGCTTCCTCTTAATGACACGGAGAAAAAGATTTACTGGGTTGATGATCTCGGGGAATTAAGCCCTCTTGCCTCTGCCTATGCAAGAGCCAGAGGCGCGGACAGGATGTCATCCTACGGTGACTTTATCGCACTGTCCGATGTCTGTGACAGTGATACCGCGAAGCTGATTAAGAGAGAGGTGTCTGACGGTATCATCGCCCCGGGGTATGAGGATGAAGCACTGGAAATACTAAAGGAAAAGAAAAAGGGAAACTACTGTATACTTAAGATAGATCCCGATTATGTTCCCGATGAAAAGGAGAGGAAGCAGGTCTTCGGAGTTACCTTCGAGCAGGGAAGGAATAATGCGCTTATCAATGAAGCCTTCCTGGGGGACATAGTTACAAGGAATAAGGATATTCCCGACAGTGCAAAGCGGGATCTAATGATCTCTCTTATAGTCCTTAAGTACACCCAGAGTAATTCGGTTGCCTACGCAAAGGGCGGGCAGGCTATAGGGATCGGAGCCGGACAGCAGTCAAGGATCCACTGTACACGCCTTGCGGGACAGAAGGCGGATAACTGGTTTCTCCGTCAGAGTCCCCGGGTTCTTGAGCTTCCCTTCCTTGATGAGATAAGACGGGCTGACAGGGATAATGCGATCGATATCTATATCGGGAATGAATACGAGGATGTGCTCCGGGACGGCGCCTGGCAGAAGATTTTTAAGACTAAGCCGGACGTATTTACGGATAAGGATAAGAGAAGCTGGCTCGAAAAGAATAGCGACGTGGCTCTTGGCTCCGATGCCTTTTTCCCCTTCGGTGATAACGTGGAAAGGGCGAAAAAGAGCGGTGTGAAGTATATTGCCCAGCCCGGAGGCTCCATTAGGGACGATAATGTGATCGAAACCGCGGATAAGTACGGGATGGTCATGTACTTCACGGGACTGCGTCTCTTCCATCATTGAGAAGGATGATGGTTTTGGATCGGCGGATGATGTTATAGAACAGGCGGAGCATATATGATAATGCTCCAACTGCCGGTGGCGGGACTTGAACCCGCACGGTGTTGCCACCAAAGGATTTTGAGTCCTCCTCGTCTGCCATTCCGACACACCGGCTCTTGTCGTTGATTGCGAAGCAATCTACGACCTACGCACCCGCATCGGCGAAGCCGATTTTACATGCGGGTGCTGCCCGAAATTGATTGCGAAGCAATCAATGACAAATTATACCATAGAGGAAAAGTAATGTCTATCAATCTTATAATGCCAATGGGCGGCGCGGGCACCAGATTCGCGAACCTGGGCTATGATAGCCCGAAGCCCCTTATAGACCTGAACGGGCGTCATTTTTTTGAATATGCGGCAGACTCCGTAAGGGAGCACTGTGATGTGGAGAGCATCACCTTTGTGGTCTTAAGGGAGCATATAGAGAGCTTCGGTATAGATAAGGAAGTCCTTAAGTATGCCCCGGATGCAGGGATCGTGGTGCTGGACCATGTGCTTAACGGTGCGGTTCTTACCTGTATGAGGGGCGCGGATGCCGTTAATAATGACCTCCCTCTTATTTTCTGTGACTGTGACCTTATGTTCAGGTCGGAAAAGCTTTATTCTTACATAGACGGAAGAGAAGAGGGGACAGGCTTAAAAAGGGGTGAGCTGGACGGCTGGCTTCTTACCTTTGAAAACAGTGAAGGACGTTTCAGCTACGTGCGTACAGATGAAAAGGGCTTCGTTACGGAAACCAGGGAGAAGGAGGTTATCAGCAGCCGTGCGGTCTGCGGTGCCTACGGCTTCGGAAATAAGGAGCTCTTTATAAGCTACGCTGAAAAATATATGGATAACTGCCCCTATAATGAGTATTTTATGAGTGGTATCTATAATCTGATGATAGATGAAGGAAAGAGGATAGGTGAATTTCCGACGGATGAATTTCTGTCCTTCGGAACGCCTGATGAGTATGAAAAGGCAAGGGAGATTTTGAAAAATGCCGATTAAGATCAATAATTTCCTTGGAAGGCTCGGGTGGAATGCGAGAAAGTATCTGCCAAACCTTGCAAGCAGCGCATATCTTAAGCTTCAGTTTATAACAAGGGGAAAGGCACAGAGAAAATACTGTGAGTATTTTCTGAACGCAGAGGAAACACCGAAACCCAATGTGGTAAATATCGAAACCATAAACCGCTGTAATTCAACCTGTGCCTTCTGTACGGCAAATATCCATGCGGAGAAGCGTCCGTTTATGGAGATGACGGATGAACTGTACCGGTCGATCATCGACCAGCTCGCCGACTGGAATTACAGGGGACATCTCACCCTTTACGGCAATAACGAGCCCCTCCTCGATAAGAAGATAGTAGAGCGTCATAAATACGCCAGGGAAAAGCTGAAGGAAAGCTATATCTTCATGTCCACAAACGGGCTTTTACTGAACCTAGACACGGTGAAGGCGGTCCAGCCTTACATAGACCAGCTCATCATCAATAATTACTGTATGGATATGAAGCTCCATAAAAATATCCAGCGGATCTATGAATATGTGACCATGCATCCCGGGGAATTTGAAGATGTGGATATACTTATCCAGATGAGATATCTTCAGGAGGTGCTGACAAACAGAGCCGGCTCCGCGCCAAATAAGAAATCCGCGGAGAATGTAGTAAAAGAGGCCTGCCTCCTGCCCTTCACCGATATGTGGATAACACCCGACGGACATATGGGGCTTTGCTGCTGTGATAATTATGAGGTCACGAATTATGCGGATCTGAATCAGATTCCCTTAAAGGAGGCATGGGTGGCTCCGTCTCTGATGGAGGCCAGAAGGAAGATCGCTGAGGGGAGGCAGAATTATCCCTTCTGCAAGCACTGTGATTTCATTGATGCCGGAATGAGGATGCAGATCGTAAATGATATCCTTGCGGGGAATGAGGCTGCCGCGAACCGCAGGGGAGGGCATGAAAGAGGCCTTGGAAAATAAAGCTGAATTTTTTAAAAAACCCCTAAAGTATTTTTGACAATTGGCCGATATAGGTTTTACAAGGATGGTTTTCCCGTATTTCGGGAATGAAGATCTCACGGAGGAGATAACCTATGAAGATCGATGCAAGCAGTATCGCTATGGAGTCAAGCCATAGCTATAATTCATCGGGATTGTCTTTGCATATCGTTAAGGATATGAGTCGTGACGAAGCAGCACGGCTTGATATCTCCAGTGAAGGCAGATCCTATCTATCCATGCTTTCCGATCAGGAAAGAAACGACAGAGATTCCGTGAGAAACAAAAATGCCAAATTGGCAATGGGACTTTTGGATGGCAGTAAAAAAGCCGGAAGGACTTATGCGGCTGCCTGTCCCTATGAGGAGGAGTCCCCTGAGATAAAAGCCTTAAAGCAGATCCTTGAAATGATGAAGCGCTGGGCGAAAGGGGATTATTCCTACAGAGCCATCGACTTTATGCAGTATGAGAAGCATCACCGTTCATCGGACTTATCCCTCGGAGTCTCTGACGGAAGCCGGGTAAGCCTGTTCAGATCACAGAATGAAGGTGCCTTCTCACGCTTTATCGGAGCAGAGGCGGTTGATCTGAGGAGCCCTTCGAGCGTTGCCCAGGGAACAGGAAGACTGATGACAAGGGTTACAGCCTCCTATGATGTGATAAACGAGAGCGAAGCCGTGAGCTTCAGGACAGTAGGGACCGCACATACCGCCGACGGAAGGGATATAAATTTCAATGTGGAATTCGGAATGAGCAGGAGCTTTTCCGCAGCCTTCCAGTCTCTTACCAAGGAGGACTTTTCCGTTGCACTCTGTGATCCGCTGGTAATAAACGTGGATTCCGGTGTAACGGATATAAGCGACAAAAAGTTTTTCTTTGACCTTGACAGTGACGGGAAAGAGGAGGAAATATCGGGGCTTGGACAGGGATCCGGCTTCCTCGCCCTTGATAAGAATAATGACGGAAGGATAAATGACGGGTCGGAGCTTTTCGGAACAAAGTCGGGAGACGGCTTCAAGGATCTTTCCGATCACGATTCTGACCATAACGGATGGATAGATGAAGGTGACGCGGTATTTCAAAGATTAAAGATCTGGTACGCAGACGGGGATGGGTCGGAAAAGCTCATATCTCTTAAGGAGGCGGGGATAGGCGCCATCTACCTTGGAAACGCAGATACGGAATTTTCAGATAAAAATGCTGTAACCGGTGCCCTGAACGGAGTAATAAGAAAGACGGGAATCTTCTTAAAAGAAAACGGGAATGTGGGCACACTCCAGCATGTGGACCTGGCGCTTTGATAAACCTCCATGAGCCGGGTCGGCAAATATCCGCGGTTTATCCGCTTTATGAAAGGGGCGCCCCGGGGCGCCTTTTTCAATTATATTTTTCTTTCTTTTTTTTGATGACAGTAATATAATATTCGAGTACAGCGCAGTCTATCCATTGCATAGTTTCAAAAAGGGAGGAGAATGTTTATGGCAGGTGGATTGGTTTTCACCAATGACAATTGTGTGGGGTGCAATAAGTGCATCGGTGTATGCTCTGCCATGGGAGCCTGTGTTTCGACAGAGCCCGACGGATATGGCAATACAAGGATAGATGTCGACGGGAACAGATGTGTGTCCTGCGGTGCCTGCTTTGATGCCTGTGAGCATGGTGCACGTGAATATAATGATGATACCGAGAGGTTATTTGAGGACCTGAAGGCGGGACAGAAAATATCAGTGCTTATCGCACCTGCATTCAAGGCAAATTATCCCAGAGAATACGAGACTATACTCGGGGGATTAAAAAAGCTTGGTGTAAACCGCTTCATAAGTGTTTCCTTCGGTGCGGATATCACCACCTGGGGTTATATAAACTATATTCAGAAGCATAATTATCTCGGCGGGATATCCCAGCCCTGTCCTGCGGTCGTGGGATACATAGAGAGATATCTTCCGGAGCTTCTGCCGAAGCTTTTCCCTGTGCAGAGTCCCATGATGTGCGCTGCCATATATGCGAGAAAGGAGCTTAAGATCACCGACAAGCTGGCATTCATAAGCCCCTGCATAGCAAAGAAGATGGAGATCGATGATCCGAATAATAAGGGCTATGTCAATTACAACGTGACCTTTGACCACCTTATGAAGTATGCCCGTGAGAATAATGTGAAGGGTACTCCCGTAAGCGATGAGATAGAATACGGCCTGGGCTCCATTTATCCGATGCCGGGAGGACTTAAAGAGAATGTGTTCTGGCTTCTCGGGAGCAGCGTATTCATAAGGCAGATTGAGGGTGAGAAGAGAATGTACCACTTCCTCCAGAAAAATAAGGACAGGATAAAGGGAGGAAAGACACCCTTCCTCTTTATCGATGCCCTGAACTGCGAAAACGGCTGTATCTGCGGAACAGGCACGGATCCTGTTCTTTCTGAGACAGACGACGCGCTTTATAACCTCTTAAGGATACAGGAGAGCGTAAAGGACAATACAAAGAAGAGCCCCTGGTCAAAGCCGCTTACTCCGGAAAAGAGACTTGCAATGCTAAATAAGCAGTTTGCCAACCTGAATCTGGAGGATTATCTGAGAAAGTATACCGACCGCTCGGCCCAGTGCCCCATAAAGACACCCTCGGAAGCGGATTTTGACAGGATCTTCAAAAGCATGGAGAAGCACGATGATGCTTCGAGAAAAATAAACTGCTCCTGCTGCGGTTACGATACCTGCCGGGATATGGCAACTGCCATATATAACGGCTTTAACCATAAGGAAAACTGTGTCCACTATCTGAAGAGTATAGTGGAGAAGGATAAGGAAGAGGCTGAGAGCCTGGTTGCCCACGAGAAGGAAATGCTGGCAAATCAGAGGGCCAGCATTATGCAGACCGTTAATAACGTGAGTTCAGAGTTCCTTACCCTGAAGGAGTCCATAGAAGGACTTGCCGAGGGCAATAACAGCAATGCCACGGAAAGCACGGAGCTTTCACATGAGATAGGTGAAGTGGAGACCTTCTGCAACGGACTGGGCGATTCCGTGAGCAACATTAAGGAAGCTCTTGCCGAGCTTATTTCAAATAATGAGCAGGTGGTGAGCATAGCGGACCAGACAAATCTTCTGGCACTCAATGCTTCAATAGAGGCGGCGAGAGCCGGAGAAGCGGGCAGAGGCTTTGCGGTGGTTGCCGGCGAGATCAATAACCTTGCAGGGAACTCAAAGGAAACAGCCAATAAGAGTAATGAGGCAAATAACAACATAAGGGCTGCGGTGGACGGGATCTCCGAGGAAACCGGGCATCTCCTTCAGGTTGTCACCGATGTAAACTCAAGGATCCAGAATCTTGCGGCTTCTACAGAGGAGATCTCAGCCTCCACAAGTATCCTCAGGGCTACCATGGACTCGATAAAGGCTGAGCTGGAAGACCTTGTAGCGTCCGGAGAGGAAGCCTGATATAGATACTCCCGTTCGTGAACTAATAGACAGAAGGAGCTTAAGTACCGAAGGCTACGCTGCGCTTATCCGGGAGAGAAGTCCTGAAACAGCTCAAATTTTAAGGGCGGAGGCCGGCAGGCTGAAGGAAAGGATATACGGAAGGGATGTCTATGTCCGCGGACTTATAGAGATCAGCAATATCTGCAAGAATGACTGCCTGTACTGCGGGATCAGACGGAGCAATGCTTCCGTTAAGCGGTACAGGCTTTCAATTGAGGAAATACTATCCTGTTGTGACAGCGGCTACGATCTGGGCTTCAGGACCTTTGTGCTTCAGGGCGGAGAGGACGGTTTCTTTGATGATGCTATGCTGTGTTCATTGATAGGGAGGATAAAGGAAAAGCATCCCGACTGTGCGGTGACACTCTCAATGGGAGAACGGGACAGAGACAGCTATGAAAAGCTTTTCAGGGCAGGGGCAGACAGATATCTCCTTCGTCATGAGAGCGCTGATCCGGAGCATTATAAAAAGCTTCATCCTCCTGAAATGTCATATGAAAACAGGATGGAGTGTCTCAGGGTACTTAAGGAAACCGGCTATCAGACCGGGTGCGGCTTCATGGTTGGTTCCCCCTTCCAGACAGAAAAGGAGCTTTCGGAAGACCTTAAGTTCATCGAGGAATTCAGACCCGATATGTGCGGTATAGGTCCCTTTATTCCCCATAAAAAAACTCCGTTTGCAGGAGAAAAGCCTGGCACGGTTGAGCTTACACTGTTCCTCATATCGATCTTAAGGATCATTCATCCCGAAATGCTGATACCCGCGACCACCGCTCTCGGGACCTTAAGCCCAAGGGGAAGGGAAGAGGGGATAAAAGCGGGAGCTAATGTGGTGATGCCGAATCTTTCACCTTTAGCTGTCAGAAAGAAGTATGAGCTTTACGACAATAAGATCTGCACCGGAGAGGAATCGGCGGAGTGCAGGGGCTGTCTTGAAAGGCGTATGGAGAGCATAGGACACAGGATAGTTACAGACAGAGGAGATATAAAGAGAAATGGCAATATATGATCCCGCATCATTAAAGGCGGAGGAATTCATAAATCACGAAGAGATACTGGAAACTCTTGATTATGCGGAAAAGAATAAGGATAATAAGGCACTGATCCTTGAAATACTTGAAAAGGCGAGGCCCGTTAAAACTAAGAGAGGCTGTACCTGCAGGGGGCTTACCCACAGGGAGGCATCGCTCCTTTTAGCTTCGTCTGATCCGGAGATCAGGCAGAAGATTTACAGCATAGCGGAGGAGATAAAGCAGGCTTTCTACGGAAACCGCATAGTAATGTTCGCACCGCTGTATCTCTCCAATTATTGTGTGAACGGCTGTCTGTACTGCCCCTATCACCTTAAAAATAAGCATATCGCAAGAAAAAAGCTTGAGCCTGATGAGATAAGGCAGGAGGTCATAGCCCTTCAGAATATGGGCCATAAGCGCCTCGCCATCGAAGCCGGAGAGGATCCCGTTAATAACCCGATAGAGTATATCCTGGATTCCATAAAGACCATATATGATGTTCACCATAAAAACGGGGATATCAGGCGGGTAAACGTTAATATTGCAGCCACTACGGTTGAAAACTACAGAAAGCTTAAGGAAGCGGGGATCGGCACCTATATCCTTTTTCAGGAAACCTATCATAAGGAGAGCTACTTAAAGCTCCATCCCACCGGACCAAAGCACGACTATGATTATCATACCGAGGCTATGGACCGGGCAATGGAGGGCGGGATCGATGATGTTGGTCTCGGAGTCCTTTTCGGACTGGAGTTATATAAATATGAATTTGCGGGGCTCATCATGCATGCGGAGCACCTGGAGGCCGTTCACGGCGTGGGACCCCATACCATCAGTGTCCCGAGGGTAAAGAAGGCTGACGACATAGACCCTGATGCCTTTGATAACGGGATAAGCGACGACATTTTTGCACATATCACAGCCTGCATAAGGCTTGCTGTTCCGTATACGGGAATGATAATCTCCACGAGGGAAAACCAGGCGGTCAGAGAGAGGCTCTTACGTCTCGGGATATCCCAGATAAGCGGAGGGTCAAGGACCAGCGTGGGAGGATATACCGAGGAGGAGAGGCCGCACGACACGGAGCAGTTCGATGTTTCGGATCAGAGATCCCTTGACGAGGTGGTATCCTGGCTTATCGATAATGACCATATCCCCTCCTTCTGCACGGCCTGCTACAGGGAGGGAAGGACCGGAGACAGGTTTATGGCGCTATGCAAGAACGGGCAGATCCTTAACTGCTGCCATCCAAATGCCCTTATGACCCTTGCCGAGTATCTGGAGGATTACGCAACCGAGGGCACAAAGAAAAAGGGCTATGAGATGATAGAGAGGGAATTAAAGAAGATCCCCAATGAAAAGACCAGAGCCATAGCAGCCGGTCATATAGAGGAGATCAGAACCTCGGATAAAAGGGACTTCAGATTTTGAACGTAACAGGGAAAAAGACAGCCGGAGGAGAGCCTTGAGCCTTAATGACACACCAAGCTCCGAAAGAGTACATATCGCGTTTTTCGGTATAAGGAATGCCGGAAAATCAAGCCTTGTAAATGCCGTAACCTCCCAGGAGATGAGCCTTGTGTCCCCTGTAAAGGGAACAACCACCGATCCCGTAAGGAAGGCTATGGAGCTTCTTCCGATAGGACCGGTGCTTATCATTGATACGCCGGGTATAGACGACAGCGGGGAGCTTGGATCAAAGAGGGCGGAAAGAGCAGAAGAGATCCTTAAGGAAAGCGATATCGCGGTACTGGTCTGCGAGTACGGAAGGGACCCGGGTGATAAGGAGACGGAGCTAATAAAGCTCTTCCGGGAGAGAAATATCCCCTATGTGAAGGCTCTTACAAAGGCGGATCTTTACGGGGAAGAGCTTAAAGAGCCGGCTTCCGGAGAAAATGAAATAGTATTAAGCTCAAAAAGCGGCTATCATATTAAGGAATTTAAGGAGCTCCTCGGCTCCTTCGCTGAGCGGAATAAGGGAAAAGAAAAGAGACTGGTGGGAGACCTCTTAAACCCCGGTGATACGGTGGTACTGGTGATCCCAATAGATGAGTCCGCGCCAAAGGGGAGGCTCATACTCCCGCAGCAGCAGACCATAAGGGATATACTTGAGAGCGGCTGCAATGCTTTGGTCTGCCGTGACAGCGAGCTTGAAGACAGCTTGAAAAAGCTTAAGAAAAAGCCTGCGCTGGTGATTACGGATTCCCAGGCTTACGGCAGGGTTTCAAAGATAGTTCCCAAGGATATTTTCCTTACAAGCTTCTCGATGCTTTTTGCAAGATATAAGGGCGACCTTTTTACGTTGAAGGAGGGGGCGGATGCTCTGAAAAAGCTTCGGGACGGTGACAGGGTCCTTATTTCCGAGGGCTGCACCCACCACCGGCAGTGTAATGACATAGGAAGCGTAAAGCTTCCGGGATGGATAAGGGAGTACTGCGGAGGAGAGCCTTTATTTTCCTTTACATCGGGAACCGGCTTCCCGGAGGAGTTAAAAACGTATTCACTTATAGTCCACTGCGGAGGCTGCATGCTAAACGAAGCGGAAATGCGATTCAGGATAAAAAAGGCGGTGGAGGCGCAGGTTCCTATAGTGAATTACGGCATCGCCATAGCTGCCATGAACGGGATACTGGAAAGATGTATGGAAGTGTTTGGAAAGGATCCCTCGCTTCGCTCAGGATGACAAAAATATGAAAAGATTCATCGGTGACAGAGCCTTTTATAAAAGAGTACTCACAATAGCGATACCAATAATTATCCAGAACGGCATAACGAATTTTGTAAGCCTTCTGGATAATATTATGGTGGGCAGGATCGGAACGGAGGAGATGTCCGGTGTTGCCATCATAAACCAGCTTTTCTTTGTATTTTATCTCGGAATTTTCGGTGCGATATCAGGAGCCGGTATATTTACCGCGCAGTACGTGGGACAGAAGAATACGGAGGGGGTACGCCATACCCTGCGCTTCAAGCTTCTGGAGGCAGTGGTGTTATCTGCAGCGGGTGCCCTAATCTTTATATTTTTCAAGGATCAGCTCATATCCCTCTATCTCCATGAGCAGGGGGAAAGTATTGACGCGGCTTCCACATTAAGGTACGGGACTCTCTATCTCAATGTGATGATATTTGGTCTACTGCCCTTTGCGGTCACCCAGTGCTATTCGGGGACCTTGCGTGAATGCGGAGAGACCCTGGTACCAATGAGTGCAGGGGTCATAGCCGTATGCGTAAATCTCTTTCTGAACTATGTTCTGATATTTGGTAATTTCGGTGCGCCGGTCCTCGGAGTCGAGGGCGCTGCCATCGCAACCGTAACCTCCCGTATGGTCGAGCTTCTGATCGTGGTGCTCTGGACACATCTGAACAGAGAAAAGAATCCATTCGCGGTGGGCTTATACAGGGGCTTTTCCATACCCTCATCACTGGCGCTTAAGATCCTTATAATGGGGACTCCCTTATTCTTAAATGAGTTCTTCTGGTCAATGGGTATTGCCGCCCTTACCCAGTGCTACTCCATACGGGGACTTAGCGTGGTCGCGGCCTTCAATATCTCCAGCACCATTATCAATCTGTTTAAAGTGTTTGTGATCTCAATGGGCAATGTGGTGGCTATCATGATTGGACAGATCCTGGGCTCCGGTGATGTGTCGCATGTTGTGGAAACAGACAACCGTCTGATCGCTTTTTCCATAGCGGTCTCAGTCGTACTCGGGGTTATTCAGTTTATAATGGCACCGCTTTTTCCGGAATTCTACAATACCGGAGAGGAAATAAAAAAGCTTGCCGCGGAATTCATATGCATTGCGGCGTTTTATCTTCCGATGGAAGCCTTCTTAAACAGTGCGTACTTTACCATAAGGTCAGGCGGCAGGACAGTCATCACCTTTATCTTTGACTCGGTATTTCTGTGGTTTGTATCCTGGCCCGCAGCCTTCATTCTCTCCCGTTATACCTCCTGCAGTATCGAGATCATTTATACCGCAGTGCTGGCGCTTGATTCCATAAAGGTTCTGATCGGTTTCATAATGCTGAAAAAGAAGATCTGGATAAGGGATCTGGTAAGAGAATAAAAAAGATCAATAAATTAGATTAAAATTATCCCTGTGCAAATCAGTAATGAGTGCTATAATAACATTCATCAAATAAATTGACTATTATTATTAGAAGATATCAGGCTTTTCCCCGACAGCTTTAGGATCGGATTCGTCAACGGATTACAGGAAAACCGTGAGTAACAGTCAATGACCGGAGGGAAATATGATAAACAGGGAAAAATACAAGATCCAGTACTTTATGCCGAAGAAGCCTACCTACGAGTGGGCGAAGAAGGACCATATCACAAAGGCGCCGATCTGGTGCAGCGTGGATCTCCGTGACGGGAACCAGGCTCTGATAGAGCCGATGAGCCTTGAAGAAAAGCTGGAATTCTTTGAGATGCTCATTCGTATCGGCTTCAAGGAAATAGAGATAGGCTTCCCCGCAGCATCGGAAACTGAATATAAATTCGCGAGAACCCTTATCGAAAGAAAGATGGTGCCGGAGGACGTGACACTGCAGGTCCTGACCCAGGCCAGGGATCATATCATAAAAAAGACCTTTGAAGCTGTTAAGGGAGCTCCGAAGGCCATAATCCACCTTTATAATTCCACCTCCGTGGCTCAGAGGGAGCAGGTCTTCAAAAAGAGCAAGGAGGAGATAAAGCAGATCGCCGTTGACGGAGCGAAGCTCTTAAAGCGCCTTGCGGATGAGACGGAGGGTGATTTTTCATTCGAGTATTCCCCCGAGAGCTTTCCCGGAACCGAGGTCGAGTACGCTGTTGATGTGTGCAACGCGGTGCTTGACGTCTGGAAGCCGAAGAAGAGCAATAAGGTGATAATAAATATCCCGACCACGGTGGAGAACGCGATGCCGCACGTATTTGCAACCCAGATCGAGTGTATAAGTAACAGCTTAAAATACCGTGACGCCGTGGTCCTTTCACTTCATCCGCATAATGACAGGGGCTGCGGGATCTCCGATGCAGAGCTCGGACTCCTTGCCGGTGCTGACAGGATAGAGGGGACGCTTTTCGGAAACGGGGAAAGAACCGGTAATGTGGACATAGTGACGCTTGCCATGAATATGTTTACACACGGCGTTGACAGTAAGCTTGATTTTTCAAATATCACATCTATCGGCGAGACTTACGAAAGGCTTACCAGAATGAGGATACATGAGAGGCAGCCCTATGGCGGAGCCCTTGTCTTCACAGCCTTCTCGGGCTCCCATCAGGATGCCATTGCAAAGGGCTTCACCTGGAGAAAGCATCATATGGACAGGCCCTGGAGCGTGCCCTACCTTCCCGTTGACCCGAAGGATTTAGGAAGAGAGTACGACGGGGATGTGATAAGGATAAATTCACAGTCCGGAAAGGGCGGCGTAAGCTTTATCCTGAAGACCAATTACGGCATGCAGGTGCCGAAGGAGATGCAGGAGGATGTGGGCTATACCGTAAAGGGTATTTCAGACCGCGAGCATGCGGAGCTTTCACCCGAGCGTGTATATCATATCTTTGAGGATAAATATATAAATAACGACGGGATCTTCTCTATTCCGGAATGCCATTTCGAGCAGCAGAAGGACGGTATCCTCACAAAGACCACCATACGGCAGAACGGACAGGATGTGGTGGTGGTTGCAAACGGTAACGGACGCCTGGACTCGGTAAGCAACGCGATAAAGTCCTACTTCGATATCTCCTATGAGCTCTCGATCTATGAGGAGCATGCCTTAAGCCGCGGTTCCTCCAGTAAGGCCTGCACCTATGTGGGCATAACCTGCAACGGACGGAAGTACTGGGGCGTCGGAATAGATGAGGATATCATAAAGTCCTCCATCAATGCCCTCTGTGTGGCGGTTAACCAGCTGGAGCTCCTTAAGGGTGAGGATTCCGACAGGGACAGGAGGATAACCGAGATCATGAATTACATACAGGAAAACTATCTTTCCGTGACGCTTGATGATCTCTCGAAGGAATTTTATCTTTCAAAGCCCTATCTCTCCAAGTACATAAAGGAGCAGTCGGGAGCGACCTTCAGCGAGAATCTGCAGAAGATAAGGCTGAAGAAAGCCTGCACCCTCCTTAAAAACGGAAATATGAAGGTTGAGAGAGTTGCCGAAAACGTGGGATATCCGAGTGTCGAGCATTTTAACCGGCAGTTTAAGAAGCGCTACGGAATGACTCCGGTACAGTTCAGGAACGGAAGAAAG
>JAFTEC010000047.1 GCA_017453865.1 Lachnospiraceae bacterium
ATAAACAGCGAGGCGGGCCGCACATTTTGGGATATTTGTCAACCCCTAATATGAACTTTTTCGGGGAATTTGGGGGGATTTGAAAAAATGGATACGAAGAAATATAGCAACGAAAAGGGCTTAGAATTCCGAGAGCCTATCTGTCTCCGGGGGGGGTACAGCTCCAATGCCTTCTGAACCGAATACCTGATCATATACAAAAGATCCTTATTAGATTCGGGACCGTAGGCAAAAAAGAGTACCGGTATTAAGATCCCGGAGGGGGTCTTACGTATCAGGAATAGCCCCGGTATCCTTCCGCCCGAGCATACACAGGCTGATATGCTGTTGTCAAACCAGCTCTTTGGAAGATAGGGGATATCCTCGAGAATACCCATATGGCCCTTAAACATGATCTGCTTAACGGCATCTCTGAATTGAAGAACGGAAAGATCTCCGATATTCCCAATATGCTCCGGAAGCTTTTTCTTCTTTCCAAGCTCTGTTTCCGCTATCTCACCCAGAGTGATCGATAAGCACTCATCCGTCTTTTTCCCCATCGAAAACCCGTACCCTTTAAGGGTCTCCGCCATTTCCTCATCCCCAAGCTCGAAAAAGCTTTCGACGATCTCATTTTCATTAACGGAGATACTTAAAACACTCCTGCTCAGATTTCGACTCGGATCAAGTCAAAGTATATCATAATTTCGTTTAGCTTAGTAATTTCAGCTACAGCCCGAGTGAGTACCCGCTTATTATCCCGACGGCTCCGGAGAGAAGGATTATAAGAATGGGACTCTTCTTTTTTAATGCGAGAATGATCATAACAGAAAAAATAAGGATGCCTATAACGGTAGGTATAAGTCCCCCGTATTCCCCGGGCTTAAATACCTCGATGCCCAGTGATATCAGGGCTGAAAGGATCAATCCTACCACCGCGGGTCTTAAGCCCTGCATGGCGCCCTTCACCACTTTGCTCTTCTTAAATCTGTCATAGACCCCGGAAACCAGCAGGATAACAAGGAAGGAAGGCAGCACAACCCCCAGGGTCGCTGCCGCAGCCCCCACTACTCCGCCCGTCGTGCTCCCTATGAAGGTCGCCATATTGATGGCAAAGGGTCCGGGCGTACTCTCACTTACCGCAATAAAATTGATGATATCTTCGGTCTCGGCCCATCCATGTGATAAAACCTCAGACCTTATAAGCGGTATCATTGCGTAACCGCCGCCAAATGTAAATAATCCTATCCTGAAAAAAGCAAGGAAGAGTTCCGTTATTATCATTCTGTTTCTCTCCTTAGTGCAGAGCTTACAATGCCGATAACCGCACAGACTGCTATAACGATCATAACGTTTACATTAAACATAAGGACCACCGCCGCAGACAGCAGGATTATACTATATGAGAGGATATCCTGTGAGCATTTCTTAAACATCGAATAAAGGGCCTTGAGTATCAGCGCGAGGACTCCCGCCCTTATCCCCCAGAAAGCATAGCGTACGACACTTATCTCCCTGAAGGCTTCAAAAAAGTATGACACCGCGAGAATGATAAAAAATGAGGGCAGCACAACCCCCAGGGTTGCGAAGAGCGCCCCCGTGAAGCCCCCGACCTTCTTCCCTATAAAGGTTGCGGCGTTTATTGCAATGGGGCCCGGAGTCGACTCGGCTATCACAATTATGTCCAAAAGCTCCTCACCGCTTATCCATTTTTTATTCTCGACAGTCTCCCTTTCCATGATAGGTATCATCGCATATCCGCCGCCGAAGGTGAAAAGTCCTATCTTTGCAAATGTAAGGAAGAGCTCCTTCCTTTTTTCTATAGCATCATTCATAATCCATCCTTTCTTCTTATCCCTATTCTACCACAGAAAGAAAGTGATATAGCAAAAAAAACGGCCTCCCTTAAGGGAGACCGCCCGCATAATCCTTTTTCTCAAGCTTATGAGGTAAAGGCAGCTACATATGCCTTTGCGTCCTCCTCACTCATTCCCTTCTGGGAAACAAGCTGCTCCGTATACCAGTCAACAGCACCCGAAGCCGCATTCTTAAAGGAATCGGAGTCGATGGCATCAAGAGGTGTGACCTCCATTGCACCGTTTTCCTTCCACTCGGAAACAAGTGCCTCAACATTCTCACGGTTAATGGTCTTCTGGTATTCAACAGCCTTTGCGGCGTTTGCATCTATAACAGCCTTCTGCTCATCGGTGAAGCTGTCATAGGCTCCCTGGTTGATGCAGAAGAAGAGGCAGTCATAATATGCATTCCAGAGGGAGATATAATCCTGCACATCCTGAACCGAAGCCGAAGCGATGGCAGTCTCCGGATTTTCCTCTCCGTCGACCGTACCCTGCTGAAGAGCGGTATAGGTCTCTGCCCAGTTCATAACCGAGGCGTCGCAGCCCCATTCCTTATAAACCTCTGCACAGAGGTCATTTGAGCATATACGCATCTTTATGTCGGAAAGATCTGAAACATTGGTGATCGGCTTCTTTGAATTTGTAATCTGCCTGAAGCCGTTCTCCGCGATACCCTCGCACTTAAGGCCGTACTCGGAAAGAACGCCTTTGAGATTGTCTCCGCCCTCTCCTGCCATAACCCTATCCACATCATCATAATTACTGAAGATATAGGGAAGCGAGACAACGTTGAATCTGGGGTCAAAGTTTGCATAGATTAGGTTCGAATGAAGGGAAACCTGTATGGTGTTTCCGTCCATAAGGGACTGAATCCCCGCAACCTGATCACCGTTTGTGAGCTGTTCTCCGGCGTATACCGCAACACGCACCTTTCCGCCGGTGGATTCCTGCATAAGCGCGTTAAAGTAATAACCGGCCTGAGCCCAGGTGGATGTATCTCCTGTGGAACAGTCAAAGTTCCAGGTGGTTTCCGGCCACTCGTCACTTCCTTCATATTTTGCCGCCTCAGTTGCAGCAACAAAGCGGTCCGAAGCCTCATAGTCCTGATAATCGACTCCCGCCGAGGCCGCGGCAGGTGCAGCAGCTTCCTGTCCCGAGGCCGCCGGAGCCGCACCTCCGCAGGCCGTCATGGAAACCGCTACTGCCATTGTAAGCAGTACAGACAATGCTTTTTTCATCAATAACTCCTCCCTTTCTGACTACACATGCTTAAATATAAGGCTGACTCCGGGAACATAGGTAACGAGGAGCAGCACTATCAGGGACGCTATTATCATAGGTACCACTGCCTTTGAGATCATAGGTAAAGTTACTTTATGATAAACCTCGCTTCCATCTTTTTCTGAGGAAGCTGCGTCTCTGATCTTTAATCCCATGGCTACGAAGAGGTTCACGCCAACAGGGGGTGTCACCTGTCCGATAGCCAGATTGACGGTGGCTACTATTCCGAATGCGATCGGATCATAGCCAAGCTTCAGCGCAACCGGCAGCATTATGGGTATAAAGATATACATTGCCGAATTTGCGTCTATAAAGCATCCTGCAATAAGGAAAATGACATTTACGATTATAAGGAAGATCACCTTGTTCGCGGATACACCGGTCAAAACCGCCTGTGCTGCCTGGGATATCCCGAAAAGTGTGCAGCAGTATGAGAAGAGGGAGGCTGAAGCCACGATAAGCATTATCCCTCCCGTGGTCTTTGCCGAATCCACCATTATTCCGAAGAGATCCTTAAGCTTTACCTCCTTATAGATGAACATACCCACTATAAGGCCGTAGATAACGGATACGGCAGCGGCCTCGGTGGGAGTAAAGATCCCTCCGTAGATACCGCCAAGGATGATGACCGGCATCAGAAGACCCCAGAAAGCCTCCTTAAAGCTTTTTATACGCTCCCTCCAGCTTCTCTTTTCGTGTGCCGGCTTTATGCCCTTTCTCCCGACCTCGATAAGAACAACTATTGCAAGGGCCACTCCCATAAGTATTCCGGGAATTATGCCCGCCATAAACATTTCACCCACATTAGTGTTTGCAATGGACGCATAGACCACAAAGGCGATCGAAGGCGGTATGACTATGGCAATGGAGCTGGAGGTGGCCATTAGTCCCTCCGAGAACGCCGGAGAAAAGCCCGACTCTATCATTGTGGGAACCAGAACGGCTCCGAGTGCCGCAACCGTAGCGGGTCCGGATCCTGAGATAGCGCCGAAGAAGCAGGCAACAATGACACAGACTATTGCCATTCCGCCCTTTACATGCCCCACACAGTCATCTATAAAGCTTACAAGCCGGGTCGAGATACCGGCCTTTGCCATTATATTTCCGGAAAGCACGAAAAAGGGTATGGCAAGAAGCAGGAATTTCGCGGTACCCGTGTAGGTATTGGTAGCTATGATGCTTAAGTCAAGCATTGAGAACTTCGGGTCTAAAGCCGATGCGAAAAGGACGGTGATCGCCGAGCTCATGCCAAGGCATATGGCTATCGGCAGCCCGATTATCAGCATAATAAAGAATGAAATAAAGAGGATCGCAGCTATCATGCCTTTTCCTCCCTTCCCTCAGGACCTGAGACGCAGAAATCAATGCAGTTTTCTATGAAGTGAAGGGCAAGTGAAATGCCTCCGACCACCACGAAAGCCCAGAAAAAACTCTTACTTATATGCAGGATCGGACTGAATGTATGATCTGCCGTCATACGCCCGTAGCCCTGCCAGGCAAGTATCAGTGAGTAGATCACACCGATAATGGTTGAAATAACCTTCAGCACCTTCTTTGCACCCGGTCCGACGTGCTCCGGCAGAAGTGCCAGATTCACGAGGTCTCCGGTTCCGGCTGCTACTCCCGCAGCAAGCAGTGAAATAAGCACGAATACGGCAACAACGATCTCCTCCGCAAAACCCCAGGAATGATGAAACACGTATCTAGCCACCACGTTCCCGAAGGTGAGCCCCAGTACCAGAATAGAAGCAAGGGCTAATGCCACCTCTTCTATCAATGTAATTATCCCCATTATTTTCTTATAAACCTGCATAGCTCCTGTCACTTTCCCAAAGTAAAATGGTAACGCGCTGAAATCAAAACGCCATAATTCAGATATTATACGGGGATTGTCATTAAGCGTCAAGAGAATCTACAACAGAATGATTTTCTGCTCAGGATAATGCGGTATCGCCTATGGTTAAGTAAGATAATAGGGATGTCACAATATGTGGCATCCCCTATTCGAAAGTGAAATTACATATCCATTCCAAATTCCTCCTCATAATTGGAATAGTCTATGCCAATATTCTATAAAACCAGGGCTCACCCCGAAATCCGAAGATTTTGGAACACTTTATTCCATTTTATTGGAATATACTTATATTACATTGTCGATATCACGCAATTACAGATAAAAAACGAACCTGTATCTCTCTCATAACCGCCGTTCACCGGCTTATTCACCCATTTGCAATTTATGTGCCACAATTTAGGTTGTTTTCTTAATTTGTGGCACTAAGTCAGCATAAGTTCTTTCTTTCCAAGCAGAAAATCCACTATATTTATATGAGAAATGCCATCCCGG
>JAFTEC010000048.1 GCA_017453865.1 Lachnospiraceae bacterium
CCCGTGGCGTAAACAAGTATCACATCATCCGTGCTACACTTGAGTCTCTTGCACTTCAGACAAATGACGTGCTGGCAGCCATGGAAGACGGATCGGGAGTTAAGCTCAATGCTCTTAAGGTTGACGGCGGAGCCTGCAAGAACAATTTCCTTATGCAGTTCCAGTCAGATATCATCAATGCTCCCGTTCATCGTCCTGTATGTGTTGAGACCACCGCTATGGGTGCTTCTTACCTCGCAGGTCTTGCAGTCGGCTTCTGGGCAAGCAAGGATGACGTTATCAAGAACTGGGCTATAGACAGAGAATTCAAGCCCGAAATGACTGATGCCGACAGAGATGCCAAGATCAAGGGCTGGAAGCAGGCAGTTAACGCAACCCGTAACTGGGCAAAATAATCAATTAAGGTTTTCGCTGTTCTCCGCCGGAGTGCCTGATGCTCCGGCGGGGGCAGAAAACGATGGTCTGTTAGAGCAGGCCGGATCATATTTCACAAAATAAGGAGGTTTTAGTTTATGCAGGCTTATATTGCTGAGTTTATTGGAACAGCTATTCTGGTTATCTTAGGTGACGGTGTATGTTGTAACGTAAATCTTGAAAAGTCTGGTTTTAAGGGCGGCGGCGCTGTTTACATCCTTATCGGATGGGGAATGGCAGTTATGGTTCCTGCATTCACCTTTGGTGCAATGTCAGGTGCTCACTTTAATCCCGCTGTTACCATCGGCGCTGCTATCCGTGGCGGTCTTGCCTGGAATCTTGTTCCCGGCTACATCATCGCCCAGATGCTCGGCGGCTTCGTAGGCGCAGCTATCCTTATGGTTCTCTTCGCAGATCACATCAAGGCTACGGATGATGATGCAACTGTTCGCGGCTGCTTCTGCACAGGACCGTCCATCCCGAATCCCGGACTCAACTTCCTTTCAGAGTTCGTTGCTACCTTCATCCTTGTATTCACACTTGCTTCTATTCCCGCTAACTGCGGTGATTCAGGACTTTCCTGGGTACTCGTTTACGGTGTAATCGTAGCTTGCGGTGCTTCCTTCGGAGGACTTACAGGATACGCAATGAATGCTGCAAGAGATTCAGCTCCCCGTTTTGCTTATCAGCTTCTCGGACCTAATAAGGGCAACAAGGATCCCAACTGGGGCTATGGCTGGATACCCCTTATCGCACCTATCTGCGGCGGTATCGTAGCATCTCTCCTTCATATGGCAGTATTCGTTGGATGAGGTTTGGTTATTTTCGGTAAAATCAAATATTGATTGCTGATTGAGTGGAGAAAAACGGCGACGGAAGCATCAGGCTCTGTTGCCGTTTTTTAAAAAGATGTTGTAATTTAAGAAAGGAATGACTATGACTTACGATTGTATCATAATCGGAGCAGGCGTCAGCGGAAGTGCCACGGCTCGTGAGCTTTCAAAGTATGACCTGAACGTCTGTGTGCTTGAAAAGGGCGAGGATGTCTGCTCCGGAACAAGTAAGGCAAACAGTGCCATTGTGCATGCAGGCTTTGATGCAGCCGAGGGTTCCCTTATGGCAAAGCTCAATGTTGAGGGAAATGAAATGATGGGAGAACTTGCCAAAGACCTGGACATACCCTTCGAGAGAAACGGCTCTCTCGTTGTCTGCATACATGAAGAGGAAAAGGGCGGTTTACAGGAGCTCTATGACAGAGGTATCGCAAACGGTGTCAAGGAGCTGAAGCTTCTCAATAAGGAGGAGCTCCACAAAATGGAGCCCAATCTTGCGGACGAGGCCTGCGCGGCTCTCTACGCTCCGACCGGCGGGATCATCTGCCCTTTCATGCTGAATATCGCTATGGCAGAGAATGCAGCTATGAACGGCGTTGATTTCTTCTTTAATACGGAGGCGGAGACCTTAAAGCGTGATGAAGACGGTATATGGCATATCCGCACGAATAACGGCGAATACAAGACAAAGTACGTTGTAAATGCTGCTGGCATCTACTCCGACGTATTCCACAATATGGTTGCAGACAAGAAGATCCACATCACTCCGAGACGCGGTGACTACTGCCTTCTCGACAAGGAAGTGGGAAATCTTGTTTCAAAGACAATATTCCCCCAGCCCACGAAGCTGGGTAAGGGCGTGCTGGTTTCACCGACCATCCATGGAAACCTAATAGTAGGTCCCACCGCCATAGACATTGAGGATAAGGAGGCTACAGCCACAACTGCTGCCGGCATCAACGATCTTATCGAAAAGGCCGGAATGCATGTAAAGAACCTTCCGGTTGCGAGAAAGGTCATCACAAGCTTTGCAGGACTCCGTGCCCATGAGGACAACCACGAATTCGTTATCGGCGAAGTTAAGGAGGCTCCGGGCTTCATTGACTGCGCGGGTATCGAGTCACCGGGACTTACATCGAGCCCCGCCATCGGAAGGATGGTTGCAGGCATCGTCTGCGATCTTGCAAAGCCCGAAAAGAAGGCAAACTGGAACGGAAAGCGAAAGGGTATACTGAATCCCTCCAATATGTCCGTAGAAGAGAGAAATGAGCTCATCAAGAAGGATCCCGCATACGGCCAGATCATCTGCCGCTGCGAGTCCATTTCCGAAGGAGAGATACTGGATGCTATGAGACGTCCTCTCGGAGCACGCTCACTTGACGGTGTGAAGAGACGTACCAGAGCCGGAATGGGAAGATGTCAGGCAGGCTTCTGCTCACCGAGGGTTATGGAGATAATAAACCGCGAGCTTGGTATTCCGATTGAGAAGATCACAAAGAGCGGCGGCAAGTCGGTGATCGCTCCTGAGCGTACAAAGGCCGGGAAAGGAGGAGAAGCATAATGATGACTTATGATATTGTTATCGTAGGCGGAGGTCCTGCGGGTCTTGCTGCTGCAGTGGCTGCAAGAGAAGCCGGAACACAGTCGATCCTCATCCTTGAACGTGACCATGAGCTTGGGGGAATCCTCAATCAGTGCATACATAACGGCTTCGGTCTCCATACCTTCAAGGAGGAGCTCACCGGTCCCGAGTATGCGTACCGCTTTATGAAGCAGGTTTTCGACGAGAAGATCGAGTACAAGCTGAATACAATGGTTATGGATATTTCCCCTGACCGGGTCGTTACAGCTATGAACAAGACCGACGGAATGTTTGAGATAAAGGCCGGTGCGGTCGTTCTCGCAATGGGCTGCCGAGAGAGGCCGAGAGGAGCCTTAAATATCCCGGGCTACAGGCCGGCAGGTATTTTTTCCGCAGGTACGGCTCAGCGCCTTGTTAATATTGAAGGCTATATGCCGGGACGTGAGGTCGTTATCCTCGGATCCGGTGATATCGGACTTATAATGGCACGCCGTATGACACTTGAAGGCGCAAAGGTAAAGGTCGTTGCAGAGCTTCTGCCCTTCTCCGGCGGTTTGAAGAGAAATATAGTTCAATGTCTGGACGACTTCGGAATTCCTCTTAAGCTCTCGCATACCGTTGTTAACATTGAGGGCAAGGAAAGGGTTTCCGCCGTGACCATCGCCGAGGTTGGTCCGGATATGAAGCCTATCCCCGGTACGGAGGAGAGATACACCTGTGACACGCTCCTTCTTTCCTGCGGACTTATCCCGGAGAACGAGCTTTCAAAGAGTGCGGGCGTAGAGCTTAATCCCGTTACCAGCGGACCTGTTGTGAACGAGTCTCTGGAAACCAGTATCCCCGGTGTATTTGCCTGCGGAAACGTGCTTCACGTACACGATCTGGTTGACTTTGTTTCCGAGGAAGCAAAGAAGGCCGGAGAGAACGCATCGAAGTTCGTTAAGGAGGGTGAGAAGAAGAGCGACAAGGAGCCCATTAAGCTTGTTGCCACAGAGGGCGCGCGCTATACCGTTCCCTGCACTCTGGATACAGACAGGATGGACGATCTCCTTACAGTCCGCTTCCGTGTGGGGGCAGTGTTCCAGGATTCCTATGTGAGCGTTTACTTTGATGATGAGCGCGTGATGCATAATCAGAAAAGGATAATGGCTCCCGGTGAGATGGAGCAGGTTATTCTCCAGAAGAAGAAGCTTTCAGAATACCCGGATCTCAAGACTATTACCATAAAGATAGAGAAGGAATAAGGAGGCAGAGAGATGACAACAAAAGAACTTACCTGTATCGGCTGCCCCATGGGGTGTCTGATAACGGTTCAGATGGAAAAAGGCGAAGTTATAAGTGTGGAGGGAAATACCTGCCAGAAGGGTGATATCTACGCCCGTAAGGAGGTTACAAATCCCACCCGTATCGTGACCAGCACGGTAGTGATAAAGGATGGCGACAAGCCCCGTCTTTCCGTTAAGACGAAGAACGATATCCCGAAGGACAAGATCTTCGAGGTTATGAAGGATATCGACGCTGCCGATGTTACAGCTCCGAAGCATATAGGCGACGTTGTGGTAAGTAATGTTGCAGGCACGGGAGTTGACGTTATCGCCACGAGAAACATAGAAAAAGTGTAAGTATTCAAAGTGATAATCTGCTGAAACGCAGATGACATATGAAAATTAACTTGGCCCGCAGGTCTTCGGGAACTCTTCCCGACCTGCGGGTTTTTTATCCGTTTTCAGCAAGGCGGGGCACTGTTGAATACAGTGCAGGCAAAGCTGCCTTTGTCATTCTGAGGACGGAGCCCGAAGGTTCTTTATATTCCGCCTCATATCAGTACTGCTCACAAAAAAGACACAGTTCAAACATTTTTTAAACAGATTTTTTCGATATCATTGCTCTTGTCGGGGATGAATCCCGAAGGAGCTTTGTCTCGCCGAAGGCGGGAGCGTACTCCGCGGAACGCGGAGTTTATGCGGACAGTTTCCGATTTCGTCCGCAAAAAGTCATAGAAAGTCGAGGTCAGATAATGAGTAAAGAAAGAATCAATAAAAACGCTGCACTTCTTGCAGCCGTCATATTTTTTGCAAGCACTACGGGTACCGCCTGCGCCGACGGAAGGCTCCCTTCTGCGGCAGCAGTAAGGGCGGATACCGGAGTGGTTACCGAGGATACAGAGGAAAACGTGGCAGACGACGGCTCCGGGGAAATAAAAGATACAGATGCATACGAGCTAATGGAAAGCTCTGCCGATGGTGAGCATGTGATCACGGCAGACGGAGAGGATGCTTCATACAGCGAGCTAAAGATCCAGAAAACCGGCGACTCCGAGGGCGACGAAGCCGATTTCTACGGTGAGAATTCCGCTGTATTTGCAACCAACGGAGCAACCTTGAACCTAAGCGATATCTCGGTTAATACAAGCGGAACCCACGCAAATGCCGTTTTCAGCTATGGCGAAGGAACAACCGTTAATATTTCCGACTCGGTGATACTTACTGACGGTAACTGCTCCGGAGGCATAATGACCACCGGCGGAGGAACCATGAATGCGGAGAACCTTACGGTTCATACCACCGGAAATTCCTCTGCCGCCATACGTTCGGACAGGGGAGGCGGAACGGTCAACGTGACGGGAGGAAGCTATTCTGCGGACGGAAGCGGATCCCCTGCGGTCTATTCCACCGCCGATATCACGGTAAATGATGCGGAGCTTAACTCCACTACATCCGAAGGGATCGTGGTGGAGGGAAAGAACAGCGTCACCCTTAATAATGTGACGCTTACCGCGGACAATAATAAGCATAACAGCGACAAGTCGGATAATTTCAAGGCTGTGATGATATATCAGTCGATGTCGGGCGATGCCGATCAGGGAAAGGCGGAATTTTCGATGAACGGCGGAAGTCTTACCAATATGAGCGGCGACGTATTCTTCGTAAATAATACCGTAGCGGATATCAGCCTGAATAATGCGGACATATCCAACCGCGGAGGCGGGGCCTTCCTGAGAGCTGCTGCCGCAGGCTGGGGAAACGAAGGAGAAAACGGCGGCAAGGTTAATCTGTATGCCGACACCCAGGAGATAAACGGCGATATTGTGGTTGATGATATTTCTGCTTTGAATCTCTATCTTTCAAACGGCTCCGAATTCACGGGTACAGTGAATACCGGCGGAGAGGCCGGGGAGGTGTATGTGGAGCTGAAGGACGGCTCCAAATGGACGCTTACCGCTGATTCGTTTATCACCTCTCTTACCTGTGATATGGACGCTATAGATCTGAACGGCCACAAGCTCTATATTGACGGGGATGAATACAAGGAAGATTCGGAGTACAGCGGCGAAGCAATCGAAATAAAGAGCGGGAGCGGAGTTTCCCGTAACGGAATGCCGGGACAGGGAAACCCGCCGGAAGGAAAGGGAAACCCGCCTGAAGGGGGAAGCATTTCCGGTAACGGGCTGCGGGGAAAAGGCAACCCACCGCAGGGCAACCCGCCGGACGGAAACGGAAACCCGCCGCAGGGAAACCCACTGCAGGGTAAGCCCGGGGAGGGTAAGGGAAACCCTCCCGGCGGAGAAAGAGGGAAGGGAGCTTCGTCTTGAAAAAAAGTATAAAAAAGTATAAAATGTATAGAAAAGTATAAAAAGTTATAAAGGAATTGAAAAAGTATAAAATGCAGAATCCTTTTACCACCACATTCAGCAAAATACCGGACTATACATATATTCCAACCTCTCAGACAGAGGAGATAATCGAGAATTTCAGCTATGATGTCCCGTCGGAGTCAGTATATAAGATAACCGGGGTCAGAGGATCCGGGAAAACTGTGCTGCTTGCCAAGATCGAAGAAGAGTTCGGAACGAATGAGCGGAGGAATGACGGATGGCTTGTGTACAGACTGACACCGGCCAGGGATATGCTTATGCAATTTGCCTCAATGCTTTATATGGAGCCCTTTATCAAAAAGAAAAAAAGCGGAACAGGCTTAACTGTTTCAGCCAATATTTTGGGGAGTGGGGCAGGTATCGGAATATCGGAACAAAAATCTGAAAAGATCTTCGATATAGGTGCAGAGCTGGATCGTTTGCTTAAAGAAGCAGCCGGACAGAAAAAGAAAATAATGATAGGAGTTGATGAGGTTTCAAAGACTCCGGACATGGTAGTATTTGCATCGGAATTCGGGAAATGGCTAAGAGCGGGATATCCGGTGTATCTGGTATGTACGGGACTGTACGAAAATATAGAGCAGTTATCCAACGTAAAAAATCTTACTTTCTTCAGACGGGCTTCCACGGTTAAGACTGAAGCACTTAACAGCGTCAGAATGTCCGAAATGTACAAAATCAGATTGGATATCGGAATAGATCTCGCAAAAAAACTGTCGGCAGTCACTAAAGGTTATGCTTATGCTTTTCAGGAACTCGGGATACTGTGGTTCAGGAAAAAGAAGAGCGACGGGACAGAGGACATAATAGAGAGTCTGAAAACAGAATTATTTGCCTATTCATACGAAAAGATCTGGGAGGAATTGACAGAAGCTGACCGGGAAATGGCGCGTCTTCTTACGGATAAGGAGGAGTACAAACGGAGTGAAATAACGGCGCTTATGGACAAACCGGGAAATTACTCTGTTTACAGGGACAGGCTTTTAAGGCGTGGGATAATAAACGCGAGACAGGCGTATATCTCCCTCGCACTTCCGTTTTTTAATGAATATATAAAGGAATACTGCTCTTGAACCGATTGCATGTGAATTAGAACAATATGCGAAACGGGATCTGTTGTAGAATGAAAGGCGGAACTGACCCCTGGAGGACGGTTCCGCGGCTGAGCTAAAGCAGGTCAGGTCAACATTTCCTGACCCCCGCCATATATACGCCATCGGCGAGGCCGCTGCCGTCACCCAGGTGCAACATCATCTCATCAAAGTTTACATAATTCTCAGATCTTCCATGGGAGTTGTGGACAGTGAAGCGGTGGGATGAACCTTCTAAGGAAACGGAAGGATTTTCCGGGATCCGTTCTATACACATTGTGTGCAGCATGCGTCTTAAGCTGCTGCGGTTATTCATTATCGTAAATATCATCACATCCGAGCATTCTGCAAGCTCCTTAAATTTTTTCCTGTTTGAGGTATTTTCCACAAAAAAGCCGAGGCTTCGTAAATATTTTGCTGCTGCCTGGGGTGCAGTGCCGAAGGCGGCAAAGAATGATGCCCCGTGACCCTCGAAATGGCGGATGATATCCGCGAGGGGGAGGGGGTGACCGAGTATCTTTAGGGCGTTATACACGGCAGCTGCCCCGCAGCCCGAATGTGCAAAGCTTTTCGAGCCATATCTCAGCTCCTTTTTTTCGTTCTGATCCTCAATGAATACGTTTTCCCCGGAAGAGGTATAGGATTTATTTATAAAATAATTATTTTCTGTTGTTTTTTTATGAAAGATGCCGATCATCGTGTTCAGGAAGCCTGAAACGGCGTAAAACAGCAGTATAAAGGGGTGTGTAGCCATTCTATCCATCCTTTGACTTTTGTGTATTTTGCCTTATAATTATAGATGAATAATTGTCATTATGGTAGTGCCGGATCGGGGCTACGGTTTATGATGGCATAAGATTGATTCCTAAAAAGGAGGCGTGCGACATGGTAAAAACTGATATATACGATTATATCAATGTGCTCGACAAGGCTGCCGACGCTTCGGCTTTACGGAATAAAGCCATTGCCAATAACCTGGCAAATATTGATACACCCGGCTATAAGAGACAGGATGTTTCTTTCGCCGCAAATCTGGAGGAAGCCTTAAGGCACTCGAGATTCGAGAGTCTGGACGACAAGGTGGGGTCCCTAAGAATGGACCGCCTGCGGGGTAAGCAGTACACCGATTCCGAAGGCTATTCCTACAGACTGGACGGAAATAATGTGGATATAGATACTGAAAATGCCGAGCTTGCAAAGAATGATATTTTGTACAACGGCCTCACACAGAGCATCACGGCGGAATTCCAGAATATCCGTTCCGTGACGCAGAAGTAAGGGAGGAGGATAAATATGGGAGTATTTGACAGCTTTGGCATAAACGCATCCGGGCTTACCGCGGAAAGACTCCGTATGGATGTGATCTCCGAGAATATTGCGAATGCCAATACAACAAGGACCAGTAACGGTGATCCCTATACCAGAAAGGTGGTCACCTTTGAAACAAAGAACAATCCGGAGCCTTCCTTCAATTCCATACTTGCTTCGAACCAGAGCAAGTACGCCCAGTCAAATCTGGCGGGAGTGAAGGTCGGCGGAATCTATAACGATACACATTCCGAATACAAGATGGTATATGATCCGGCTCATCCCGATGCGGACGAGAACGGCTATGTGCTCTATCCCAATGTGAATACCATCACCGAAATGACAAACCTTATAGATGCCAGCCGCGCCTACGAGGCGAATGCAACGGCCTTCACTACGTCAAAGGCTATCGCACAGCAGGGGCTGACCATCGGTAAGGCATGATGACGGAAGATTCCCGGGATAATCGTTTATAGATCTTTGGAGACTCATTATGGATATTACTAAATTATATAACGTTACAAGTGACGCCATTGAGGATGCGGCCTTAAAAACCGGTAACGGCAGGATAGCCGATCCGGGTAATTTCGGAGGCTTTCTTCAGAGTGCCGTGAACCAGCTGAATGAGACCAATTCCTACCTGCAGGATCAGGAGGATGAGGAGATCAAGCTGGCACTGGGACTCACGGAGAATACCCACGATCTGGCCATCGCCCAGGCAAAGGCGCAGGCTTCCCTGCAGTACACGGTGGCCTTAAGGGACCGCTTCATCGAAGCCTACAGAGAGATCATGCAGATGCAGATTTAGTCATCATTCTTGCGAAGCAAGAATGACGACAAGGCGACATTTTGCCACGATAGTGGCAAAATGTTGGGACACGGCGACATATGACGTCAGTCCGAAGGACTGACGTCAAGGCGACATTTTCACGCAACGCGTGAAAATGTTGGTTGTGCCGGAAGAAACAAAGTGCTGTGAGGACTGACGTCAAGGCGGCATTTTCATGCGACAGCGTGAAATGTCGGAAGTACCGGAGGAAACAGAGTTCTGTGAGAAAATATCGGATGTACCGCAAAAAACAGAGCTCTGTGAGGAACGATGACATAGTATAAAGGACACATAAATGCAGGAACGACTCAGACAACTGCTTGAACGGTTCCTAGAGTGGTGGAACAGGTTCAGCACAAAGCAGAAGACATTGATAATTTCCGTTGGTGCAGCGGTGGTTGTTGCCATTACCGTTCTTATCTGGACGGTTTCGGCACCTAAGTATGCGGTACTGGCGGTTGCGGAGGATACTGCCCAGACAGCCCAGATCCGTGACCTTCTTGATGAAAACGGGCTGGATTATAAGATCAGCGACGACGGACTGACCATTTCGATCAACAAGAAGCAGCTTAGCGATGCGAATATCCTTCTCGGTGCCAATAATATTCCCGCGGAGGGATACGATATCTCCAACGTCTTTTCCGGAGGCTTCTCCAGTACGGAGACCGACAAGGAGAAGAGGTATCAGCTCTATCTGGAAAAGAATATAGAGAAGGATCTGGAAACCCAGGAAAACATCAAGAGCGCAACGGTCAATTTAAGCATTCCGGATAATGACGGAACACTGCTTTCGGAACATCGTGAGAACTATGCCAGCGCCATGCTCGTGCTTGACAATCCGGAGGCTATGACCGATGATATCGCAGCCGGACTTGCAAGGTTTATGGCGACGGCTATCGGAAATGCCACCACGGAGAACATAGTCATTATGGACTCCAAGGGGAATATGCTCTTTTCAGGGGAGGACAGCTCCTCATCTACCGGTGCGGGAGCCGCATCCAGCAGGCTTTCCTATAAGCAGAAGTATGATCAGCTTGTTGAGAGCCAGATAAGGGACGCACTGGTAGGTGCGAAGATCTACGATTCCGTTCAGGTGGTTCCGAACCTGAATCTGAACTGGAATGATATAGAGACCACCGAGCACACCTACACTCCGGCAGAGGGGCAGGATCAGGGAGTACTTTCCCATCAGGATACCTATTCACAGACTGCTGAGAATACAAACGGACAGGTGCCGGGAACCGATACAAACGGAGATAATACCTACGTTTACGCCGATAACGGTAATTCCACGACCACCACGGACGAGACCAGCAGGGATTATCTTCCGAATGAGACAATAACCCATACCACAGGCGGCGGGGGAGCGATAGAGTATGATACCAGCTCTATCGGAATAACTGCCATCAGGTATGTGATCTATAATGAGGATGAAATGCAGGCTCAGGGCCTTCTGGACGGAACCACCTTTGAGGCCTTCCAGGCAGAGAACAGTGATCTCACCAAGCTGGAGGTTGACGAGGATGTGAGGAACGTGGTTTCCATGGCCACGGGGATACCTGCAGCCAATATCCAGATAGTTGCATTCCAGGAGCCGGTGTTTGTGCCTGCGGAGAGCAGACTTCCCGACTGGCGGACCATACTTATGATAGGTCTTATCGTCCTGATACTCGGACTCCTTGCCTTTGTTGTTATCAGATCCATGAGGGGAGAAAATGCTTTGGAGGAGCCTCAGGATGAGATACAGCTTGGCGACCTTCTGGCCAGCACCCAGGAGGCTTCCCTGGAGGATATCGATCTGGAGGAGCAGAAGTCGGAGGCACGGCTTTTGATCGAGAGTTTTGTTGACAATAATCCGGAGGCTGCGGCAGTACTCCTGAGGAACTGGCTTTCGGATGAATGGGGGTAAGTTGTAATGGCGGCAGCCGAAAATACTCTGCCTGCTGAGGCAGCGGGAACGTTTCCCGCTGCTGCACCCGGCGTGAACAAGATGGACACAAGTGCTGCGGCGGGGTTAACGGGAACGCAGAAGGCGGCAGTTCTCCTTATTGCACTTGGACCGGAAAAATCTTCCAAGATATTTCAGCATCTGAAAGAAGAAGAAATTGAAGAATTAACACTGGAGATAGCCAATACCAGGTCGATAACGCCCCAGGTCAAGGAGGCGGTTATCAATGAATTCTATCAGGTATGTCTTGCGCAGCAGTACATTGCGGAGGGCGGTATCGGCTATGCAAAGGAGCTCCTTGAGCAGGCTCTCGGACCGGAGAAGGCGGTTGACGTCATCTCCAGGTTTACCGCATCACTGCAGGTTAAGCCATTCGAGTTTGTGAGGAAGACAGATCCTTCACAGCTTCTGAACTTCATCCAGGAGGAGCATCCCCAGACCATTGCGCTTATTCTTTCATACCTTAACCCCAACCAGTCTGCCATGATCATCGGAGCTCTGCCGCCGGACAAGCAGGCCGATGTGGCTAGGCGTATAGCGAAGATGGACAGGACCAGTCCGGATGTCATTAAAGAGGTTGAGAAGGCTTTGGAATCAAAACTTGCTTCTCTTGTTAATCAGGATTACACCATTGTCGGCGGTGTGGATGCCATTGTTGAGATCCTTAATACCGTGGACCGTGCTACGGAAAAGCATATAATGGAGACTCTGGAGATCGATGAACCCGAGCTTGCGGACGAGATCAGAAAGAAGATGTTCGTATTCGAGGATATCCTGCTTCTGGACGACCGTGCCATCCAGCGTGTGCTCAGGGATGTTGAGAACAGTGATCTGGCACTTGCGCTTAAGGGTGCCAATGAAGAGGTGCAGGCTGCCATCTTCAGAAACCTTTCCAAGCGTCTGGCGGCTATGATAAAGGAAGATATGGACTTTATGGGACCCGTTCGAATGAAGGACGTGGAGGAAGCCCAGCAGAAGGTCGTAAATATCATAAGGAAGCTGGAGGATTCTGCCGAGATCGTTATTTCCAGAGGCGGAGGAGACGAGATAGTTGTCTAATATGATAAAGCGGGCCTTTGTCAAGGTTGAGGGCTCGGAAAAACTTATGATAGACTCAAACGGTCTTGTCCTTGACAAAATGGAGGAGATCGTTAGCACCTCTCCTCCGGCAGCGAACGGAAATGATGCAGGCGGATTCGATGAATTCACGGAAGGCATTGTGGCGGACAGGGTCGAAATGCTGGTGGGAGAACAGGAAGAGGGAGTAGAGGCGGATGCCGAGGCTCCCTCTAATGTCCTGAAAAATGAGGAACCGCCGCAGCCTCCGCCATCCGAAATAAGTGAGGAGATACTCTCGGCGGCAAGAGCCGAGGCAGAGGGTATAGTGGCTGAGGCCAATGAACAGGCTCAGGCTATCTTAAGCGATGCTGAGCAGAATGCCGCCGCAACACTTGAGAACGCAAAAAATGAGGGCTACAGTGCGGGTCATGATGAGGGCTATAATGCGGGAATGCAGGAAGCGGAAGCATTAAAGACCGAGTATCAGGGTCTTATGGAAAGCCTGGAAAATGAATACCGGCAGAAAATCGACGAGCTGGAGCCTATGTTCATTGAGACGCTCACGGATATCTATGAGCACGTGATCCATGTGAGCTTCTCGGATTCAAAGGATATTATCTTCCATCTTATTCAGGATGCGGTGAGAAAGGTGGAGGGAAACGAAGGCTTTATCATTCACGTTTCCAAAGACGACTACGGCTATGTTTCCATGCAGAAGGAGGAGCTTCTTTCCGGGATAACTGCTGCCGCCGATGTGGAGATAGTTGAGGATATGACCCTGAAGAGCAACGAGTGCTTTATAGAGACGGGGGGAGGAATATTTGACTGCTCCCTTGAGACACAGCTTGCCGGATTAAAGAGGGAATTAAGGTTACTTTCATATGACAGACACAGGGAGGAATGACTATCGTTGGTTGAGCCCGTAATTGATTTTTCCAAATACAGAAGGGTTATGGGACAGAGCTTTTATAAGAAGCTCGGTAAGGTAGTGAATGTTGTGGGGCTTACCATAGAGTCCTTAGGTCCCGATGCCCTCCTTGCGGATATCTGCAGGATCATTCCGGAGGACAGTACGAAAGCACCCATAATGGCCGAGGTCGTTGGCTTCAAGGACAGCAAGACCCAGCTTATGCCCTACGACAAAACGGACGGTATCGGAGCGGGATGCACGGTTGAGAATCTTGGGCACACCCTTACAGTTACCGTAAGTGATGACCTTCTGGGAAAGACCCTGGACGGCCTGGGACGCCCCACGGACGGATCCGTGATATACGGAGGAAGAGAGTATTCCGTTGAAGCAGAGCCCCCGGATCCAATGGACAGGGTTATAATAAATGAGGTTCTGCCTCTTGGAGTCAAGGCGGTGGACGGGCTTATGACCATAGGTAAGGGCCAGAGAGTAGGCATCTTTGCAGGCTCCGGTGTGGGGAAAAGTACCCTTATGGGTATGTTTGCCAGAAATACAAAGGCGGATATTAACGTTATCGCCCTTATCGGGGAGCGGGGCAGAGAGGTACGGGAATTCGTTGAACGTGACCTCGGAGAAGAAGGCATGAGGCGTTCGGTGGTCGTGGTCGCAACCTCAGACCGTCCGGCACTTGAAAGAAACAAGGCCGCAAAGACGGCAACCGCCATTGCGGAGTACTTCAGGGACCAGGGCAGGGATGTTCTCCTTATGATGGATTCACTTACACGTTTTTCCATGGCACAGAGGGAGATAGGACTTGCCAGCGGAGAGCCTCCGGTAACCAGAGGTTATCCGCCGTCGGTTTATTCCGAGATGCCGAAGCTCCTTGAAAGAGCAGGGAACGGAAAGACCGGATCAATTACGGGGCTTTATACCGTGCTTGTGGACGGAGATGATTTTAATGAGCCCATCACGGATACTGCCCGTTCGATATTGGACGGACACATCATGCTTAACCGGCGGATCGCCCAGCAGAACCATTACCCCGCCATAGATGTGCTCCAGAGCATTTCGAGGTGCATGAGCCAGATCGCGGATAAGGAGCATAAGGCTCTTTCCGGAAAAATGAAGAACGTGATGGCTACCTATCAGGAGGCCGAGGATCTTATAAATATCGGAGCCTATCAGAAGGGGTCTAACCCAAAGATAGACTATGCAATACAGAAGATCGATACAATAAATGAATTTCTGATGCAGACAACGGATGCAAAGTTTACCTTTGAGGAAACACTTCAGAAGCTGAAGGAAGTTTTCGAGGAACCCTCATCTGACGCGGAGACCATACAGGGGCAGTAATGATCAGGGCAAGGGAAAATGGCAAGATTTAAGTTCAGGATGCAGAACATCCTCAATCTGAAAGAGAAGCTTGAGACCCAGGCGGAGATGCGTTTTGCACAGCAGAGAATGGTGTTAAACGAAGCTGAGAGAGCGAAAGAACTGCTGCTTGAAAGAAAGGCCGCTCTGGAAGAAGAGGCAAAGAAGCTACGAAAGGATTCGCTGGATCTTCTGGAGATACAGAATAATGATCTGAGCCGCCGTCTCTGTGCTGAGGATATAGTACGGGCTGAGGAGAAGATAAAGAGGGAAAAAAAGGTTCTGGAGCTCAGACGCAGGGAGCTTGAAAACGTTATGAAGGAACGTAAGGCCCAGGAGAAGCTCAGGGAGAAGGCCTTTGAAAGATTCCTTCGGGAAGAGGCCGCCGCCGAGAGCAAATCCATCGACGAACTCACAAGCTACGTATATGGGCAAAAGATTCAGTGAATCTTTTGCGGGCACGTATTGACGCGCCAAGCGCGGCAGTGCCCCGGATCAAAAGATTCAGTGAATCTTTTGCGGGCACGTATTGACGCGCCAAGCGCGGCAGTGCCCCGGATCAAAAGATTCAGTAAACAGGAAAAAACATGGCAGATTCAAATAATCTTCCTGCGGAGCAGGGAGCAGGAAACTTAAAAGAAAACGACAAGAAAAAGGGTAATGACGAGATAAACGACGAGGAGGAATCAGGAGCCCTGTCGATAATCCTTGTTACGCTCTTTATCGTACTTATATGGCTGGCGATACTCGGACTTCTGGTGAAGCTCGATGTGGGCGGCTTTGGTTCGGGTGTGCTGACTCCCGTACTTAAGGATGTTCCTATAGTAAACAGGGTTCTGCCGGGTTACAATCCCAATATTGAAGGAAACGGATTCGGCACCGGAGAGGAGATAGAGGGCGGATATACGGATGTGGATTCTGCGGTGTCAAGGATAAAGGAGCTGGAAAACCAGCTTACGGAAGCACAGCAGACAAATAATGACCTGAGGCTTGCCAATGACGAGCTGCAGAAGGAGATCGACCGCCTCCGTACCTTTGAGGATAACCAGGTGGAATTCGAGAAGATCAAGGACGAATTCTATAATGAGGTGGTATTTTCCGAGAAGGCTCCGGATGCTTCCGAATATCAGAAATACTATGAGCAGATAGAGCCTGCCAATGCCCAGATCCTCTATAAGCAGGTTGTGGCAGAGGAGGAAACGGACAAGAAGGTGCAGGAATATGCCAAGGCTTATTCCTCTATGAAACCGAAGGATGCTGCGGAGATATTCAATGTAATGGTTCAATCCTCCGGCGCCGACGGAGATGCTTATCTGGTGGCACGTATACTGGAGGCCTGCGGACCCGATGCAAGGGGAGAGATCCTGGGTGCAATGGAACCGGACAATGCCGCAATAGTCACGAATATTATGGAACCGGATGAGGTCATCGATATGTCGGGAAGCGGTCCCAGAACCGTACCCGAGGAGTTTTCAAAAACCGATGATGAAGTTGAGGATGAAGCCGGGGATGAAGTTAAGGATGAAGCTGAGGCCAGCGAAGAGCCGGGATAAACTCAGCAGTCAATACGGATGGAGAGATTGATGCGTTTATCTTTGGCAAAGAGCAGCGATGATTTCGGGATGCTCCCGGAGGAGGAAAATGGACATTAAGGAAATAAATACTGGAATAAAAGGACATGGAGAGGAGACCGTTACGGAGGAGCTTACGGCAGCGAGGATCGGCAGCGGGCTTTTGAGGGTGTACGGAACACCGGCTCTTGCGGCACTTATCGAGAACACGGCATTAAACAGTATTTCGGAATTCCTGAATGAGGGACAGGGAACTGTGGGAACCAGGCTCGACATTTCACATCTTTCCGCGACTCCTGTGGGTATGAAGGTGAGCTGTGACACCGTGCTTACAGAGGTGGACCGAAGGAGGCTGGTTTTCTCGGCGGAGGTTTTTGATGAGGCCGGTAAGATCGCGGAAGGAACCCATGAGAGATTCATAGTGGACAATAAAAGCTTTGAAGAGAAGGCTTACAGTAAAAAATGACAGGAAAGACAGGATCATATGAGGCTTATTCATACATCAGACTGGCATTTGGGAATGACATTCCGGGGAGGAATGTCTTTTTCATCTGACCAGAAATATGCTGTTGACGGGATAATAAAGATCGCGGAGGAGGAAAGGGCTGACGGCATTCTCATTGCAGGGGACGTTTTTGATAAGAGTATCGCGTCGCAGGATGCCATAAGGATCTATGACAGTATTGTCACACATATCTGCGGTGACCTGGGGATAGCCGTGTATATCATAGCGGGAAACCATGACGGTGCGGAGCGTATTTCCCAGTGCAGCGCCCTTCTTAAAAAAAGCGGCCTTTATATTGCCGGAGCCCTGACAAAGGAGCTTCAGCGTATAGAGAGTGAGGATACGGATATCTATCTCCTGCCGTGGATATCGACGGATAAGGTAAAGACGCTGTTCCCGGAGAAGGCAGAGGAGATCTCTTCAATGGAGGACGCATACAGAGTGGTTCTTGACCGCTACAGGGAGCATTTCCAAAGCGGGAAAAGGAATATCCTTCTGTCCCACGCCTATATAATCGATGCTGAAACCTCGGTAAGTGATATTGCCGCGGAGGTAGGAAGAGCGGCTGCGGTGGGTGCGGATGTTTTCAGGGGTTTTGATTACGTGGCCCTGGGTCATCTCCACGGACCACAGGATATCAGGGATAATATAAGGTACAGCGGTTCTCTTATGACCTATTCCTTCGGAAAGGAGGAGAAGCAGGTTAAAAGCGTGACTCTTATTGACACTTTAGATATGAGCCGGAAGATCATTCCAATCCCGCAGCTTCATAAGAGGGTGACATTAAAGGGAAGCTATGACGAGCTTACGGAGGCGGATTTTGATGAGGAGACACTCCGGGGCTATGTGAAGCTGGAGGTAACGGATCATTTTGTGGGAATGGATTCCATGGCAGCCTTCAGGGAGAAATACACAAACCTTCTGGAGCTCTCGGGGAAGGGATTTGAGCAAGAGGACGCGAAGATCACCATGACCATAGAGGAATTTGAAAGCGCCGGGACGGATCCGGCGGCGGTCTTCACGAGATACTGCCGGGATATTATGGGAGAGGAACCGACGGAGCATATGGAGAAGCTGTTCCGGGATGCGGTTTCGAAGATCCTTCGCTAACGCTCAGGATGACAGGGGTGCCGCCCTCAAAATGCGGTTGAAAGGTAAATTTATGAAACCTCTAAAAATAGAATTTCAGGCATTCGGCCCCTATGCGGGGCATGAGACGGTGGATTTCAGGGAGCTTTCGGAAAACGGACTTTTTCTGATATTCGGAAAGACCGGAAGCGGAAAGACCATGATCCTTGATGCCATGACCATCGCCCTCTACGGGAAGAGCAGCGGCCACGGAAGGGATGATTTCCAGTCGCTCCGCTGTACCGGAGCGGATTTTGACACCCCGACCTTTGTAAGATTCGAGTTTGAAAAAAATGGGGAATATTACTGCTTCGAACGGAGGCTCACACGGAAGAGAAAGAATCTGTCGGCATCATATAACCTCATGAAAAAGGATGAAAACGGCGACTGGCAGACGCTCCTTGAAAACCCGAAGGAGCATGACTTAAATCAGCGTGCTGAGGAGCTTGTGGGACTTCCCTACGAGCAGTTCCGTCAGGTAATAGTCCTTCCCCAGGGACAGTTTGAAAGGCTTTTAACCTCTTCCTCAGAGGAAAAGGAGAAGATCCTGAGCAATATCTTCGGGGAAGAAAGGTGGCAGGAGATCGCAGCCTTCTTTTACAGCGAAGCGGAGGATCGGAGGAACCTCCTTAAGGAAAGAAAGGAGAGGATCGCAGCAAGTCTACGGGAGGAGGGCTGTGGAAGCCTGAAGGAGCTTCAGGAGCTTATTGAGGAAAAGCGTGAAGACATAAAGATACTGGACAGGGAAGCAGAGAGCCGTGATTTTGACAGGGCAATAATCGTAAATCAGGAGCTGCTTACAATTATAAAGCGTTTTTCCGATCTTCATAAGGCAGAAAAGAATTTCGGAGAGATCCTTGATAGAGAGAAGGAAACCGCGGCTCTGGAAAACAGGCTTAAGGACGGGAAGCGGGCGGATAATTTAAGACCACGGCTTTCGGAGCTTAAGGATGCGGAGATTGATCTGAAGAAAAGAAAAGCTGAGACGTTCAGGAACGGGACACTGAAGGAGGAGAAGGAGGCCGGTGCAAGGGAAGCATCTGAGGCTTTGATGCAGCATGCGGAAAAAGAGGGAGAGATCGAAGAAAAGAAGAAGCTCCGGATACTCTGTGAGGAAAAACGAAAGGATTATGAGGGACTTGAGGAAGCAGTAAAGGAGCTTAAGGACGCGGAAAAACTGAAGAGTGAAGCCGGGAAGGAGGAAGAGGCGGCATTAAAGGAATATGAGTCCCATGCGGACAGGACAGAGAAGATTAGGAGAGAATATGAGAGCCTGGAGTCAGAGCATACAAAGCTACTTAATTCATATATTGCGGGCATAACGGGGGTGCTTGCTGCAGAGCTCAAGGAAGGGGAGCCCTGCCCGGTCTGCGGAAGCACGGAGCATCCAAAGAAGGCCGCTGTTTCCTCCGATCAGGTATCGAAGGCTGAGGTTGATAAGGCAAAAAGGATAAGAGACAGAAAGTATAAGGAGCTGGAGGAAGAAACTGCCTTAAGCGAAAAGTCCAAGGGAAATCTGGAGGAACGAAGGGCAGAGTGTGAGAAAGCTGCCCGCAGGATCATTGAAGCGGAAACTCATTTCAAGGGCTTAAAAAAGAATCTCGTGCCCGGTATCGGGTCACTCCGGGAGCTTGAAAACAAAATAACGGAGCTTTCAGGTGAAGAGGAGGTTTACCTTAGGAAAAAGGAGGAGCTTCTTACAAGGGAAAAGGAAAGTAAGCTTGCCCTTACGGAAATAAGTGCTGCACTGGAGGCTGCGGTCAGGGAGGAAAATGCTGCGGAGGAAAAATACACCGGATCAAAGAAGGCGGCAGAGAAGACCCTTAAGGAGAACGGCTTTTCTTCAAAGGAAGAAGCGGAAAAGCTCTTGCTTTCTCCGGAGGAAACAGAGGAGATAAGCTCCGCTGTCCGCTCATATTACGCATCAAAGGAGGCCGCAGAGAATAATCTGAAGGAGCTGAAGATGGAGCTTCGTGAAAGAACGGAACCTGATGAGGAAAAGTGCCGGAGGGAGCTTGATGCTGCCATATCGGGAAAAAGCGAATATAAGGAAAAGAGGGCGGTCATCATTTCCGGGCTGGAAAGACTCGAAAAGAAGCTGAAGCTCCTTAAGGAAGAGGGAGAGGGCATAGAAGAGGCCTTAAGGGAAGCCGAGGAGGATTTTATCTTTGCGAAGAGGCTAAGGGGTGATTCGGGAACCGGACTTCAGAGATATGTTCTCGGTATCATGTTCTCCTCTGTTATCTCGGCTGCAAATTCGATGCTGGAAATGGTACATGGAGGGCGCTACCGCCTTTTCCGCTCGGATGATAAGGCGCGGGGCACGAATAAAAAAGGGCTGGAACTCAAGGTTTTTGACAGGAACAGCGGAGAAAAGGAAGGCCGCTTCGTGGGTACGCTGTCCGGCGGAGAAAAATTCCTTGTTTCCCTTGCACTCTCCATCGGAATGTCTATAGTTGCGGGGAAAAGCGGCATCAGGATAGAGGCACTCTTTATTGACGAAGGCTTCGGTACTCTGGACAGCGATTCCATAGGGGATGCAATGAATGTGCTGAACAGCGTGCAGGAAGCACATGGTCTGGTGGGGATAATCTCCCATGTACAGATGCTGGAGGACCAGATTCCCGTGAAGCTCCGGATAATGCAGGGAGACAACGGAAGCCATATTTTGAGGACCCTGGGTTGACAGGTCTGTTATACTTGGGAATAAGGTGTTGGTTAGGGAGATAAGTATATGCTGAACATTATAAATCTTTCGGAGGCATCGCCGCTGGTGCTGGTGCTGGTCCTTATTATCGCGGTATTTCTCTGGATAGAGGGATACAGGCTTTACAAGCTTGCAGTATTTTTCCTGGGCTTTATGACAGGCTTTACTTTAAGCGCTTTCATCCTTAAGTATATATCCGCCGTCCCTGTGCCGGGGATCATTATCCAGGTGGTGGTGGGGCTCACTCTCGGAGCCGCATCATTTCTGATACTGAAGCTGGGGCTGTTTATAGCGGCTGCCTGCGCGGCCTTTCTCTTACTCAGTAATCTTCTCCATTCCCTTGGGATAACCGGGACCGTGATAGCCTTTGCCGCCGCGGTGGTGGCGGGCTTTGTTGCCACAAAGGCGGATAAGCCGGTGATTATCGTTCTTACCTCGATAGTCGGAGGCTTTGCTCTGACAGAGGTGTTATACAGGCTTGTTCTGCTTATTCCCTACGATACCTCCTTTCTCCCTCCGGAAAAATCCATAATCTGGCTTATAGTAAAGGCTCTGGTGTCCGCAGTGGGCATAGCCGTACAGTATTCAAAAGTGAGGGATGAGGACTGATGGAAACACTTGATATCTTAATGGACGTGGCAGTGATCATCCTCTTTGCCAAGTTCTTTGCACTGCTTGCAAGAAAGCTTCATGCACCACAGGTTGCGGGAGAGATAATCGCGGGGATAATCATAGGCCCCACTCTTTTGAATCTTGTGCAGCCGACGGATTTCCTAAATGAAATGGCCGAGCTCGGGGTTATACTCCTTATGTTCAGCGCGGGTCTCGAAACGGACCTCGGAGAGCTGAAGAAATCAGGTGTAAAGGCCACACTCATTGCCTGTTCGGGTGTATTCGTGCCTCTGGTCTGCGGCACCCTCCTATATATGTGCTTCTACGGCTTTGACATGGTGGGGACTCCGGAATTCATCAAAGCCCTATTTATCGGAACCATTCTTACCGCCACCAGCGTCAGCATCACGGTACAGGTACTAAAGGAACTGGGAAAGATATCAACGGAGCTCGGGATGACAATAATGAGCGCAGCCATCATTGATGATGTCATCGGAATACTGGTGCTCACGGCAGTCATCGGGATGAAGGATCCCACCAGCGACCTTCTCCTCGTTGCGGGGAAGACCGTCCTCTTTTTTGTACTTGCCATCATAGCGGGGGGACTTCTCTATCAGATAATGAAGAGGATAGACGAGCGTTACCCCCATACCAGACGTATACCCATCATTTCCATCGCCATAGCCTTTATCCTGTCCTATGTGGCGGACAGATATTTCGGGGTTGCGGACATCACGGGCGCCTTTCTCGCCGGTGTGATGCTAAGCTCCTTAAAGGATTCGGAATATATCGAGAGAAGGGTGGACATCAATTCCTACACCTTCTTCGGTCCGGTCTTCTTTGCGTCCATCGGACTGCAGACAAACCTACGGACCCTGGACTCCACCATTCTTTTATTCTCCCTGGCGTTCGTGATCGTAGGAATGCTTTCCAAAATACTGGGCTGCGGCGGAATGGGAAGGATACTCGGCTATAAAAATAAGGATGCCCTAAAGGTCGGAGTCGGAATGATGACCAGGGGAGAGGTGGCCCTTATCGTGACCCAGCGCGGCTTAAAGGCCGGCATGATCGGAAGCGAGTTCTTTACCGCCGTGATCCTTTTGATAGTCATAAGCTCTCTTTTGACCCCTCTTTTGCTTAAGGCACTGTTTAGCGAAAAAACGGCCTGAGATCCGGTAACGGATCCCGGTCCATCGTGCGAAGCACGATTTAATTGACCGAATGCGCTGTATCTGTTCAGAAGCCTGAGGGTTCTGAACAGATACAAGGGGAATATCTTCAGATCTATTTTCGTATCCATAAATTATTTACATAATTTTTAACTACTCCTTCATATTCTTTTAATTTTTTCCTATAATTTGTAGAAATATCATAAATATTATGCTATATTTTGTGTGTTGTATTTAAAACCGGTAAACATAATATGTGTACTATAAAATAAAAGGGCTACAACGAAGGCAGTAAAAATAAGGAGAGGTTATGAGAAAACGTTTTAAGTATTTAACAGCTGTTATCCTGTCAGCCGCCATGATCGCAGGGACGGTAAGTCCGGGCTTTGCGGAAGAGGTTGTCGACATTGCCGCTGCAGAGAGCAGCGTAAATATTTCGGAGGAGGGAGAAAGCAGTGCGATTATTGAAGGTGAGAGCACGGATCCTGAAGTTCAGGCAGAATCTGAGGCGGAGGCTGAGACCCCGGATGGTGGTCTGGAAGCAGATAACGGAGCACCCGCGGAAGTTTCTGATAATGTAGCGGAGGGGGTGGATACTCCTGCACAGCCTGAGGATACGGCGGAGCTTAGTGAGGCTGATGCCGAGCCGGATGAAAGAAGCTGGGTTCCCGGTCATTGGGTTGAGAATTTTGAATACGAGTATGACGGAACACTGCATAAGCCCGGGGACTATAATATCTATGACAGCTTCGGCGCCGGAACCGTTTATAAGATCGAGAAATCGGGCGATGACGGTACAAAGGGAGAAAAGGTGAAGGATATCACCGAGTCTGCAAAAAGCGTTTCTTTCAATGCCATCAAGTCGATAAGTCAGAACTATCTGTATTCTTTTGTGCCGAAGAACGGTGAAGAGGAAAAAAAGCTTGAGATCAGCGTAAAGATCACAAAGAGGGCAGTTACCATCCGCAGCGCTTCCTATGCAAAGGAATACGACGGAAAGCCTCTGTCCCAGAATTCGGTGGAGGATCCGAAAGAGCCTGAGATCGTCAAGGGTTCAATGGCGGAAAACGAGAAATTTATCTACGTTTTCAGCGGAATTAACAAAGGAGACCCAGAGAATGAAACCTCCGTTCCGAATACCTTTATAGCTTCATCCAACGGTGATGCCCTGGTTGACAATTACAGTACCAGCTATGAGTACGGAAATCTGGTAATAAGTCCGTCAAGAAACGGAGTGAATTCACTGCCTACTCCGATGAAGGTCAAGGCGGTCATTGATAACAGGGGAAGAGTGAAGCTCAGCTGGAAGAAGGTAAAGTCCTATAAAAGCAACGGAAAGAAGAACGGAAAGACTACCTATAAGGTTTGGAGATACAGTGGAAGTGACACCTGGACTCTCTTAAATGATCATATCACAAAAGCATCATTTATCGATTCAAATCCGGGTGAAAACGAAAGGCTTATGTATAAGGTTGTTGCCTCGGGTCTTGATTCATCCGGAACACAGGGAGACAGCGAGACTCCGGCCTATGTCAGGGCAACACCGAAGATAGTGAGTGCCTCACCCTATGACGGAATTAAGGGTGTAAATGTAACCTTTATGGGACTCGGAACGGATACGGATGAGTATGTCCTGGAGCACTGGAATAAGAAGAGCAAGGGTACAAGAGACGAGATCAAGGTCAATAAGTACAATTCCACTTCCGGAAAATATGAGGGGAAGCAGCGTACCGTAAGCACCAACTGCTATACGGATTACGGCGGATCGAATGTTCAGGTTTCCGTGAATAAGGCTGTAATGTGCTTCAGGGTAATGGCAGAGGAGAGCTCGGTCTATGACTACGGAAAGAAGGTCGAGATGCCTGAATCGAAGTGGTCAAAGGTGCAGAGCGTAAAGATGGTCTCCACCGCTCCGGTACTCCGCGGAGAAAGGAAGTCAAAGAGCTCCTTTAAGCTGAAGTGGAATAAGATCAAAAAGGCGAACGCCTACCTTCTGGAGTGGAGTAAGACCCCGGACATCTCTTCCTTTGTCGGGGAAGCACCGCTCTACTGCAGTGAGGATGTAAAATCATCGGTATATAATTCAAGATCAAAGGTGATCGAGGATGTTGAATTCGGTATTCCGTACTACTGCAGGGTTACTGCCTACAAGAAGAAAAAGGGAGAGACAGGCTACGGAACTGCTCTCGGCACCTCTGCCGTGCTTGTGGAATACGGAAGACAGGAAGAGGTAAAGAACCTCAAAGCGGAATACTTTGAGGACGGTAACTCAAGATGTGATGCACGGCTTACCTGGGAAGACAGTGTGGACAATGTAAAGGGTTATTATATCCAGAGGTGGAGCTATGCCTATAATGAGTCTACGAAGAAGTATGACAAGGAAACAGGATATCAGGTTTTGCAGGAATATAAGACACAGTCAAACTCAAGTAATAATCTGAAGAAAAAATATGCCAGCACCGTCGGTGGGAAGATCGAAAACGGAGAACTCATAAAGTACAGGGTTCAGTCCGTTATCTATCAGGGCGGACAGACCGGTGAATACCACGACGGCTATGTGTTCAGTGAGCCTTCGGATTACTATTATATGAATCCCTCGGAAGTGAAATTTGCAAAGAAGAAGTACACCGTAATGCAGGGAGAAACCCTCACGGCCAAGGTTAAGTTCAAGCCGAAGAAGATGCCGAAGACGGCAGACGGTCTCACCAAGGAAGAATTCAAGAAGGTATTCTGTTTTAATGACAGCCTGGAATTCACATTGGAAAGTGATAATTACACGGCTTCGGAAATAAAGAAGTATGTGACCGTCGGAACCTCTTCGGGAAAGCTTAAGGGTGTAAAGACCCATAAGGCAAAGGATATCAATGTCAAGGCAACATCCCCCAATGATCCCTCGGAAGTATATGCCACAGCCATCGTATGTGTGGGAGGTGAGGAAGCGACAAAAGACAAAAATGATGAAAAGTCGAGCAGTGACCTTACGGTATGTATAGACCCGGGACATGGCGGCAAGGATGACGGCGCCACAGGAAACGGAATCACCGAGAAGAACATGAATCTGACAATTGCGAAGAAGGTGGGTAAATACCTTGAAAAGAAGGGGGCGAAGGTTTATTATACGAGGGATGACGATACCTATGTATCCCTGACCGACAGAACCGATTATGCAGATGATAAGGACTGTAATCTTTTCGTAAGCATCCACTGTAACTCGGCTGAGAGCTCGGATTCAAACGGAACAGAGGTCTACTACTCTGTAAAGAGTAAGTACGCGAAGCACAAGCTGGCGAATGAGATAAGCTCTGCTGTTTCGAATGCCCTCGGAACCAAGAACATAGGATCAAAGACCCGTACCGGCAATAAAGGTGATGACTACTACTCTGTAATAAGGACCGCTGCAGCCAAGGGAATACCGGGACTCATCGTAGAGCATGCCTTCCTCTCCAATTCCTCGGATGCCGGGAAGCTTAAGGATGACGACAAGCTTGACGACATGGCCAAGGCTGAAGCGGAAGCCATCTACAAATACTGGAATAAGTAATGTTTAAGACCAAATTCAAATTCATATTAATATTAGCGGCCGTGGCGGTACTTTTTACCGCCTGCGGCAGCAAGGATAAAAAATCCGCAGAGACCGGCGGATCCTCCGGGCCGGCTTCGGAAAGCAGTGAAGAAGCTGATGAGGAGGAATATGAAGAGCCCGACATAGAGGAAATAGACCAGGACAGCGCGGATAAGTTTTTAAGCGAAAAACTGGACGGGCTTGACTGCAGGGCGGTTTTCAGCGAATATACAGAGGTGGACGGGGTTGACGTTTACCTCTATTCTGTAGTAAATAAAAAGGAAGAAGAGCTGGATCAGATGCTGGCGGTCAATGCGGTGTCGGGTGAGGTCATGGTTTTTGATTTTGACCATGATAAGCTCCTTCCGTTTGAAAGATTCGAGTACTATGTGGATAACGGAAGCGGCAAAGTCAGCTGGGACTCAAGCTATTATCTGGATCCCAGGACAGTGGAGCTCAATCCGGCAGATGATAACAGCTTCGAATTCACCATCAAAAAGAAGGGTGAAGAAAAGGCAGAGCTGGAGGGCGTCGCAGCAGTTACAGGCAAAAAGAATGAGGCGGTCTATGAAGACGACAGGCTGTCCCTGACCTTTGTAAATAAGGGCGACACACTGGAAATACGGGATAACGGTAATATCAGCGGATTGGCAGGGATATACAGCAGACAGGAGTAAAGAATAAAGCATATGAGAATATTAAAGAAGATACTTGCGGCAGCACTTGCGGCTGCGGTCCTTACCGGGGCCTCAACTGCTGCGGGAATAAATATGAGGACAGCCCAGGCTGCCCCTTCGGGGTTAAAAGGAGTGTGGTTTTCCTTCCTTGACTGGCAGATGTATCTTAAGGGAAAGGATAAGGGGGGCTTTGACGCGGCTTTTTCGTCCGTATGCGACACTACGCTGTCCCATGGCCTGAATACCATATTTGTCCATGTAAGGAGCCATAATGACGCGGTCTACCCTTCCAGAATCTATCCCTGGAGCAGCCAGATGCTGAACGGGTCCGATCCCGGATACGATCCGCTTAAGGATATGGTCGATATAGCACATTCAAAGGGGCTCAGCATACATGCCTGGATAAATCCTTACGGATTCAGGAACGGAGCAATATCGGCAAATCCCCAGCTTTCCAATACGGCAAACGTAGTTGCCGGAGTACAGGAAATAGTATCGAATTACGCAGTGGACGGAATACACTTTGACGATTACTTCCCTCCCATCGGAAAGGGAGAGACCAATTCAATGGTGAGCCAGGTCCATGGAGTGTGTGCGGGAGCCGGGAAGCTTTTCGGCATTTCACCCCAGGGAAACTTAAGTAATCTCCGGGCATCCTCCGCGGATGTGGATACCTGGCTTTCAAGCGGCGGATATGTGGACTATCTGGTGCCGCAGATATACTGGTCGGATAATTACGGCGCAGGCGGGAAGGTTACGATGTTCTCGGACCGGGTAGCGGCGTTCAAGTCCATAGACTCGGCAGGGATCCCGCTTTATGTGGGACTCGCGGCATACAAGGCCGGACAGCCTGTTTCCGGAGATCCGGGTTGGGGCTTATCCTCAACAAACCTTGCAGGACAGAGGGATAAGGCATATTCAAACGGTTACAGCGGCTATGTGCTGTACCGCTACAACACCCTGACAAGCGGCACCGCCCAGGCGGAGCTCGGTGCACTTCAGGCAAAAGGATAAGGAAGGGTTATGAAAAAGGCCATTGTACTGCTTCCTGTAAGCGGTAAGGAAAAACAGGAATATGAGGATCTGAAGGAATACGATTTTTCCTTTGTAGAGGCTGATAAGCTTACGGCAGAGGAATTCCGTTCGGCAGATCTTATCATAGGGAAGCTTAGTCCCGCACAGCTAAAGATCCTCTCCTCCGGGCAGCCGGAAGGGAGCAGTGGGATCGCGGGAGATCCGGGCGTTGCAAAGATCCTTAATAAGCCCCTGATACTGGCATCCGCATCACCCAGAAGAAGGGAGCTCCTTACAAAAGCGGATATTCCGTTTACCGTGATGCCTGCAGATATCAAGGAAGTGAGCGTTGCAGGGGAACCCGCGGATGTTGCAGAGGAGATATCCTCATACAAGGCAGAATATGTGGCTGAAAAGCTCATTAAGGAAAAGAAGCAGGATTCCTTTGTGATCCTTTCTGCTGATACCATAGTCACCGTGGACGGAAAGGTCCTTGGGAAGCCAAGGGATGAGGAGGAGGCCTTCAATGTGCTGAAGGAGCTGCAGGGAAGGGAGCACGAGGTCTATACCGGAGTCACAATTGCGGTTAAGCATCCGGGGAAGAACGTGCACTATAAGCAGTTCCATGAAAAGACCAGAGTAAAGATCTATCCCGTGAGCGACGAGCAGATAAGGGATTATATCTCCACCGGAGAGCCGCTGGACAAGGCCGGTTCCTATGCCATACAGGGATCATTTGCAAAATATATCAAAAGCATAAAGGGAGACTACAGCAATGTTGTGGGTCTTCCGGTAGGCAGAGTATTTAAGGAGCTTAAACAGTTCCTCAGGAAGTAATGATTTTTAATTCAGTTTCATTCGCGGTCTTTTTTCCGGCCGCAGTACTGATATATTTCATACTGCCCGCAAAGGCAGGGAAGGCTAGAAGGATATGGCTGCTCTTATGCAGCTATTATTTCTATATGACCCAGGGAGCAGGTTATGCGCTGCTCCTTCTTCTTGCAACTCTTATAACCTATATTACGGCATTTTGGGTCTATAAAAACCGTTTTCTTCTGACACTTTCCTTTGTATTGGAGCTTTCACTCCTTTTCTTTTTTAAATACTTTAATTTTTTCTGCGACACCTTCGGGATAAAAAGCGGCTTCAATATTCTGCTGCCTGTGGGGATATCCTTTTATATCTTTAAATCCCTGTCATACATTGCGGATGTTTTCAAGGGTGAATGTAAGACCGAAAGGGACTTTGTAAAATACGCACTGTTCGTTTCGTTCTTCCCGGAGCTTCTGGCGGGACCCATAAGCCGTGCACCCTCCGTGCTGCCGCAGTTTGATGAGGAACACAGCTTCGAATATGAAAGGGTGCGTCATGGTCTCCTACGGATGCTGTGGGGATATTTTGTAAAGCTGGTCATTGCATCCCGTCTTTCGATAATGGTGGACCTCGTTTTCTCCAATGTGGACTATGCGGACGGGCTGCAGCTTTTGGTGGCGGCACTGTCCTTTTCGGTGCAGATCTACTGTGATTTCATGAGCTATTCGGAGATAGCCATCGGAGCCGGGGAGATATTCGGTATAAGGCTCCATGAGAACTTCCGCCAGCCTTTTCTCGCTACCAGCCTCTCCGACACCTGGAGACGGTGGCATATGTCCCTTATGCAATGGTTTAAGGACTATCTCTATATCCCCCTCGGAGGCAGCAGGAAGGGGAAGGTCAGGAAATATCTGAACATACTTATAGTATTTACACTTTCGGGTCTCTGGCACGGGGCAGCCTTTACTTATATTGTATGGGGATTCCTCTCCGGACTCCTGCAGGTACTGGGAGAGGCGACACAGGGCGTAAGGAAGAGGCTCCTCACAGCCTTCCCCGTGAAGAACAGCTTTACGGACAAGGTCCACTCATATTATATGAGGATCATGACATATTTACTTTTCAGCTTTACTGCAGTTTTTTTCAGATCGGAAAGCGTGCCCGATGCTCTGAAGATCATTGAAAAGATCTTTACGGATATCAATATTTCCGTGATACAGAGCTTTGATATTACGGCCCTCGGGCTCGGAACCTTCAATCTCTGCATCGCTTTCGCTATGGTGGTTTTCCTTTTTATCACCGACATAATAAAGGAGAAAAAAGGGGATATCTTTTGCCTGGTCTGCGGCTCGGCATGGTATGTGCGCTGGGCGGTGTATCTTTTCCTGACTCTTGCGATCATATTCAGCGCAAATATAGGAGCCGCGAAATTTATCTATTTTGAGTTCTGAGTGTGGGACAGCCGGATTTATGAAAACCTTTATAAAGCTTTTGAAAAAGTTCATACTGCTTGCCATTCCCCTTGTGCTGGTCTGCGTCTATACCTTTCTAAATCCAATGGGCTATATGTCACTTGAGTATCCTATGTGGGTAGAGGAAAGGGATGCGGTTCATAAGTCCTTTGCGGAACGGGATCCGGGAACCATCGTCCTCGGTGATTCAAGGGCAAAATCCGGGATAATACCGAAGGAGATAGAGACAAGCGGTGATATCTATAATATCGCTATCGGCGGTTCTACGGGAATAGAGATGTATTTTGCCGCAAGGAATTACCTTAGGAACCATAAGGCACCGGAGAGGGCACTCGTGATCTTTGCACCCTTTCACTTTACGGAAATGGATAACTGGGACCAGACACTTTACTTTAATTATCTGTCAGCCGCTGAGGTGCTGGAGGTAAAGAGGGACGCATTGAAATACGGCACGAAGAAGGTAAATTATAACGGCTCCTTCGCTGATCTTCTGTCATTCTCCTTAAGGCTTCCGAATAAGTATATGGATGCCCTGGTGAGCTCCCGTTTCAACGGGAACAGGGAGGCAAATCTTAAAAAGTATGCTTCTGTCCGGGAGGACGGCGGATATACCGCATTCGGAGAGGAGGAGTATAATGACGGCCTAAGCTATGAAACACATAAGGAGGATTTTGAGCTTGATCTTCTGGTGGATGAGTATTATTTAAAGCTTCTGGATCTTCTGAGGGATAACGGGGTAGAAGTGATAATCGAGCAGGCGCCCTTAAACACAGCCTCACATGAGGCCATCAGGGATGAATACTTTGCGGACTATGACAGATATATGCAGGGGATCAGGGAGAGGTATCCCACGTTCTCCGTGGAGACCGGAGTTCCGGAATATGATAATTCATATTTCGGGGATAATAATCACCTGAACCGCAGAGGGGCGGAGAGGTTCAGTAAGGAGATCAAAGAGAAGTGGTTTGGAGAGTGAGGGATGACAACTTGAACGGATGTGATATACTGATACAAACGCCATTTGGACTTTTGGCGTTTGTACCGTATACTGACGGTTGAATAAAATTTTGGATAGAGGTTGAAATGTCAGAAAAGAAAGTCGGAAATGAGATACTGGAATGGGTGGTGACGATAGCCGCAGCTGTGCTGGTGGCTCTTTTTATCAATAATTTCATCATAGTGAACGCGACGGTGCCCACCTCATCGATGGAGGAGACGATAATGTCCAATGACCGGGTGATAGGCTTGAGGCTTGCATACAAAAGCTCCGATCCGGAAAGGGGAGATATCGTAATCTTCCGTTTCCCGGATGATGAGAAGATACTGTATATAAAAAGGATAATAGGAATGCCCGGTGATACGGTGGAGATTCATGACGGCGGGGTATATATCGACGGGTCACTTCTTGACGAGCCTTATCTAAAGGTCGCGACGGAGGGTGAATTCGGGCCTTATACGGTGCCGGAGGGGCAATATTTCATGATGGGTGACAACAGGAATAATTCCGCGGACTCCAGGTTCTGGAACAATACCTTTCTTGAAAGGGATAAGATAGTCGGAAAGGCGATACTCCGGTACTGGCCTTCGGTTAAGAAGCTGAATTAAGGGGAAAAGATCATGATAGCGAAAAAAATGCAGGCACTTGTAAATAACAATTCTGTCATCCGGATGATGTTTGAGGAAGGACAGAATATGGCAAAGAAATACGGGGCGGAAAACGTATATGATTTTTCTCTCGGAAACCCCAATGTTCCGGCTCCGGACAGGGTTCGTGAGCAGGCGGTGGAATTATTAAATAATGAGGACCCTCTGGCTCTTCATGGCTATATGAATAATGCCGGTTATCCGGAGGTCAGAAAAAAGGTTGCGGAAAACCTGAACAGGAGGTTTGGGACCTCCTTTAACGAGAATAATATCATGATGACCGTGGGGGCTGCAGCGGGACTGAACTGCGCTCTTAAGGCAATCATAGATCCGGGGGACGAGGTCCTCACCTTTGCGCCGTTCTTCGTGGAATACAGGAATTATGTGGCAAATTATGACGGAGTGCTGAATACGGTAAAAACAGATCATGAGACCTTCCAGCCTGATTTAGATGCCCTTTCGGAAGCTGTAGGAGAGAAAACAAAGGCACTTATCATTAATTCCCCCAATAACCCGTCGGGGGTTATATATTCCGAGGACACCATAAAGGGGATAGCAGAGATACTTGAAAAGAAGCAGAAGGAATTCGGTACCGACATCTTCATTATTTCCGATGAGCCCTACAGGGAGCTTGTTTATTCCGATACACCGGTGCCCTATGTTACAAAGTATTATGACAATACCATGGTCTGCTATTCCTTCTCAAAAACACTTTCTCTTCCCGGAGAACGTATAGGTTATCTCGTTGTCCCGGATGAGGCCGCGGATTATGAGGAGCTTTTCTCCGCAGTGACCATTGCAAACCGTGTAATTGGCTGTGTGAACGCGCCCTCCCTTTTTCAGAAGGTTGTGGCGGAATGCCTCGATGAAAAGGTCAATACCGGGTTTTATAAAAAGAACAGGGATACGATCTATGAAGCGCTTATTTCCTACGGATTTAAGTGCGTGAAGCCGGAGGGAGCCTTTTATCTTTTTATCGAGACTCCGGTGGATGATAAGGAATTTACAGAGGAGGCAAAAAAGGAACATATTCTTGTAGTACCGGGAACCTCCTTTGCACTTGGGGGCTTTGTAAGGCTATCCTACTGTGTGGCGTATGACACCATTGTCAATTCTCTTCCGGGCTTTAAGAGACTGGCGGAGCATTACGGATTGTCATGATATGGGTTACGAGGATAATGTAAGAAAAGTTGTCCCTTATACCCCCGGAGAGCAGCCGGGAGGAAGGGTCATAAAGCTGAATACCAATGAATGTCCCTATCCGCCTTCTCCCAGGGTGCAGGAGGCGATAAGGAGCCTTGATACGGATGCACTGAGGAAGTATCCGGATCCCCTGTGCTCGGAGCTGGTATCCGAAATAGCAGGGTACTATGGCTTAAAGGATGAAAACGTGTTTACGGGAGTGGGCTCGGATGACGTTCTGTCAATGTGCTTCCTTACCTTTTTTAACGGAAGAGATCCCGTTCTTTTCCCGAATATCACTTATTCCTTTTATGATGTCTGGGCATCTGTATACGGCATTCCCTTCAGGAGGGTGCCATTAAGGGAGGATTTTTCCCTGGATCCCTCACTCTACAGACAGAAGAACGGCGGCATCGTCATCGCAAACCCCAATGCCCCCACCGGGATCGCAGCGGATCTAAAGGTTATTGAGGATATAGTTTCGTCAAATCCCGGGGTTATGGTGATAGTGGATGAAGCGTATATCGATTTTGGGGGAGAGACGGCACTGCCTCTCCTTGACGCTCACGAAAACCTGCTTATTGTCCGTACACTAAGTAAATCAAGAGCACTTGCGGGAATGAGGATCGGCTATGCCTTCGGGCAGGAGAAAGCCATTAAATACCTGAATGATGTAAAGTTCTCCGTTAATTCCTATACCATGAATACCCCCTCTCTCCTTGCGGGAAAGGCGGCGATCGAGGATGACCGGTATTTCAGGGAGATAAGGGATAAGGTTATTTCCACAAGGGAATGGGTGAAAAAGGAATTAAGGGAACTAAAGTTTTCCTTCGGGGATTCCTGCACCAATTTTATTTTTGCGTCCCATGAGGGAACACACCCGGGGGAGACAGAGGCCGGCTTCGCAAAAAGGATATTCGCCTCCCTTAAGGAAAGAGGGATCTATGTAAGGTATTTTGACAAGCCTCTGATAGACGGGTATCTCCGTATTTCCATAGGAACGGATGAGGAAATGCGGGAGTTTATGAGGGTGCTTAAGGAGATCATGTGAAGGATTCTTACAGAAAAGAGAAAGGATCTCAATGAACGGAGAGAAGGAAAACAGCAAAAACATCAATATTTCCGAGATTTTCGGGGAAGACGTGTTCAGCGACAATGTGATGCAGGAGAGGCTTCCCAAGAAGGTATATAAGGAGCTTAGAAAGACTATTGATGAGGGTAAGGATCTTGACCCAATGACTGCCGAGGTGGTGGCGAATGCCATGCGGGACTGGGCCATAGAAAAGGGAGCGACCCACTATACCCACTGGTTCCAGCCTCTTACGGGGATCACGGCGGAAAAGCATGACTCCTTCATAGCCCCCGGTGGAAACGGCGGCGCCGTCGTGGAATTTTCCGGTAAGGAGCTGATCAAGAGCGAGCCCGATGCATCCTCCTTCCCTTCGGGAGGGATACGTTCCACCTTTGAAGCCAGAGGCTATACCGCCTGGGACTGCACGAGTCCCGCTTTTGTAAGGCATGATGCGGCGGGTGCGATACTCTGTATCCCTACGGCGTTCTGCTCCTACAGCGGAGAGTCCCTTGATATGAAGACCCCGCTTTTGCGTTCAATTGAGGCACTTAATACTGAGGCTTTAAGGCTGATACGGCTTTTCGGGAATAAGACATCGAAGAGGGTGAGACCCTCTGTCGGAGCGGAGCAGGAATACTTCCTTGTCGACAGGGACAAGTTCCTTAAGCGTAAGGATCTTATTTATACGGGGCACACGCTCTTCGGGGCTATGCCGCCAAAGGGACAGGAGCTTGACGATCAGTACTTCGGCGCCATCAGGGAGAGAGTCGCCGAATTTATGAAGACCATAAACGTGGAGCTCTGGAAGCTTGGAGTTACCGCGAAGACCCAGCATAATGAGGCGGCTCCCGGGCAGCATGAGCTTGCTCCGATCTTCAGTGACTGCAATGTGGCGGTGGATCATAACCAGCTTGTAATGGAGGTTATGAAGAAGGTTGCGGAGAGGCAGGGCATGATGTGTCTCCTCCACGAGAAGCCCTTTGCGGGGGTCAACGGTTCCGGTAAGCATGACAACTGGTCTCTTATAACCGATGACGGCATAAATCTTCTGGATCCGGGGAAGACACCCCATGACAACGTGCAGTTCCTGCTTATACTGACCTGTATCCTTAAGGCTGTGGATACCCATGCGGGGCTTTTACGTGAATCGGCGGCGACCCTCGGAAACGACTACAGACTGGGTGGAAGCGAGGCTCCTCCCGCCATTGTTTCAGTATTCTTGGGAGAGCAGCTGCAGGATGTGATAACCCAGCTTATTTCCACGGGAATGGCCACAAGCTCACTTAAACGGGAGAGGCTGGAGACCGGGGTAAGCACCCTTCCATCCATTATGAAGGACGCAACGGACAGGAACAGGACCTCGCCCTTTGCCTTCACGGGTAATAAGTTCGAGTTCCGTATGGTGGGCTCCAGCGCCAGCATCGCAGAGCCTAATATTGTTCTGAATTCCATTGCGGCGGAAGCCTTCGCGGAGGCCTGCGATTTCCTTGAGGGCTGCGATGATTTTGAGATCGGGGTCCATGATCTTATCAAGAAATATGCGACAGAGCATCAGAGGATAATATTTAACGGAAACGGCTCTTCCGGAGAGTGGGTGCAGGAGGCGGAAAGACGGGGACTTCCGAATCTGAAGACGGTTCCCGATGCGATACCCGCCCTTTCAAGCGAAAGCTCGGTACGTCTCTTCGGGCGCTTCGGCATATTTACCAAGGCAGAGCTGATAAGCCGTGAGGAGATCAAGTATGAGGAATACGCAAAAGAGGTAAATATAGAAGCCCGTACCATGATAGATATGGCGTCGAAATCCATTATCCCTGCCTGCATAAGGTGCGTGAAGGATCTTTCGGATACCGTGACAGCCGTTAAAGGCGCAGGCTACGGCAGCCGTGCGGCACAGGAAAACCTAAGGAAGATAACGGCTCTTACGGACGAGGCATACTCCGCCCTGGAAAAGCTTATTTCGGACGACGAGAAGTCCCTTGGGATACCCGAGGGAAGAGACAGGGCTATTTTCTGCAGGGATACGGTAAAGGCGGATATGGAAACCTTAAGGGCTCCCATAGATAAGCTGGAAATGATGGTGGGCAAGGACTACTGGCCAATGCCGAGCTACGGCGATCTTTTATTCGAGGTGTGACCTGATGACGAAAAACAGAAACATAGCTTTGACATTTACTGTACTGATAGTTTTCATTGCCGGGGTCTTTCTCTGCTCCGGCAGAGTGGCGTATGCCGATGACAGGCCCATGGTCACGAGCGGCAGCAATGTGAGGTTCAGGGCCGAGCCTTCCCTGGACGGGAGGATCATAACAAGCCTGCCTTCGGGCACCCTTATTACCGAAACCGGCAGGAGCGGCGAATGGGCAAGCGTAAACTATAACGGTCAGAGCGGCTATATAAATACGCAGTTCATAAAGGAGGCTCCGAAAGGAGGAAACAGCGGTACAGGTGATACCTCAGCCTCTGCTCCGGCGGCAGTTCAGCCGGCATCAACCGGGGGACATATAATCTGTATAGATCCGGGACACCAGGGAAAGGGTGACAGTACCAAGGAGCCCAACGGACCCGGTTCCTCCGTTATGAAGGCAAGGGTTGCCGGAGGAACCCACGGAACCACCTCCGGCTTAAAGGAATACCAGCTTACACTGGCGGTGGGACAGCTTCTGAAAAACGAGCTTGTTTCCAGGGGCTATACCGTATATATGACCCGTGAAAGCAATGATGTGAACATAAGCAATAAGGAGAGAGCCCAGTATGCGGGAAGCGTGGGAGCAGAGGTGAGTATCCGTCTCCATGCCAACGGTGCCTCGAATTCCGCTACAAACGGTGCTCTTGCTTTGGCTCCGTCTTCTTCAAATCCCTATGTGGGAAATCTTGCCGCAGCCAGCCAGAACCTTTCCTCAAAGGTGCTGTCGAGTTACTGCGCCGCAACGGGCTTTGCCAATAAGGGGGTTCAGGCGAACGATACGATGACCGGGATAAACTGGTGTACCATGTCGGTTACGATAATAGAAATGGGCTTTATGACCAATCCGGGGGATGACGCAAATATGGCAAATCCCGCCTTCCAGACGAAAATGGTAAAGGGAATAGCGGACGGTATAGACGCGTATTTCGCGAAATAATAAGGTTTATGTTAACCTCTAACAAATCTTTGTTTTCATTTTTGTGCAAAATTAAGTCTTCACATTTTGTGTTTTCTCATATATAGTGTTACCAGATATGGTAGCCGAGAGAAAACCGGGCACAATATTTAGTATTGAGAGCCGGGCGTTGGGGCGTCCGGATTTTTTGCGCAAAAAAGCTCCCGGAATGCCATACAGCAGGAAAAGGTCCTTTTGGGAGAGAGGGGCGGCATCAGGGAGGATTTATCGTGAATATTATCAAACGTAACGGCAAGGAAGTGGAGTACGACGGCGAGTAGATCATCGCAGCCGTAGACAAGGCAAATGCACAGGTCGGAGACAATTTCAAGCTTCTTGATTCCCAGGTAAGGGTTGTTGAGGAAAAGGTCAGAAGGAAGCTGAAAAGCCTTGACCATCAGGCAGGTGTGGAGGAGATCCAAGACTACGTGATCCAGGCCATTCAGGAGGAGGGAGCCTTCAGGGTTGCGACCATCTACACCGTTTACCGCTACAAGAGGGAGCTTGTCAGAAAGAGCAATACGACCGACGACAAGATATTAACCCTTGTAGAGTATGAAAACGAGGATGTGAAGGAGGAGAATTCCAACAAAAACCCCATGGTTGTTTCGGTTCAGAGGGACTATGTGGCCGGAGAGGTGAGCCGGGATCTCACAAACAGGATACTCCTTCCCCAGGAGGTGGTGGAGGCCCACAGACAGGGTATCATCCATTTCCACGATTCCGATTATTTTGTACAGCATATGTATAACTGCTGTCTTGTGAATCTGGAGGATATGCTGCAGAACGGTACCGTTATAAGCGACACCATGATAGAGAAGCCGAAAAGCTTTTCCACCGCCTGCAATATAGCGACGCAGTGCATAGCCCAGATCGCAAGCTCACAGTACGGCGGACAGAGCATAACCTTATCCCATCTCGCACCCTTCGTGGATGTGACCAGACGCAAGTTCAGGAAAGAGGTCAGGTCCGAATTTGAGGCAGCGGGCATAGAAGCATCCGAGGAGGAGATAAATGCGGTTGCCGAAAGACGCACCGTAGAGGAGATAAGGCACGGAGTGCAGACCATACAGTATCAGGTCACCACTCTTATGACCACCAACGGACAGGCTCCCTTCATTACAGTTTATATGTATCTGGATGAGGTGCCTGAGGGACAGACCAGGAGTGACCTGGCCATAATTATCGAGGAGATGCTGAAGCAGAGGATCCTCGGTGTGAAGAATGAAAAAGGAGTTTACATAACACCGGCATTCCCGAAGCTCATATATGTGCTGGATGAGGATAATGTTACGGAGGACTCCAAATACTGGTATCTTACAAGGCTTGCCGCGCAGTGTACGGCGAAGCGTATGGTTCCCGACTATATCTCCGCGAAGAAGATGAGAGAGTATAAGGGCGGCGATGTTTATCCCTGTATGGGGTGCAGAAGCTTCCTTACCCCCGACCGCTTCAGTCCCGAGGGTCAGAAGCACAGGTATTACGGCAGATTTAACCAGGGGGTAGTGACCATCAATCTTGTGGATGTTGCCTGTAGCTCCTACCGTGATATGGATAAATTCTGGCAGATATTGGACGAGAGACTTGAGCTCTGTCACGAGGCTCTCCGGTGCAGACACGAGAGGCTTCTCGGAACCATAAGCGATGTGGCTCCCATTCTCTGGCAGTACGGCGCCATCGCAAGGCTTGCAAAGGGTGAAAAGATAGACAAGCTCCTTTACGGCGGCTATTCCACCATATCATTGGGATATGCGGGACTCTACGAGATGTGCAAATACATGACGGGCAGATCCCATACGGATCCCGAGGCTAAGCCCTTCGCACTGAAGGTTATGCAGAGACTGAATGACAAGTGCGCGGAGTGGAAGGCTGCGGAAAACATAGACTATTCCGTATACGGAACGCCCCTGGAGTCCACTACCTACAAGTTCGCCACCTGTCTGCAGAAGAGGTTCGGGCGGATCAAGGATGTGACGGATCATAATTACATCACGAACAGCTATCACGTAAGCGTGCGTGAAAAGATAGATGCATTTACCAAGCTCAAGTTTGAGGCGGATTTCCAGAAGCTGTCTCCGGGAGGAGCCATAAGCTATGTGGAGGTTCCCAATATGACCGACAATATTGATGCGGTGCTTTCGGTAATGAAGTTTATCTATGACAACATCATGTACGCGGAATTGAATACCAAGAGCGATTTCTGCCAGGTATGCGGCTATGACGGAGAGATCAATATCGTTACCGATGCCCACGGGAAGCTTATATGGGAATGCCCCAACTGCGGAAACCGTGACCAGGCGAAGATGAATGTGGCAAGACGGACCTGCGGATATATCGGAACCAATTTCTGGAATCAGGGCAGGACCCAGGAAATAAAGGAAAGGGTGCTGCATCTGTAAGAGCAAAATAAATGTGCCCCTAAAGAGAAGAGCGGAAAAGGAACCTTTGAACGGTTCCTTTTTCTGCGCTTAGATGTTATTATTATTCTATGGATCATTTTCAGAATGAGGAAATAAACAGAGCCAGATCCTGGTTTGTGGAAAGGATGGAAAATCCTTTCATAATCGCCGATGCATCCCTGCATTATATGGATGCGAACTCAGCGGCAAAAAAGCTTTTCCCGAAGCTCAGGGAGCTTATGAAGGAGGATTCCCTGCCGGATGAGATACGGGTGATGTTTACCGACAATCAGGAGAGGATAACGGTCGGAAACCGTATTTTTAAGAAAACCCTTGAGGAAAGATGGGGAGACGAGAGCTACAGCTGCCTTTTCCTTGTGGACAGGACAGATGAGGAGGAGCTCTTAAACAGCCTTGATAAGGCCAGAACCGCTGCGGAAGAGACCAATATGACAAGGTCTGTCTTCCTTTCCAATATGTCCCATGAGATACGGACACCAATGAACGCCATCGTCGGGATGTCGGACATTCTCCTGAGGGAAAACCTTCCGCCCCATGTGAAGGGTTATCTCAATAATATAAAGGGCTCTGTGGGAACCCTGCTTTCCATAATAAATGACGTTCTCGATATTTCAAAGATCGAGGATGGCAGCTTGAAGATCATTGAGGAGGAATACGAACCTATGTCCTTCTTAAATGACCTTTCAATGATCTTCTTAAACCGGATCGGAAATAAGCCGGTGGAGCTTCTCTATATGATAGATCCGGCTCTTCCCTCAAAGCTTCACGGGGATGCAAGGCGGATCCAGCAGATAATCATAAATATGCTTAGTAATGCTGTCGAGTATACTGACAGCGGATATATCTGCCTCTCTATGAACGTTGAGGAAAAGGAGGACGATTACTGTCTTCTCTCCATATCCATTTCGGACAGCGGACAGGGCATACGTGAAGAGGACAGGGGTGATCTTTTCAGCCCCTTACAGAAGGCAAATAACAGAAAGAGGACGGAGAGAGAGGGACTGGGACTCGGACTCTCCATCTGTAAGCAGCTGGTCAGGCTTATGGGAGGAGAGATAGGTGTGGAGAGCACCATCGGAAGCGGGAGCAGATTCTACTTCTCCCTTTCCCAAGGTGTGGTCAATAATGAGCTTGCCGCAGAGATCAAGAACAGAGATCAGGAAAGGGTGATATATTACCTTTTTGACAATGAATATTCGGAAGAAGCGCTTATACGTCTGTCAAAGGAATACGGGATAAGGACGAAAAAATATGACGGCTCCGTGAATGACAGCGGGGAGAAGAAATACCTTTTTACGGACTGCTTAAGAAGGATAAGCGCTGCGGAGACAGAAGAACTTAAGAAAAAGGAGGTTGAGATCTGTGTTCTGATAAACCCCATGCTGGAAAGCCTTGAGGATAACAGCTTCAGAACCATAAACAAGCCTCTTTACAGTCTCAATTTCTGCCAGATAATAAATGACGAGCTTAACGACGGGGACGGACGGATCGATATAGATTTCACCGCTCCCGATGCCCGCATACTCGTGGTTGATGACAATGAAATGAACCTTCAGGTGGTTAAGGGGCTTCTTGCGCCGCTGAAGCTGAAGATAGATACGGCTGTGAACGGTAAGGAAGGCGTGGAGTGCGTTGCCAACAACCTCTATGATCTGGTTCTCATGGATCATATGATGCCGGTTATGGACGGGGTGGAGGCTCTGGAAAAGATAAGACAGCTTCAGGGCGGGAAATATGAGGATCTTCCGGTCATCGCACTTTCCGCAAATGCCACCGCAGACGCAGAGATCCTTTTCAGAGAGAAAGGCTTTTCCGATTTTGTGGCAAAGCCCATAAAGCTGCGTGAATTGAGACGCTGCCTTTTGGAATGGCTTCCTTCGAAAAAGATCCTTCGGGGCAGCGCCGGGGTGACGGATGATGAGGTGGAGGTTCGAAGCGGGGAGGAAGAGGTTGTCCTGCCTTTCGAGATAGAGGGACTTAATGTGGAGGATGGGATAAGCTACTGCGGTTCACCTGCACTGTTCCTGAAGTGCATGGTCATCTTTTACAGGATAATAGACAAGAATGTCATGCGTATCACCAAGTTCCTGGAGGACGGTCTTATCCGTGACTATACCATAGAGGTTCACGCTCTGAAAAACTCTGCCAGAATGATAGGTGCGAAGAAGCTCTCCGATGATTTCAAGGAGCTGGAGCAGCTTGGGAATAATGATGATATTGACGCTCTGACGGAGAAGACACCGGGAGTGCTGGAGCTTTATCAGAGCTATAAGAGGATATTAAAGCCCTTTGCAGACACGGAGAAAAGGAATTCATATACTCCGAAGCGGGAAGAGGTCGTCGAAAGTTTACAAAAGATCATAGATGCGATGGATGCCTTTGATATGGACGGAGCTGACGAGGCTATGAATACGCTTCGGGAGTATGCGCTGCCGGGAGGGCTTAATGATAAAATACCGGAGCTTGATGCGCTTGTATCGGATTTTGCAATGGAAGATGTGATCGGTCTTTCCAAGGAACTCATCAGGGAATGTGAAACGGCATTTGAGGAGGACGGGAAATGACAGCTGAACGTAATGTGATTATTGTAAGGATAATAGAGGGCTACCTCGTAGGATCGCTTGAACGGAGGCTCCTTGAAAAAAAGATCAAGGTCAAGAAGGTGGGAGCGGATGTTTCCGAGATAGGCCGTTTTAATGACGAAATGGATGCCATCATAGTATATGTGGGCAACAATATCCATGAGAAGACCGAGGCCCTTGTTTACCTTAAGGATCTGGGTATAGAGAAGGGGATACCGATCTTCCTTATAGAGGGGGATAACGGTCTTACGGATATTCTCCGTATCCTTCCGGAGGCCGCGATCACGCAGTCCTTCCCTCATCCTGTGGACATCAAGGAAGCCACAAATGTGATAAATTCCTACCTTATCCAGAATGATAAGACCAATATGAGGAAGATACTCGTGGTTGACGACTCGGGTCCCATGCTCAGGAACCTCCGCGAATGGCTGGGAGAGAAGTATAATGTCATCCCCGCGAACTCGGGAGCCATGGCCATGAAATATATAAGCCGTGAGGTGCCGGATCTTATCCTGCTTGATTATGAAATGCCGGTGGTGAACGGGAAACAGGTCCTTGAAATGATAAGGACCGAAATAGATTTTTCGTCTATTCCGGTCATATTCCTTACAGGCAAGAACGATAAGGAGAGCGTGGCCTCGGTAATGGGCTTAAAGCCACAGGGTTATCTCTTAAAGACCCTGCCTCCCCAGGAGATCGTACGGAGTATCGATGACTTCTTTGTTAAGCTGGAGAATGAGGAAAAGCAGAAAAAGCTCTGGTGAGCATTTTAATTCTTTTACCGCTCGTCGCTTTCAAATTTATAGCCGATACCCCAGACAGTGGATATCCTCCAGGCTTCGTGATCCTTAAGCTTCTCACGGAGCCTTTTTATATGCACATCAACGGTTCTGGTGTCACCTATATATTCATAGCCCCAGATATGGTCAAGGAGCTGTTCCCTGGTGAACACCTGATTCGGAGAGGAAGCGAGGAAGTACAGGAGCTCCATTTCCTTCGGCGGCATATCCAGGGGCTTTCCGCAATAGAGCACCGAGTAGTTCGTAAGGTTTATGATGAGATCGGGATACTCTACCTTCTTTATGTCGGAACGGCTGCTTTCAGGCGGTGCCGCTGCGGCTGCAGAGGTACGGCGGAGCACTGCTTTCGCTCTTGCTATAAGCTCCTTCGAATCAAAGGGCTTCTCCATATAGTCATCGGCACCCAGCTCCAAACCCAGCACCTTGTCAAAGACCTCCCCCTTTGCGGAGATCATGATAATCGGGATCTGGGACTTCATACGTATCTCACGGCATACCTGATAGCCGTCTATCCCCGGGAGCATCAGATCCAGAAGGATAAGGTTCGGGTTATAAGCCGTATATTCCTTCAGGGCACTCTCGCCGTCATTTACGATCTTCGTATCAAAGCATTCTTTCGTAAAATAGAGAGAGATCAGCTCGGCAATGTTATTATCGTCATCCACTATGAGGACTTTTTGCTTGTCTACCATGGTGTATTCTCCTGATATATTTGTTGATAAGCTCCTTTGCTCCGATCAGAATGACAATGGAGATCCGCTCAGGATCCTAGTGTAATATCCTGCGCAATTAGTATTGAAATGAACGTGTCAGTCCACTAGTCGTTCCTGAAAATCGCGATCGTCACTCCGGAATCGCCTTCCCCGAATTCGCCCTCACGGAATTCCTGCACGTAGCGGCAGTTTTTCAGGTATGAGCGGACTGTTTCCCTTAAGATGCCGGAGCCCTTTCCGTGAACTATACGTACCTGGGACAGGTGTGAAACATAGGCATCGTCGAGATAGGCGGAGAGCTCCTCCCTGGCGTCATCCGAGTTTTTCCCGATAAGGTTTATCTCGGGATGAATGGTCTTCGTATGACCCAGAGGCTTTTTCCCTGAGGAAAGGCTCCCGTTGCCGTATCCACGGCGAACCGTGTCCTCGGAATTCAGGTCGTTAATATTTACCTTGTACTTAATAATACCACATTGCACGGATAAATTCCCGTCATTATTGGGAAGAGTCTGTACTGTCCCCTTTAGATTAAGGGAGATTATCCGCACATTCATTCCGATCTTTATCTGTTTTCGTTTAAGATTCCCATTCGGCCTGTCCTGCTCCGCTACGGCAGAAAGAGAGGGGGAGAGACCGGATGAGGGCGAAAGAGTTTTATTGAGGGATTCACGCAACGCGGCCCTGTCCCTTTCCGCAGCCTTGATCGTATCGGAATCCGCGTACTTTTGCATATTTCTTATGGCTGCATCTGCGGTTTCCTTGGCCTCCTTCAAGATATTACGGGCTTCCTCCTTCGCTGAGGAGAGGATCTTTTCCTTTGATTCGTTTAAGCGCTGGCGGCCGGAATCAAGCTCCGACTGGAGGCGCTCTATCTCAGCCTGTGTATCGCTTATCTCCTTCTGCTTTTTTTCGAGTGTTACCCGGTTTTCCTCAAGACTTGCGAGAACCTGCTCGAATTTCTCGTCCTCCTCGTTTACCCTTTTCTTTGCATCAGCTATTATCTTCTCCGGAAGTCCCAGCCTTTTTGATATGGCAAAGGCATTGCTTTTTCCGGGAACACCCACGAGTATCCTGTAGGTGGGACGGAGAGATTCCACATCAAATTCGAGGCAGGCGTTCTCGACCCAGGCTGTGGAAAGCGCGTATTCCTTGAGCTCCGGATAGTGGGTGGTGGCCATGGTACGTATGCTTTTTTTGTGCAGGAAATCAAGGACCGCCATAGCGAGGGCAGCTCCCTCGGTGGGATCCGTTCCCGCACAGAGCTCATCAAAGAGGCAGAGGCAGGTGATATTGGCATCCTTAAGAATCTCCACGATATTGGTCATATGGGATGAAAAGGTGGAGAGGGACTGCTCTATACTCTGCTCATCACCGATATCCGCGTAGATCTCCCGGAAAAAGGAGAGGGCGCTCCTGTCACCTGCGGGAATATGGAGCCCCGATAAGCCCATGAGCTCAAGAAGCCCTACGGTCTTTAAGGAAACGGTTTTTCCTCCCGTATTCGGTCCGGTAACCACCAGGAGATCAAAGCTCTCACCAAGCTCCACATCTATGGGTACCACCGCAGCTCTGTCGATAAGGGGATGTCGGGCGGCCCTTAAGCGTATTATCTCTCCGGTATTGAATTCGGGCCTTACAGCGTTCATATCGAGGGCTAAGGAAGCTTTTGCAAAGATAAAATCAAGCTCTGCCATTATATTAAGATCTGCTTCTATTATCTCCGCATTCTGTCCGGCTTCGAAGGATAGGGCTTTTAATATGGAATTGATCTCCTCCCTTTCCTTTAGCTCCAGCTCCTTTATCTCATTATTCATTTCCACAACGGCCTTCGGTTCAATGAAAAGGGTGGAGCCTGTGCCCGACTGGTCATGGACTATCCCCGGAACCTGGGATTTGTATTCGCTTCGGACCGGTATGCAGTAACGGTTGTCCCTCGTCACTATCATTCTGTCCATAAGATATTCGGAGATACGGCCGCTTATCATCTTTGAGAGAGTGGAGTGGACATTGCTGCGGGTATTCTTTATCTTTCGGCGGATATCCTTTAATTCAGGGCTTGCATCATCGGAAACGGTATCGGAATCCAGGATGCAGCGCCGGATCTCCTTTGCCACGTAGTCAAGGCTTTCAAGGCAGCTGAAGCGGTCGTCAAGGGAATCAGGGATCCGGTTTTCTTCCGTATCACTATCGCCATATGACTTTACTTCCTTTGTGACTTCAAGGAAGGATGAGATATCCAGAAGCTCCGGCATGCTTAATACAGCTCCGGCAACTGCCTGCTTCAGAGAGCGGCCTGTATCACGGACCCCTGAAAAGGAGGGGCTCCCATATTTAAAAATACGCTGCAGCGCGTCCTCGGTCTCGTCCTGGGCGTGCTCTATGTCCTCTATGCTTCCAAAGGGCACCAGACCTTTGCAGAGCTCCTTTCCCTTTTCCGAGCCGGCCTTGGCTTCAAGCAGAGTAAGGATCTTATCAAATTCAAGTGTATGCAGTACTTTCTTGTTCATATGGAGTATTGTACCACATATTCCGGTAAGTAGACACGATATGCTCTGGATGATAAAATAGCCTGGTATGGACGAGAATAATTCTTCTGAATACCAGTTTATAAAAGAGACCATAAAGGAGCGCCCCTTAAACAAAAAGAAGATTCTTACAAGGGTGATCATGGTTCTTATCTGCGCACTTCTTTTCGGTGCTGTTTCGGCAGGGGTATTTATCCTGACTGTCCGGCAGTACCTGACGGAAAGAGGGGACGGTATAGATCCCGTCAATATTCCAATGGATGAGGAGATGGTTTCCGCAGACGAAGAGCCTGAGGAGCCGGCGGAAGAAAGCGGTGAAGAGCCTGTGAAGGAGGAAGAGACCGGCGTTTCCGGAAATACGGCGGAGACAGACGAGGCGGCCTCTGAGGAATCCACGGCGGAGACTCCTTCGGAAGGGGTGTCGGCAGATAAAACCGAGAAAAAGATAGTCTCATACAATATCACCGAGCATGTTTCGCTTTCCGTTGAGGATTATAAAAGCCTTTACAGGACCTTAAAGGGAGTGGCAACAGAGGTGGGACGTTCTGTGGTTTCCGTCACCACGGTTGTCAACGATACGGACTGGTTCGATAATTCCTACGAGGATTCCAATACCGTATCGGGACTTATCGTCGCCAATAACGGCAAGGATCTCCTTATCCTGGCGGAAATGCCCGCCACTGATGAGGATATGGAGCTCAAGGTGACCTTCGCGGACGGAGCAACTCTTCCGGGAGATGTGAAGCAGGATGACCCGGAGACCGGACTTTCCATTATTTCTGTTCCCCTGGAATCAATATCCGAAGAGACCGCTAAGGAGATAAAGGAAGCGGAGCTTGGAAATTCAAGGGGATCGAATATTGTGGGACTTCCCGTTATGGCTCTCGGAGCACCCTTAGGGATACAGGGAAGCCAGTGCTTCGGACGGACTACGGGCAATCAGCGGGAAATATCCTTTCCCGATAAAAATATCCATGTGCTGAGCACGGATATCTACGGAAGTGAAAATGCCACCGGGGTGATCACGGACTATGACGGGAATGTCATAGGTATAATCTCCGGAGATACAGCTATGGACGACATGCCGAATCTTATTTCAGGATATGCGATCTCTGATCTGAAGGGCATGATCGAGAGACTTTCAAACGGCTCTTCCGGCTGTTATCTCGGAATATACGGCACGGATGTCACACCTGAGATAAACGAGAAGGAAGGAGTGCCCCTTGGGCTTTACGTTACCAGAGTCGCACTTGATTCTCCCGCAATGAGCGGAGGCATACAGAGCGGGGATGTTATCACCCGTCTTGGCACAGCCGATATTTCATCCCTTTCGGATTATACCGAGCAGCTTATGAAATATCAGCCGGGGGATGAAGCGGTCATTACCGTTCAGCGCTATTCCCAGGGTGAGTATCAGGAGATGACATTTGAAATAGATTTCGGAAAGACCGGAGAAGTCCGGGAAGAGTTGAAAGGAGCAGATACGAACCGATGAAATATATAGCCGATCTGAATGAGGGCGACAGTCTTTCGGACATTTATCTCTGCAAATACAAGGTGCAGGCAGAGACCAGGAACGGCAAGCCATATTATAATGTGATACTTCAGGACAAAACAGGGACCCTGGATGCAAAGGTATGGGAGATCAATTCCGACGGGATAGCGGATTTTGACGTTATGGACTTTATCTATGTCGTCGGCGATGTTTCCAGATACCAGGGGGCGCTGCAGGCATCACTCAGGAGGATAAAGGTTGCGAGAGATAATGAGTATATCGCATCCGACTATCTCCCAGTCAGTCCCTACAGCATCGACAATATGTATACCGACCTCAAGGCGGTAATAGAAACCGTAAAGAATCCCCATCTGAATCTTTTATTAAAGAGCTTTTTTATCGAGGATGAAGGCCTCGCGGAGCTTTTCAGGACACGCTCCGCCGCGAAGACCATTCACCACAGCTTTGTCGGAGGTCTGATGCAGCACACGCTGGCGGTAACAAGGCTCTGTAAGTACTATACAAAGGCATATTCCGCTCTGAACCATGACCTGCTTATCAGTGCGGCTCTCTTGCATGACATAGGGAAAGTAAGGGAGATATCGGACTTTCCCCAGAATGATTATACAGATGACGGACAGCTCCTCGGGCACATCGTCATGGGGGCGGAAATGATAGGGGAGAAGGCACGAAAAATACCGGATTTTCCTCCGAAGCTTTTAAGAGAACTGCAGCACTGTATCCTTGCGCATCACGGCGAGTATGAATACGGCTCTCCCAAAAAGCCTGCCCTGATGGAAGCCCTGGCTCTTAATATGGCTGATAATACCGACGCCAAAATGGAAACCTTCAGTGAGATCATTTCGGGCTTAAGCGCTGAAAAGAAGGATCAGTGGCTGGGCTTCAACAGGCTCTTCGAGTCCAACATCAGAAAAGCCGGGGATTGGTGAAACGTCCGGTGGACGTTTCACGACCCCGCTTACGAGCGCCGAGCGCGAGTGGGGTCCGGTGGAAACGTCCGGTGCAAAATGTGCCGGTGGCACATTTTGAATGCCGAATAGACACGCTATGCGTGTCTGGCATCGGGTTTCACGGGCACGCTTTGACGCGCCGGGTGCGTCAGTGCCCCGGTGGAAAACGCCACCGGAAAAACGATTGGAGGGCAGAACAGTTGTTTAAGAAAAATGAAATAATCAAGGCTGTGATCGACGGCCTTGGAAATGACGGGGAAGGCATCGCACATATTGATGGCTTTCCCTTCTTTATAAAGGACTGTGCACCGGGGGACAGGGTAACCGCGAAGGTTATGAAGGTGAAGCGGAGCCTGGGCTATGCCAGGCTTATTTCCGTTGATGAGCCGTCGGAAGACAGGATCACTCCGGAGTGTCCGGTTTCCCAAAGCTGTGGAGGCTGCACTCTCCAGCATATCTCCTACGATGCGGAGCTGAGGTACAAGGACGAGAAGGTTTATAACTGTCTCCTGCGTATAGGAGGGATAGAGCGGGAAATACTTGACAGTGTGCGTGAACCGATAGTTCCTTCGGAAAATGTTTTCCGATACAGAAACAAGGCGCAATACCCCATTGGAGCGGATAAAGATGGGAAGGCGGTTGCGGGTTTCTTCTCCGGAAGAACCCACCATATCGTGCCTCAGGAGGACTGCAGGCTTTCTCCTCCGGAATTCGGGCTTATTATCCGCACCGTACTGGATTATATAGATGAATTTCATATCCCTGTATACGATGAGATGACGGGTAAAGGGCTTATACGCCATGTACTTATCAGAAAGGGCTTTGCTACGGGGGAGATAATGTGCTGCCTGGTATCGGCTTCAGCGGAGCTTCCGAAGCTTGATGAGCTGGCGGAAAGGCTTATCAGGATCCCCGGGATGAAGTCAGTCTGTCTCAATATCAACCCCCAAAGGACCAATGTGGTACTGGGAAGCAGGACGGTGCCTGTTTCGGGGGAGCCATATATTGAGGATATCCTTTGCGGCTTAAGGTTCAGGATATCGCCCCTTTCCTTTTATCAGATCAATTCGGTAATGGCTGAAAAGCTGTATGCCAAAGCCCTTGAATATGCGGACCTTAATGATGTCGGTGATATTGACAAGGTTTCTGAAAAGACTATATCGGGGGATGTAATTTCCGGACCGCTTTCTCAGGACAATGTGATATGGGATATCTGCTGTGGCATAGGAACAATAACGCTTGCCGCTGCTGCGGCATCGAAAAACAGCTTTGTGCATGGGGTGGAGATAGTTTCGGATGCAGTACGTGATGCAGAAAGGAATGCCGGGCTCAATTCCATACAAAACGTTGATTTTACCGCCGCGGCAGCGGAAGACTATCTGCCTGAGTTCTACAGGAATAACCCGGACTCCAAAGCAGATACGGTGATCCTCGACCCTCCCAGAAAGGGTCTGGCACCGGAGGTCCTAAACACCGTGGCGGCTCTCGCCCCAAACCGCATAGTCTACGTATCCTGCGATCCCGCCACCCTTGCCCGGGATCTGAAGCTCCTTCTGTCCTCGGGCTACAGGCTGGAGAGATACCGCCCCTTCGACCAGTTTGCGAGGACGGGGCATGTGGAGACTGTGGTTCTGCTAACAAGGCAGAATACCTGACAATCCTTGAATTTACGCACTTTTGCGAGTTTTTCTCTTTCAATTATGTGGAGGAAAATCGCAAGGAAAAAACCCTGATTCAGAAAATTACCGTGGCG
>JAFTEC010000049.1 GCA_017453865.1 Lachnospiraceae bacterium
CCTTTAGCAGGGATTTTGCTTCCATATATGCCTCCTACAGTATCATCAACACTTCTTCATCAACGGATGCCGCTGTTTCATCGGAGCAGTTCATTACCGTCCTGCCCTCAAGATACTGATCCTGTATGGTTTCCAGACCCATAAGCCCGAATTTTTTGCTCATCCCGTACTGCGTGACCATTGCCCTTGCGGTCTTTGTTGCCTTCTCTATATCATTTGCTGCACCCGTGGTCACGGTATCAAAGACTATCTCCTCGGCAGCACGTCCGCCAAGTGTTTCCACGAGCAGTGCATGGAGCTCTGCCTCGGTGTTTAAGTATTTCTCCTCATCAGGTACATTCATCACATACCCCAGAGCTCCCATGGTTCTGGGAACTATGGTTATCTTCTGCACGGGCTCTGAGTTTTTCTGCAGGGCGGATACCAGCGCGTGTCCTATCTCATGGTAGGAGACTATCCTTCGTTCCTCCTTGCTCATTATACGATCCTTCTTTTCTTTACCTACAAGCACGACCTCCACGGAATCCATGAGATCCTTTTGATTAACATACTGACGGCCTGCTTTTACCGCATTTATGGCAGCCTCGTTCACCATATTTGCAAGATCGGAACCGACTGCCCCTGAGGTAGCGAGCGCCACCGTTTCAAAGTCCACCGATTCATCGAGCTTAACATCCTTTGCGTGGACTTTAAGGGTATCTATCCTTCCCTTAAGGTCGGGCTTATCAACTATAACCCTTCGGTCAAACCTTCCCGGCCGGAGCAGTGCCTTATCAAGGGTTTCCGGTCTGTTTGTGGCTCCTATCACCAGGATACCCTTTGAAGAATCAAATCCGTCCATTTCCGAAAGAAGCTGGTTCAAGGTCTGCTCCCTCTCGTCGTTTCCTCCTCCGTAGCGGGAGTCACGGCTCTTTCCTATGGCATCGATCTCATCTATGAATATAATGCATGGCGCATTCTTTTCCGCATCATTAAAGAGATCCCTTACCCTGGATGCTCCTACGCCTACAAACATTTCCACGAAATCAGAGCCTGCCAGCGAATAAAACGGCACATGGGCTTCTCCCGCAACAGCCTTTGCAAGAAGGGTCTTACCGGTGCCGGGAGGCCCTACGAGCAGAGCTCCCTTCGGAAGCCTTGCGCCTATATGTACATACTTCTGCGGATTATGCAGGAAATCGACCATTTCCTGCAGACTCTCCTTGGCCTCCTCCTGTCCGGCGACATCCCTGAACGTTACACCTGTATCCTTTGTAACGTATGCCTTGGAAGCGCTCTTGCCTACTCCGAATATGCCTCCGCCGGAGCCGCCCATCCGCCTCATGAACAATGTAAGCAGTCCCCATACCAGAACCAGTGGCAGCACAAAGTTTACTATGGTAGATATGATCCAGCTGGATCTGTCCGGTATCTTATGAGAATAATTAATGCCTGCTTCTTCAAGACGCGATACCAGATCGGGGTCTTCCATTATCCCCGTATAATAAGTCATCAACAGCGAGGCTTTGCCGTCCTCGGATTTTGGTGTGATGTCGATCTGGTCTTCGGTTATCTCTACCTCCGCTATCTGATCTTCATCTAGCATCTTAAGGAACTGGCTGTATGTTATCTCCTGCGTAGTGGATTTGGTTACGGCCTTTGACATGAAGCTCATGCCCAGGATCGTAATAAGCGTGGCTATTATAAGGACATATATGGTCTGCCTGTTTTTGGGGTCTCTGCCGGGGCCTCCGTTATTACCCCCGTTGTTACCCCCGCCGCTGCCTCTGTTATAGCCGTTGCCGCCCTGATCTCCTTCTCCCGGGCCTCCGCCGTAGCCGTTATAATTATTGTAGTTATTATATTCGTCCATAACATTACTATTATACGGGTCTGCGGTCGGTTTTACAAATAGAAAAAGTGGAACGCGATACCCTGATATGCATCGCATTCCACTACCTTCAATCTTTCTGAAAATGGAGATCAGCCGATTACAAAGATATAAGAGCTGATCGTCCATTAGACGGATCGGGTTATTATTTGAGGGTGATCTTTGCTCCCTCAGCCTCGAGCTTGGCCTTTATGTCATCAGCGGAAGCCTTATCTGCTGCTTCCTTAAGTACCTTAGGTGCTCCCTCAACGAGATCCTTTGCCTCCTTAAGTCCGAGACCTGTAACCTCACGGACAACCTTTATAACCTTGATCTTGTTAGGTCCGACCTC
>JAFTEC010000050.1 GCA_017453865.1 Lachnospiraceae bacterium
CCCGGGACTTTATGGTAGGATCCTGCATAACCCTTTGCATGATAAAGTCAAACCGTTCCGGATTTGTATCCGGAGAGAAGAGATGCTTTGCCATACTGTCAAGGGTAAGGGGAGGGAGAAGCCTGCCCTCTGCAAAATCCAGTATCCTTAGCTTTTCCTCATCAGGAATGGTGATGGATGCTGAGACTCTCTGTAAAAGTTCTTTTTTCTGATCTGATAATGACATGTGAAAGATGCTCCTTTCCGTTAGAAATGGTTAATAGGTCATAAAAATGAGATCATTGGCGAAATGCCAAGGATACGGGACGGACGAACAGGATGTTCATCCGAAAGTGAAGCTAATATAGCAGAAAGAGAAAGGAAAATCAAGGGCGAAAAAATGCTTGCTGGCTATCACGGCATGGATCAGAAGGAAGAAAACGGGAGCGCCGGAAGGTATGTCCTTCCGGCACTCTCCTTAGAAGCATTACCAGATACTGTTAAAGAAATCCTCAAGGGTGCCGTAGTAATAGCTGTCGGGATCATCGGGGCTGTCGCCGTCCTGCGGACCGGAGGGAGCATTATCGGGGTTTCCGGATTCATTCTCCGGGGTGCTTTCCGTTCCGTTGCCGGTCATTGAAGTCTGTCCGCCTAAAGTGACCTCGATCGTCTTTTCGTTGTAGCCGTAGTCATTTTCAAGCGGCTCCTGTATCGTAATCTTTACAACATCTCCGATCCTGTAGTACTGCATAAGAGACTGGAGCTGCTCCATAGTCTGGATGCTCTGCCCGTCAAAGGAGGTTATTATGGATTTTTCCTTTATGCCTGCATTGTCTGCAGCCAGTCCCGAGCCGACCTTTGAAATGTAGACACCACGGGGCATATTGTACTGCTCTGAAATCTGTGCAGTTACGTCTACACCGGAGATACCGAGGAAGCCTCTCTCATCATCGGAAGCCTTAATCTTTGTGGACTGATTCATTAGGCTGTCGATAATTTCTCTCGCATCCGAGATCGGGATCGCATAACCCATTCCCTCGATAGCACTGCTTGAAAGCTTTGCCTCATTGATGCCTATCACATTGCCGTTGATGTCAAGAAGCGCTCCGCCGGAATTTCCGGGGTTGATGGCAGCATCGGTCTGTATCATTTTGTGCGTTCCGTTAGAAAGGGTAAGCTCCCTGTTTACGGCACTGATCACACCGGTTGTGACTGACTGGCCGTAGCCTAAGGAATTGCCTATGGCTATGGCGGTCTGACCTACCTTCAGGCTGTCGGAATCGCCGAGGGAAGCGACCTTTATCTGACCGGAGGTCTCTCCGGAAAGATCGGATTTATTTACCGCTATAACAGCAAGATCGGCACTTTCGTCCTCGCCCTTTACATTGGCATCGGCCTCGCTTCCGTCGATAAACTGTACCTTAAGTGATTCGGCGTCATCCACTACATGCTGGTTTGTAGCGATAAGGAGCTCATCGCCGTTGTCACCGACGATTATCCCGGAGCCTGCGGCCTCGGACTGCGAGCGGTACTGCTGTCCGAAAATGTCCTGGGCAGTCTGTACGTAATTATTGGTGATGGAAACTACTGCGGGCATCACGTTTTCTGCTACATCTGAAACATCCAGGGCTCCGGTGGCTGTAACGCTTCCTGTTGTTGTGGTAACAGCAGGGACCATGCCCCTGTCTATCGCGGTGTTTGCACTTACAGCCGGTTTGGGAGCTTCGGAAGCATTGACACCTTCATTGTTGTCCGCGGCCGCCGCAGGAGCTTCTGTCTGTGCTGCGGAATTATTTCCCGACCCGGTAAGTAACCCCGCCACATAGAGTCCGGCTCCGGCGAATGCTCCGAACAGAAGACCGAGGGCAATTGCCGCAAGAGCCTTTTTCCAGAATTCGGGCTTTTTATTTCCGTTATTGCCCGGCACATCGGGAATGTGGCTGTTCATATTGTTCATACCGTTATTGAATCTGTAGTCATTGTATCTGCTGTCGTTATCTTCATACATATCCAGGACCCTCTTTCATTAAAAAACAAGAAGTTTTGTAAGACTTCCTACGGACAAAACCGGTGATTGTCCGCAGGAATCCGGCTTCGCCGGACACGCCGACCGGCAAGCCGCCCGGCTGGTCAATTACGATTCCTGTTCTTCCGATGAAAAACAAGAATCTATGTGTTTTCGGTTTACGCGTTTTATGATAAGCTTTAGTTGTGTTCAATTTGTGTTCTTTTTTTCAAGGAATTGTGAAAAGATCCTTCACGCAGGATTGTATTTAAAAAATACAATTTTTCGTCCCAAAATCATATTCTTAAAGGAGGATTCTGCCGATATACTGGTCATAGAGGGTGTACAGCCCTGAGCACATTTAAAATAATATATGGAAGGAGGATTGAGATGGCAGATTCTTTAAGCCTGCAGAACATCCTGCAGATCAATGCAGCGCAGGCAGTGAACAGCTTAGGAGCTTCCGCAAAAACGGATACCGGCGGCGGGAGCGATCAGTCATTCGAAGATGTTCTCACAAAAACCGCAGAAAAGAGCACTACCGCGGTAAGCGGGAAAGCCCCTGTCAAAAAGGACGGTAAGGATGTGGGTGAGGCTCCCGGAAATGAAAGCGGCAGAGCAAAAGAGGACGTCAGGGGAAATGACAGAGTACCTTCTTCAAAGGAAGCCCCAAAGGATGAGAATGTATCGGAAGATACAAAGGATGCTGTAAAGGAAGCAGCAGACACCGTCAAGGAAGAGATAAAAGCAGAGCTTGGGGTAACCGAGGAAGATATAATTTTAGCTATGGAAACTCTGGGACTGACATTCGCGGATCTTCTTAAAGGAGAAAACATCGGTGCACTTACGGCAGAGCTTACCGGAAATGATATTTCCGAGGTGGTGAGCAATGAAGAGCTTTACAGCAGTGTTGAAAGCATAATAGGTGTACAGAGGGAGGTTACAACAGAACTCCTGCAGGAGATAAACCTCACACCGGAAGAATTCAGGGAGGTCCTGGATTCGGGAGTGCTTGAAAAAGAAGAGGTAAGCGGGGCAACAGAGGGAACGGATCCGGTATTAGCTGCAGCACCGGTTGATACGGAAGAGGTAAGACCGGAAGAAAGAATTGCAGAAGGAACGGCAGACAGACCTGCAGAGTTCCAAAAGATCCTTGAAAACACAGAAAGCGCAGTAAACGCAGAAAACGAAAAAGCGATCACTTCGGAAGGTAACACGGCAGGGACCCCAGCGGAAACCGTGAAAGCTGAAGAAGTAACACGCGGGCCGGACAGACAGCCGGAGCGTGAGGTGGAAGTGGTTCTTGAAAAGGTTTCGTTTGAAGCAGGCGAGACGACTGAGGAAGCTCCCGCAGAGCATAAGGAAAGCGGAGGCGAAAGGCAGTTCGGAGCCGAAAGCAGACATCAGGAGAGCATACAGGGAGGAAATCCCGGTGTGATCCAGATGAACGAAACGGCAGAGGTTTTCACGGATAATCTGACTGAGGCCGCATCGGAAACCACATCGGATATCATTAATTCTTACGAGCGCGTACAGAATATAATGAATCAGGTTCGTGATCAGATCAGGATCTCGGTTAATCAGGAAACAACTACAATGGAAATGCAGTTAAACCCCGAGAGTCTCGGGAAGGTGGGACTGCATATAGAATCAAAGGCGGGAAACGTAACCGCGCAGTTTATAGCACAGGATGAAAGCGTCCGTGCAGCCCTTGAGACACAGGTGGCGGAATTGAAAAACAGCCTCCTGCAGCAGGGGATAAAGATCGAAAGCGTGGAGGTAACTCTCGCAAGCCGCGAATTCGAGTCAAATTTCTTAAATGATGAGGGACGGGGAAACGGTGATTCCCCCGACAGGGAGGAAGCGGAAAGGACGGCAAGGCTCCGTAGGATAAACTTAGGGGCAGCCGGAGCGGAGATCCCGGAGGAGGAGATGTCCGAGGAAGAAGCCCTTACCTTAAGGATGATGAGAGAGAACGGCGGAACAGTTGATTTTTCAGCATAAAATACAGGCCGGAAAGGATAAAATATGAGTGCTTCAGCAATAGTAAATGACGGACAGATAACAAATCTCGGCGCTACCGCGGATGCGGAGAGCAAGAATAATAAAAAGGCAGACTCCGTCGATAAGGAGCAGTTCTTAAATCTTCTTGTGGCACAGCTTAAATACCAGGATCCGCTGCAACCCATGGATAATACGGAATATGTGTCGCAGCTTGCCACCTTCTCAGAGCTAGAGCAGATGCAGAATGTGGCACAGACCACAGAGGTATCAAGGGCAACAGCAATGGTTGGATCCCTGGTTACGGTAGAGTCCTTAAATGAGACCACGGGAGTTGTTTCGGAGATCACGGGCAAGGTTGACTATGTGTCTGTGAACGCAGGCAAGGTAAAGGTTTCCGTGAATGATGTCCTCTACGATCTGTCGGAGGTGAAGCAGGTATTTGACACCGACTATGCCGATGCGGTAGCACTTGCACAGGAATTTGCAGGCAGCTACGGACAGCTTCCCGGAGTCAACAATCTCACTTCAACGAATGCGGCAAACTTCGAGGCAAGGATGAGGGCTCTCTACGAAACCTATAACGCAATGAGCACATATCAGAGGACCTTCCTCGGAGCCGATATACAGGCGGGAATGGAAGCATATGTGGCAAGGTTTAAGGAATACGGTATAGACGTAACGGTCAAGGAAGCGGCCGCGGCATCCGGAACGGATCAGAATACAGCGCAGGATACGGATGCGGCAGAGAAGCTCACGACCGATACGTCCGAGGATAAAACAGAAAAAACTGCAGCAACGGAATGAGGCAGTGGCTCAATAAAAGGAGTTGGATATGGCAAAGGTAGACGTTAATACAACTTCATTCCCTTCCATAGAAGAGCTGACCGAACGGTATAATCTGAAAGGCCCGGGAGCGGCAAAGCTTCCCGAAGGACAGAAAAGCTTCGCCGACATACTTACGGAAAAGCAGGGCGAAGAATTCGGGTTAAAGTTTTCAAAGCACGCAAGAGAGAGGCTTTCAGACAGGAACATAAATCTAAGTGCAAGCCAGCTTGACCGTCTTTCGGACGGAATGGTAAGGGCAGAGAAAAAGGGAATAAACGATTCCCTGGTAATGATAGACAATCTGGCGTTCATAGTTAATACGGAAAGCAGTACGGTCGTGACCGCAATGGACGCTAATGACACAAAGACCCAGGTATTCAGTAATATTGACGGCGCAGTAATAGCATAAGAAACGCCCGCTAAGGGCTCACAATATCAGGAGGACACTGCCTTATGATGAGATCACTTTTTTCCGGAGTTGCCGGACTGAAGACACACCAGACCAGAATGGATGTAATCGGTAATAATATTGCAAACGTAAATACGGTAGGATATAAGTCGGCACAGGTTAATTTCCAGGATCTGGTTTACCAGACAAAGGCCAACGCATCGGGACCCAATGCCGATACCGGACGTGCCGGCGTAAACGCAAAGCAGATCGGCTTAGGTGTCAATATGGCATCCATTTATTCAAACGTGACCAGCCCCGGTTCTGCGGAGACCACGGGAAATCCCTTTGATATCCGTATCAACGGTGAGTCCTTCTTCGTTGTATCCGACGGGAGCCAGCAGTTCTACACCAGATCCGGAGCATTTACCGTTGACGCTGACGGTACTCTCTGCATGTCAAGTAACGGTTATACGGTACAGGGCTACGGCGTAGTGGAAAGAGAGGGAGTGCAGGAGATCAATACCAGCTCACTGGTTCCTCTTAAGATCATGAGTGCGGAAAACAAAACATCCCTTCCCTCGGCTACCAGCAAGGGCTACTTTACCGGAATACTTGACTCCAATTCACAGGCCCTGCAGCAGGACACAGGGCAGGTGGTTGATATGAAGGTATATGATAATGAGGGCTACAGATACACGGTTAAATACAAGATCAAGCCGGGAGCGGCAAAGGGGGAATTCAACCTTTCCGTTACGGACATACTGGATTCAAACGGAAAGACCATATTCAGGGATCAGGATCTGACCAGCGATCCGAAGGAAAGCGATACCGCCTATGCCGCAGCAAAGGAAACCTTTTTTTCCAAGGCGCTGAACGTAAACGGGGGAACCACGGACGGAAACTTTGCTTCTATAGGTCTCACCTTTGATACGACAAACGGTAAAATGACAGGACCCTTTAATAATACGGATCAGGACAAGGTGGGCTTCAACCTGAACTTAAGCGATCTATTGGCGAATGCTACGGCAGTCAGCAGTGGCACAACTGAAGGCCTGAGACCGAGCGCGGTTCCCGCCGATGCCTTCACCAAGCCGATAGTAGTGGACACCTCAACTCTTCTGAATATCGATAATAAGGGCACATCCACCATAAACGGCGGAAACGGCGGAGTAAATACCACAGAGGGCTCGGGCTGGTCAGTAGGAACATTGAGTTCCGTGTCCGTAGGAGTTGACGGAAAGATCACAGGCTCCTATACAAACGGACAGACAAGGCTTTTGGGACAGATAGCATCAGCGATATTCTCCAATGCGTCGGGTCTTGAGAAAGCAGGGGACAACCTCTATGTGGAGACCATGAACTCAGGTGATCCGGTCATCGGAGATGTTACCGCAAACGGCGGCTCCTATGCTTCGGGAGAGCTGGAAATGAGTAACGTGGATCTTTCCTCCGAATTCACCACAATGATCACCACACAGCGTGGCTTCCAGGCAAACTCCCGTATCATCACGGTTTCCGATTCCATGCTTGAGGAGCTTATCAATCTGAAGCGTTAAGCCTGACGGCAGTGTGACACATTGAAACATTGAAACATTTTTTCCCCGAAGGGTTTTTCTCTTCGGGGATTTGTGCTATAATGTCGTGTGGTTTATCCTGTCTGTTCACATCAGGGCGGTGAAATGCCCGGTGGACCGCGGTCGGAAGGCGCCTCCTTCGGACAGCCGGAGACCTGCGGAAGAAGGGCGGCATTCGACTGATGATAGAACTTACGAAGCTTGATGAGACAAAGATACTGGTGAATGAGGATCACATACAGACGGTGGAAGAGACGCCTGACACGGTGGTGACCTTTGAGAACGGGAAGAAGCTCATCGTGAAGGAGGGCAGGATGAACATACTGGAACTTGTGAAGGATTTCAGATACGGAGGATCCGGACAGGAGCCGGTAAGAGAAATATGAGGAGTAAGGGTTTGTTATGGATATTGCTTCCATAGTCGGTCTTATCTTGTGCTTTGGCCTGATGTTCTACGGGATCACCGGTTCCAACGGAATGTCGGCAATATGGTCTTTCCTTGATCGTGACTCTGCGGTTATAACCTTCGGAGGCGCTTTTTTTGCTGTCTTCGCAAGCCGTACGGTGGGGGATTTCGTTACGGGTGTGAAATCCACCTCCCAGATCTTCAAGACATATAATGTAAAGCCTGCCGAAGTCATAAAGCAGATAATAGAACTATCGAATATAGCAAGAAAAGAGGGACTTCTGTCTCTGGAGGAAGCCGCCGGTAATATCGAGGATCCTTTCTTAAAGAAGGGGATAATGCTTGTCGTGGACGGTACCGATCCCGAGCTTGTCCGTGCGATCATGGAAACCGAGATGAACGCCGTGGAGGACAGGCACAAGGCGAATGCGGCATTCTGGGAGGATGTAGGTTCCATGGGACCTGCCTGGGGAATGATCGGTACACTTATCGGACTTATCAACATGCTTAAGAACCTGTCGGATCCTTCCTCCATCGGACCCTCCATGGCGGTGGCGCTCGTAACGACATATTACGGCTCTCTCCTTGCGAACTGGCTCTGCACACCCATAGCCACAAAGCTCAAGGGCAAGAACAGTGAGGAAATGGCCGTTAAGGGAATACAGGTGGAAGGACTCCTTTCCATACAGGCAGGAGAAAACCCCCGTGTAATAGAAGAGAAACTGAAATCCTATCTGTCTCCCAAGGATTCCGCTGCCATGGGTGAGGGCGGCGATGCCGGCGGAGGAGAAGGATAAGGTAAGGAGCACGAATGGCTAAGAAGAATAAGGTCGAAGATGTAAAGCCCGGTGCTCCGGCCTGGACCGCCACATTCTCGGACCTGATGAATCTCCTCCTCTGCTTCTTCGTACTGCTGTTCTCAATGTCATCTGTGGACGCCGCGAAATATGAGGAGGTTGCAAAATCCTTTGCGGAGACCTTCAGTATTTTCGAAGGGGGAGGAACCGCCATAGGCGACGGTGTGCTTGTAAGCAACGGTGTGAGCCAGTTAAATGAGCTCTCGCAGTACTTCAGTTCAATGGGTGTCAGCGCATCGGGAAAACAGAATAATGAAGTGGTGAATAATTCCGAGACCGAGGAGGACAATAGCTCCAACGGCGGCTACGCGGGTGAACAGAATTCCTCGCAGTCCAGTGATTTTTCCGGAAGCGAGGCAGAGGTCCGGGAGGTAAAGGAAGAGCTTATCGAGGCTCAGCTGAAGGCCTCCGAGGAGCTGGCGGAGAGGATTGAGGAAGCCATTGAGGAAAGCAGCCTCGGGCGTGAGATCGACATCGACTATACCAGCCAGTATGTTCTGCTTACCATGAACGGTTCATTGTTATTTGACTCCGGAAGTGCTACAATAAAGGACGAGGCCCGTCCTGTCCTTGATAAGCTGGGACAGATACTTGAGAGGTATGCCAGGGATACCATAGAAATAGAAGGACATACGGATAACGTGCCTATCGGAGGTCGTGGTCAGTTTGCCAGCAATGACGAGCTGTCGGGGGCAAGGGCTCTCAGCGTATTCCAGTATCTTCTGGATACGACGCTCTTGGATCCCGCCCACATAAAGCACAGCGGCAGGGGTGAGTATGTGCCCATTGCCGACAATTCCACTCCCGAGGGCAGGGCAAAGAACAGGCGTGTGGAGATAAAGATATATAACGAGCTGTCGGATGCTTCGTAAAGATAGCCAATAAGGGGAGTTAATATGAAGAAAAATCTGCTTGGCATTATCATACTTGCTTTACTGGTTGTAAATACCGTGATGACGGGAATAATGATGTTTACCATTATCCCCACGAACCAGAAGGTGCTTGCCCTTGTGGGGGATATAGGAGGCGCCATAAACCTGGATCTCGGCATCGCTTCCAGCGGGGATATTGCCAGTGCCGCAAATAACGTATCCATTGCGGATATTTCCCCCTATGATATCGCGGACCAGCTTACCATACCCTTAAAGGTGGATCCGGAATCCGGCGATACCACGGCGCATTATGCGGTTGTGGGGGTTACGCTTTCCCTCAATACGAAGGACAGCGATTATGCTACCTACGGTGCGAATATGGACGCGCAGGTGGGACTCATAAAGGACGAGATAAACAAGGTTATAGGCAGCTATACGCTTGAAGAGATAAATGCCATGGGAACGGAGGCCATCCAGCAGAGGATACTGGAGGGGCTTCAGGAGATGTACAATTCCAAGTTCATTACCGGAGTGTCCTTCTCCAGCTGGCTTATTTCCTGATACATTTGAAGGATTCGGGTTTACGAAAGAGCTCTGTCGGATGAGCAATGATCTGAAAATCAAGGGGAAGGGAGAACCACTTTGGCAGATGTACTGTCCCAGGATGAGATAGACGCCCTGCTGGCGGGTCTCAGTTCCGGTGAAATAGATGCGGACGATATGAAGGAGGCCAATGAACGGCCTGTCAAGGATTACGACTTCAAGCGTCCCGCGAAGTTCTCAAAGGAGCATTTGAGAACACTGGAGATAATCTTCGAGCACTACGGGAGACTTCTTTCCACGAACCTTCCCGTGTATCTCCGGAAAAATGCTCAGGTTACGGTGGTGAATTCCGAGGCACTGACCTTCTCGGAGTTTTCAAATTCGTTGCCTAACCCGGTAATACTTGGTATAATCAATTTCCTGCCTTTGAGCGGAAATGTTATGATAGAGCTTGCCAGCAATCTGGGTTTTGCTATAATAGACAGAATGCTGGGAGGTCAGGGAGAGCCTCTGGAAAAGAGCAGGGAATACTCGGATATCGAGCTTTCCATACTGGAGAAGATCATGGTGATCTGTGTCCGCCTTCTCCGGGAGCCCTGGAAGAATGTGGTGGAGCTCTCGCCGGTTCTTGAACGGGTGGAGACAAACCCGCAGTTTGCACAGATAATCGCACCGACGGAAATGATCTCCATCGTCACCCTGAATATGAGGATAGGTGACGTGGAGGGGCTTATGAATATCTGCCTTCCTTTCCTTACACTGGAAAGCATAATGGATAAGCTGAATACCAAGTTCTGGTTCTCCAATATGCAGAACGGAAATGATGAGGATTACCGTGAGCATCTCGAGGATCTCATAAATCATGTTTCGATGCCGGTAAAGGCGGTTCTGGGGCACAGCGTTATTTCGGTTCAGGATTTTGTGAACCTGCAGCCCGGAGATATCATCCGTCTGGACAGCAAGGTAGCCGAGGAGCTGAATGTCTACGTCGGCAATATCAGGAAATTTACGGCACTGCCCGGAGCCATTAAAAATGACTATGCGGTCAGGGTCACATCAATAATCAGAGAGGAGGGTAACTAGATGGACGGAATGCTATCTCAGGATGAGATAAATTCGCTCCTGAGCGGTATGTCTGCTGATGACGGCGATGCGGTGCCTTCAGACGCTCCTTCCGAAGCGCCCTCCGACGGGGATACCGGCGGTTCCGGAGATGAAGTACTCTCCGAAATAGAAAGAGATGCGGTCGGAGAGGTCGCCAATATAAGCATGGGCACCTCAGCCACTACGCTGTACTCTCTGGTAAACCGCAAGGTCAATATCACCACCCCTACGGTTGAGGTATGTACCTGGGATACTCTTATACAGGATTATGAGAAGCCCTGTGTATTTGTTCAGATACATTACAAAGTAGGTCTTGACGGCTCCAACATTCTTGTATTAAAAGAGAATGATGTAAAGGTTATCACCGACCTTATGATGGGCGGTGACGGGACCAATACAGAGGGTGAACTCGGGGAGCTTCATCTGTCCGCCATATCCGAGGCGATGAACCAGATGATGGGCTCCGCAGCCACATCACTTTCCTCCATGCTGGGGAAAATGATAGATATCAGCCCACCGGAGGCCTCCCTCGTGGATCTGGGAGAATTCGGACAGCCGGGCGATATAGCGGCCTTTCTGGAAGGGGAATTCGTAAAGATCTCCTTTGATCTCCAGATAGGCGAGGATCTGGTTGACAGCTCGATAATGCAGCTTTACCCGATTCCCTTTGCAAAGGAGCTTTACAACTTCTTTATCGGGGAAGGAGGAGAAGCAGCGGGAGCAGCGGAAGAAGCACCTCCGCCGCCTCCGCCGGTACCGGAAAGCGCACCGGAGCCCCAGGCAATGCCGCAGCAGCCAGCGGCACAGCAGCCAATGCCTCAGGCGATGGATCCTTCAATGGGTATGAACCCGCAGATGCAGATGGGGATGAATCCCCAGATGCAGATGGGTATGCCGCAGATGCAGATGGCACCGCAGATGGGTATGGGAATGCCCATGATGCAGCCTATGATGCAGCAACCGGTAAATGTCCAGCAGGCAAATTTCCAGACCTTCTCCGGAGATATAAATCCTCTGCAGAGTCAGGAAAATATCGAGCTTATCAAGGATGTTCCCCTGGAGGTTACCGTTGAACTCGGCAGGACACATAAATCCATTAACGAAATCCTTGATTTTGCACCGGGAACTATTATAGAATTAGAGAAGATAGCCGGTGAGCCGATAGATGTTCTTGTAAACGGTAAGTACGTTGCAAAGGGCGAGGTTGTTGTAATCGAAGAAAGCTTCGGTGTAAGAGTTACAGAGATCATAAAGTAGTGTAGTTAACGACAGGGTCGTTTGCTATAAATAAACAGGGAGAAAAAACTATGGCTAAAAACATTCTGATTTGTGATGATGCAGCATTTATGAGAATGATGATCAAGGACATTCTTTCAAAGAATGGCTACAATGTTGCAGGTGAAGCGGAAAACGGCGCCAAGGCGGTTGAGAAGTATGCCGAGGTAAAGCCCGATCTGGTTCTTATGGATATCACAATGCCGGAAATGGACGGAATACAGGCGCTGAAGAAGATCAAGTCCGCCGATCCTTCGGCTATGGTCATCATGTGTTCCGCAATGGGTCAGCAGGCAATGGTTATCGAAGCCATTCAGGCCGGAGCGAAGGATTTCATAGTTAAGCCGTTCCAGGCGGAACGTGTGCTGGAAGCCGTGAAGAAAGTTGTAGGATAAATGGTTTTCTGCCTTCTAACAGGGGTTGGCGGTGTTGCCGAACTCCTGTCGGCATTCCTTATATTTGCGTTTGTCCTTTTCGCCACCTATCTGACTGCAAGGATAGTTGGTTCCTTTGAGAAGCAGAAAATGACCGGACGCAATATTCAGGTTGTGGAATCCTTAAGGCTGTCGGGCGGAAAATGTCTGGATCTTATCAGGGCAGGAGATAAATATCTGCTGATATCGGAGTCAAAGGAACAGGTTGGGCTGATCTGCGAGCTTCCGGAGGATGTCATCCTGCAGCCCGAGGCCGGTGAGCAGCCGGGAATTCAAACGCCGGATTTTAAAAAGCTCCTTGAAAAAGCCGGAAATGTGATCCGAAAGAATGACAGGAAATGAATATGATTGCTGGAAAGCTTTTTAAGGAAATACGGTTGGTTTATGCAGCCGTTTTTCTTTTATCTCTTATTATCCTAATGGCTTTTCCCGCTTATGCCCAGGAGAACATCACCAGTAATACCGGAGCATCCAGGGGCGATACCACCACCGTGGAGGGAACCAGAAGCCAGAATTATAACGATCTGGGGCTTAGCGATAATCCCTATAATTCCAGCACGGTAATAAGGGAACCTGGGACATCGGAGACGCCCCAGGATATCAGGGAACTGAATATCGGAAACAATCTGAATATCACCTATTCGGATGAGAGGGGAAATCTGTCGGGATCCTTAAGGATCCTTATCACCCTGACGCTGCTGTCCCTTGCACCCTTCCTCCTTATAATGATGACCTCATTTACGAGGATTATCATTGTCATGCATTTTACCCGTACCGCCATCGGTACACAGACTGCACCTCCGAACCAGGTTCTTATCGGGCTTACGCTGTTTCTCACCTTCTTCATTATGCAGCCTGCGATTAACCAGATAAATACCCAGGCCGTGAGGCCCTTTGAGGAGGGGACGATAACCCAGACTGAGTTCAGGGAAAGGGCCATGGAGCCCTTACGTCAGTTTATGTACGGACAGACCCAGAAAAAGGACGTGCAGCTTTTCCTGGACATTGCGAAGCTGGATCCGGTGGAGGAGCTTGACGATATTCCGAATTACGTGCTGATCCCTGCGTTCTGTATTTCGGAGCTTAGGACAGCCTTTATAATCGGGTTTTTGATATATATACCATTCATTGTTATAGATATGGTGGTGGCATCGACACTTATGAGTATGGGTATGATGATGCTGCCTCCGACCACGATCTCCATGCCCTTCAAGATACTGTTATTCGTGCTCGCGGACGGCTGGAACCTCGTGATCGGATCCCTTGTGAAGACCTTTTACTGACAAGACCTGTCATTCTGAGGGCGAAGCCCGAAGAAGCTTTCGGAAAGGAGCGGAACAAAATGACAATAGATACAGTATCGGACCTGGTGAGAAATTCCCTGTATGTGATCATTGTAACCTCGGCGCCGCTGCTTCTTGTTTCCCTGGTGGTGGGTCTTACGGTCTCCATCTTTCAGACGGTGACCTCCATTCAGGAGCAGACACTGACCTTTGTGCCGAAGGTAATAGCCATCTTTCTCGGCATAATGGTGATGGGGCACTGGATGATGAACAATATGGTAAGCTTTACCCAGGATCTCTGGAGTGATTTTTCTTTATACATCAAGTAGTTTGGGGTATTATGTCATTCCCGGTCTTTTCCGGAATGACAGTGATGAAATACAGTGTTTCAGTATAATTTTTCGGTTAAGGATCTGGAATATTATCTGCTGCTCCTTACCAGGATAGCATCATTTATGTTCTCGGCGCCGTTTTTCAGTATGAATAACATCCCGAGACGGGTAAAGGTTGGGTTTTCCTTATTTCTTGCCTTCCTTGTCTATGTGACGGTGGTGCCCCATCCGGTTCTGGAATATACGACGGTCGTGGGATATGCGATCCTCGTTATCAGGGAAACCTTCTGCGGATTGACCATAGGCTTCTGTGCTAACCTGGCGCTTTATGTCCTGCAGTTTGCGGGTTCCAATATAGACAGGGATATAGGTCTCGCCATGGTGAGTATATTTGATCCAATGACCAGACAGCAGACAGGCTTTACGGGTTCGCTTTATCAGTACGCTTTTATGCTGATATTGATGATCACGAACCTGCATCACTATGTATTACGGGCTTTCTTCGAGAGCTTTACACTGATACCTGCGGGAAGGGCAAGTATCCCCGCGGAGGGGCTGGTATATACGGTAACCGGATATATTATGGATTCCTTCATAATAGCCTTCAGGATCTACCTGCCAATATACGCCACCATGCTCTTACTGAACTCGATCCTGGGGATCCTGGCAAAGGTGGCTCCGCAGATGAATATGTTCTCGGTGGGAGTGCAGCTGAAGATATTCGTGGGCTTCGCGGCCCTTATAGCCACAGCCTCTCTTATCCCGGTCATGGGTGATTACATAGCGGGAGAGATGAAGAGGATGATAACCAATGTGATAGAGGTTTACAGCAGCGGATGAGCTATCCTTACGAATACAAAGAGAATGTGGACTGTTTACTGAAGCTCGACCTTCAGTTCTTTGCCGACGGGGAAGGCGGCGACAAGACCGAAGAGCCTACCCAGAAGAAGCTTACTGACGCGAGAAAAGAAGGGCAGGTGGCAAAGAGCCAGGAATTGAACAGCGCTATCAGCCTTATTGCTGTTTTTCTCCTTCTGAGGGTAATAGGCTTTTACACAGGAACCCGTTTTCTGGAGCTGTTTTACTGGGTGTATGAAGGCATCCCGGAGCATACGGTCATAACCGGAGGAGAGATAAGCGTAAGGGACTTTTGTATTTATGTAAACCGATGTGCGCTGCAGATGCTTATAATCCTCCTTCCCATACTTTTGGTGGGATTTGCGATATCTGTAATCGTAAATATCATTCAGGTGAAGTGGGCTCCCACAACGAAGCCGCTTCAGCCGAAGTTAGACAAGCTCTCTCCGTTAAGCGGACTGAAGAGGCTTTTCTCTGCGGAAAAGCTCTTCGAGCTCTTAAAGTCCGTTGTGAAGATATTCATAATCGGATATATGGCGTATATCACCCTTAGAGACAAGCTTGGGATGATACTGCTTTTAGAGCAGTTTTCGTTAAAAGAGGGTGTGGCGCTGGTGCTGGATACGGTCCTTGATATGGGGCTCCGTATAGCGATCCTGTATCTGATTGTCGGTATTGCGGATTATGCATACCGTAAATGGAAGTTCCATAAGGACATGATGATGACCAAGCAGGAGGTCAAGGACGAGTACAAGAATTCCGAAGGAGATCCCCAGATAAAGGGAAAGATCCGCCAGAAGATGAGGGAAGTGAGCCAGCGGCGTATGATGTCCGCAATTCCCCAGGCGGATGTGGTCATCACAAACCCTACCCACTTTGCGGTCGCACTCCGTTATGATGTGACCATAGCCGCGGCACCCATAGTGGTTGCCAAGGGGACGGACTTTCTGGCACAGAAGATAAAGGAAGTGGCCAGGGAGAATAATGTTGATATAGTTGAAAATAAGCCGCTTGCCAGGATGATATACCACAATGTGGAGCTGGGGGATATTATTCCTCCGGAACTGTATCAGGCAGTAGCGGAGATTCTCGCATTTGTGTATAATCAAAAGGAACAGCGGGGTGAAATGTAGTGCCTGCCAAGGGAAAAAGCAAGGTTTTTAATGTATTTGATGTCGGGGTCGCGCTGTATCTGCTGTCGGCCTTCGTCTTCATGATAATAACCCTGCCGGCAACACTCCTTGATATCTGCCTTGCCTTTAATATGGCAATAGCCTTTGCCATACTGTTTAATACGCTTTTTGTAAAAGAAGTGCTGGATATGTCATATTATCCGACCATTCTTCTTTTTACCACCATATTCAGGATATCGCTAAACGTATCCTCCACGAAGCTGATCCTTACCACCGGAGATCCGGGAAACGTGGTACGTACCTTCGGACAGTTCGTCGGAGGAAATGATCTGATAGTCGGTGCGATAGTTTACATAATTCTACTTATCGTACAGCTGGTGGTCATAAACAAGGGTTCCGAACGTGTGTCGGAGGTTACCGCACGATTTACCCTTGATGCTATGCCCGGTAAGCAGATGGCCATAGATGCGGATCTGAATTCGGGAGCGATAGACGACAAGGAAGCAAAGGCGAGACGTGACAAGATACAGGAAGAATCGAGCTTCTTCGGTTCTATGGACGGTGCCGTCAAGTATGTAAAGGGTGATACAAACGCGGGGCTTATCATCACCGGAGTCAATCTGGTGGGCGGTATTGCCATGGCGATGCTGAGACGGGGGATGACCTTCCAGGATGCCCTTAATACATATACCATACTTACCATAGGTGACGGCCTGGTCGGAGAGATACCTTCTCTGCTTATATCGCTTTCGACCGGTATACTGGTGACCAAGGGAGCAAAGGAAGCGGATTTCGGACCGACTCTGGTGCGGCAGATCCTGTCAACCCCGAAGGTTATGTATATGGCGGGAGGCATTATAGCCTTTCTGGGCGTTGCCACACCCCTGAACCCGGTGATTTTTGTTACAATGGGAGCGATCTTTGTTGTCGGCGGCAGGATCATGCAGAACCAGCTTGAGGTCAGTGCCGTGGAGGCCGAGGCGGAGAAGCCCGAGGAAGTAAGCGCAGAGGAGATAAGAAAGCCCGAGAATGTTATCTCACTCCTGAATGTGGATCCCATAGAGCTTGAGTTCGGTTACGGTATCATCCCGCTTGCCGATGTGAACCAGGGCGGAGACCTTCTTGACCGCGTGGTAATGATAAGGCGGCAGATAGCTCTTGAAATGGGTACTGTGGTTCCCATTATCAGACTCCGTGATAATATCCAGCTGAATCCGAACCAGTACATTATAAAGATAAAGGGCGTGCAGGTCGCAGAGGGAGAGATACTCTTTGACCACTATATGGCAATGAATCCCGGCTATGTGGAGGAGGAGATCACAGGTATCCCGACCTTCGAACCATCCTTCCATCTGCCTGCCACCTGGATCACCGAGAGCCAGCGCGAAAGGGCCGAGTCTGTGGGATATACGGTGGTGGATCCGCCGTCCATCATAGCGACCCACCTTACCGAGGTCATAAGAGCCCATATCAGTGAGCTCCTTACCCGTCAGGATACACAGAATCTCATAAACAACCTGAAGGAATCGAATCCCGAGGTTGTGGATGAGCTCACACCGAAGATCCTTGGTATCGGCGAGATACAGAAGGTTCTGCAGAATCTGCTGAAGGAGGGTATAAGCATAAGGGATCTCCTTACGATCTTCGAGTCCCTCGCGGATAACGGTGCGACGACCAGAGATACGGACATACTTACG
>JAFTEC010000051.1 GCA_017453865.1 Lachnospiraceae bacterium
AAGAGGTGGAAAAAAGGGTTGCCTTTGATAAGATCTATGTAAAGAAGGGTTCGCCGATCCTGCCGGTAAATATAGGAGTGGGAGCTTTCGGGCTATTTTTCAGGATGAAGGACAGAGAGGAATAAATGGGAACAGCAAGGAGTATGACGGGCTTCGGAAGAAGCGAAGCGGAAATAGACGGGAGAAGGTACACGGTTGAAGTAAGGACCGTAAATCACAGATTTCTGGATATCAGTATAAAGATGCCGAAGATCCTGTCAAAATTTGAAGCCTCCGTAAGGGGGGTTATGAAGGAGTACATTGAAAGAGGAAAGGCGGATGTCTTTATCTCCTTTTACAATACCTCGGGGGGAACGGAATGCGTTCATTACAATAAGAGCATAGCGGCGGAGTACTTAAGTTTCCTTAAGGAGATGAGTGAGGATTTCGGTCTCGACAATGATGTGAGGGTGTCCCACCTTTCCCGCTTCCCGGATGTTTTCACCACGGAGGAGAGTGAGCTTGATGAGGACCTTATCTGGAAGGAATTCGAGCCTGTATTACGTGCCGCCCTTTCGGAGACAAGGCTCTCCCGTGAAAGAGAGGGTGAGAACCTTAAGGCCGACATTCTGTCAAAGCTTCGGGACATGAGAAAGGAAGTGTCCCTGATCGAGGAGAGGGCTCCGGAAATCGTCGGGAATTACAGGAATAAGCTCCTTGAAAGAGTCAGGGAGATGTTATCTGATTCCTCCATAGATGATTCGAGGATCGTTACGGAGGTCACGATCTTTTCCGACAAGGTCTGCGTGGATGAAGAGATAACAAGGCTAAAGAGCCACATAGACGCTATGAGCTCTGACCTCGAAAAGGGTGGAGGGATAGGGAGAAGACTTGACTTTATCGCCCAGGAAATGAACAGGGAAGCCAATACGATACTAAGCAAATCTACCGACATAATAACCGGAGATACTGCAATAGAGCTGAAGACCGGTATAGAAAAGATAAGAGAGCAGATACAGAATATTGAATAATGTGAGCAAATGGTCTGATACGCCGTAACGGCACATAAATTCGGATCAGAGTGCTTCTTTCCGAAAGCGTATCATATTTCTGTTATAGCCTGTTGTGGTGAGGTAGGCCTTTTCGCCATGCGCTTCCATAAGTCCGCTCAATATAAATCCTGATATACCGTCAAGCTTGAGATCCGGATCCGTAAGGTCAAATAGCATACCGGAATCACGTTCGATCAGAAGTACCGACGACTTGTCAAAAAACAGTGTCATCTCGGCAAAAAGGGTGTTTTTCCGGGTGCTGTTTTTCTCCAGAATGGTAAGGCATATCTCCTCGGTAAAAAGTGCTGCCTTCAAGGCGGTTTTTTTGGGATAGTCCCGCTTAAGCAGAAGATCTGAAACATTCTCTGACATTCTTGAAATATTCTCTTTCGTCAATATATCATCCATCACGTATATTTCCGAGTCATTATCCTTAAGAAGAAGCGGGAAACGCAGCTTTCCATATAAACACCATACGATTACAGCAGCAATAAAAAGCGTGAGGAGGGGCGAAAGGGTGAATGCAGCCCACATTCCGTTCATTCCGTACATAATTGAGCCGGCAATCGGAAGGAAGGAGTAAAACACTCCGTTATTTAAGGCCGTGATCACGACAGATAAAGTAACATGATCGATCAGCATATAGTAAGAGGTAACAAGGGAGAGGATACTGCAGAAGGTCAGCCCTGGAGCCATAATGCGAACTGTACGGACGGAAAGGGAGAGCGCCGGTCCGCCGGTGATCCCGAAAAGCATGCAGAACTGTCCGGCAAAAATAAATGCAAGAGCGCTGACTATAAGACCCTCCAGCAAAGCTGCAGTAAACGCATCCTTCATAAGACGCCGGATCATTAAGGTATTATCCTCTCCAAAATATGTGCCGATAAGCGGCTGTATCGCAGAACCTACCCCATCAAGAACAACTCCGAACTCAATAAGGTTAAAGGCTATTGCCAGCGCTACGAGCCCCACTTCACCGTAGCGGACAGACACATGGCCTATCATCACATAATCGGCTACTGCCCAGCAGAGAAAGATAACCGAATCCACTAAGCTGTAGCGCACGGTCTGCAGCAGCTCGGAGAAGGAAAAATGAAAAGCAAAATGCAGCGTATTATTCTTACGGAAAAAGTGCCAGAAACCCGGAAGTACACCGATCGCATTGCCGATGATTGTTCCAAGTATTATACCTTCCATCCCGTATTTTCCCACGAGTAAGATTGAAAAGACAAGATTGCCGACAATCATGGCAGCATTGGAGATATTGTTGCAGAGCTCATCTCCGTCAATATACACCATCTGCATAAGATAGGCGATCAGGACCTCAAATACAACACTTAGCGGTGTCCAGCGGTAGTATGCGGCTGCCAGCTCGTAGACCTCACCCGTTATTCCGGCAGCGTCAAAATAAGCATTTCTGCATAGGCAGAGGATCAGTACGCCTCCGGCAGCAATAAGGACGCTTAATATCACGCCCTGACCGAAGATCTCGTCAGCCTCTTTTTTTTGCATGGCGCCGATCCTCCGGCTGTATAAAATGCCGGTACCGATGGAGATGATGTTTGAAAAAAAGATGACGCCGGCAGTGACAGGAGCTATGGTATTGATTGCCGCGACACCGTTTTCCCCTATGAAATATCCGGCAATGATCGAATCACATAAAAGGAGGACATAAGAGACTGCCTTTGTAAGTGTTCCCGAAAATAGCGTGGAACGGAATTTATATTCACAGAAACGAAGTTTTCTCATGCTTGTTCTCCTTAAAAAGCTTCCTCATTGCAGCGTAATGCGGACGATATTCATCTTATAGACATAGCTGTAGGATAAGGCTCCGGCACCTCTCCATCCGGTCGGAGTCCCGTACTGCTCTCCAAGGCTTCTTAAATAAATCTCCGTTTTCTCATCCCCTTCCCTGAGCTTAATGTGGATGTCATCTGAGCTGCGGAGCATATCTGATACCAGATCTTTTAAGCCTTGCATGGTGATATCTGTCTTCCGCGGATCTGAAACGGCACGCTTAAGAGGTTCTCTTAAACTTTCCAGATCTGCCGTTATGCCTGTCCCTGTTTTGAGGATTTCAAATTCAATGAGCAGCTTTCCCGGGAAGAATTCGTCAGAAAGCAGCAGCAGCCGGTCAATCCCTTTTCCCGGGCCTTTGCTGATAAGAAATACTGACGGAACAAGGAGGATAAGTCCTATCAACTGATTTCCGGTTATTGCAAGCCATATCCCGTCCTTTCCAAGTACGGGGATGAGAAATGCCATCATTAGTATATACAGACAGGAATCAGGGATAATGGCGAACGCTATTGATACGGAAAGCCTTCTCACAGCCTCATAATACAGCGTGAACATGTATACCGTATTCATCACAGGAGCAAAGATCATACAAAAAAACATCCCTCTCTGTATATCCTGTGTAACCTTCATACCGAAAAGTAATGAAAGCAGCGGCAGTGATAAAAGGAAGAGCACCGCAAAGATGACAGACATAACGGTGCCTGTGATCCATCCCTGCCGCCATACTTTCCTTATGCTGCTTATATCCCTTTCTTCATAGAATACCCCGAACAACGGCTCCGTCGCCAGCGCTGCTCCTTTTATGGCACCGGAGGCAAAGTAGGAGATATTGCAGACGACCTCAGATGTGGACAGGATCACCGCATCGCCGTTAAAACCTGAAAGTATCAGATTATTTTGAAGCCCCATTACAATACTTTCCGCAAAATAGTCTGCGGCTGCCGGGAAGCCGTACCGGAAGGTTTCCCGGATTTCCCGCGATGCCGGTATCAGGGGACGGTATTTCAGATTGAGATCCTTGCTGCGTAAGAGGATGATACCGATGATGAATTCCATAAGCCCGCCGGCAGAGGTTCCAAGACCAAGTCCCGCAAGCTTCATATCCGCCGGGAGAGAAGATACACTGAAGATCGATACGATGAGATTAACACTGATATTGACAGCGCTCAGCGCTGCACGTTCCGTCTGGAATCCGTAGACATTCATTATTTCCTGAAGAATCATTCCAAGTGCTGTAAAGAAGACAATCGGAGAACAGAATTGAAGGTAGATCAGCGCATCCCGCCTCAGATCCGGGGCCACCATATTCCCGCCACAGAGAAGCACTATATCATACGAAAGGGCGTAAATTAGAACCGCAACAATTAAACCGGAGACAGCTACAAGAGTTGCCCCCTCCCTGAATGCCCTCTGGCATCCGGGATTGTCTGTACGGCCCCTTGCCCAGATCATCCTGAGTCCGCTGCCATGGATAAAGGAATATATGATCGCTGCCGGAACACCATACCCGGGAGTACCCAGTGCTACCGCCGCGATCCCTCTTTCACCGAGGCTCTGCCCTGCGATAATGCTGTCGATCATCAGAGTGACATTGAACAGCAGCCCGTAAAAAACTGCGCCGGGATAGTTTGAAAGGATGTTTTTCTTTATTATGCTTGATGAAGACTCACTATAGTCCATCACTACAGGATTCTCTCCCCTTCCCCCCGGAAATATCCTTCCCTCATAAACCGGCGGTTGTAATAAGATACGGAAGGATATAGAGAAGTACCAAAAAGTAAATAGTATTATAGTAAGACGCATATTGATTGTCAATTTGACCATCAATACAGCAGGACCGTTCCTTGATTATTCCTGTATTTTATGCTATAAAAAGGCTAAAAATACAAGGTGGATCGAGAACATTGAGTAACGGATTAAATCTCATAAATGTAGGGTTCGGAAACATAGTGAACGGGGGAAAGATCATCGCCATCGTTTCTCCGGATTCGGCACCGGCAAAGAGACTCATACAAAACGGGAAGAGGGACGGATCCTGTATAGACGCGACCCATGGGAGAAAGACAAAGGCCTGTATCTTTATGGAGGATGACAGGATGGTACTGTCTGCCCTGATGCCGGAGACCATTCTGGAGAGATTGAAGAATTCCGGCGGAGGAAAGGACAGGGAAGAAACATGAATGGCATACTTATAGTGGTTTCCGGCTTTGCGGGAGCCGGCAAGGGTACCATAATGAAAAGGCTTATGGAAAGGTATCCCGGCTTTTCCCTGTCGGTATCCGCTACCAGCAGGCTTCCGAGAGAGGGTGAAAAGGAGGGAGTCAATTATTTCTTTAAGACCCGTGAAGAATTCGAGGAAATGATCGAAAGGCAGGAATTTTTAGAGCACGCGGAATATGTGGGAAATTACTACGGAACCCCGAAGGCCTTTGTGGAGGAGAAGCTTCGGGAGGGGATGAATGTCCTCCTGGAGATAGAGATACAGGGGGCAATGCAGATAAAGAAAAGCTTCGCGGATGCACTTCTTATCTTTATAATGCCTCCAAGCGCAGGGATACTCCGGGAGCGCCTCACGAAGAGAGGCACGGAAAGCCCGGAGATCATAGCGAAAAGACTGAAGAGAGCCGTGTCCGAGTCCGAGGGCATAGAAAACTATGATTATATTGTCATAAATGATGAGGTGGACAAATGCACCGAAAAATTGCATAATATTATTCTGTCTGCTGCAATGCAGCCGTCAAGACAGAAGGATTTTATAGAAGAGGTCAGGAATGACCTTAGGAGAATGTAAGCGAAGGATCTAAGAGAGGAGAAAGCATGTTACATCCGTCATACAGTGACCTTATGGCAGTGGTAAATTCAGAGGTGGAGGACGGGGAGGCACCCGTTGTAAACAGCAGGTATTCCATAGTCCTTGCAACAGCCAAGAGGGCGAGACAGCTTATAAGCGGAAGTGAGCCCCTTACCATTACCAGAGACAAGAAGCCCTTAGCGGTTGCGATCGACGAGCTCTACAAGGGAGAGCTGAAGATCACCAGTAAGGATGAGGAAGACGAAGAAGAGACAGGAGAACAGGATTCCTAAGTGAAGATATTTTTTGTGTCCCTGGGCTGCGACAAGAATCTCGTGGATTCCGAGCAGATGACGGGTCTCCTTCTTGAAAAGGGTTTTTCCCTGACCGATAATGAGGAAGAGGCTGACATAGTCGTCATCAATTCCTGCTGCTTTATCGGCGATGCCAAGGAAGAGAGCATAGAGGCCGTTATAGAGGCAGGGAGGCTCAAGGAAGAAGGAAGGGTAAAACACATCGTTCTTACCGGCTGTCTCGCGGAACGCTATAGTGATGAGATCTTAACCGAGCTTCCGGAGGTTGACGCGGTGATCGGAACCGCGGCCTTTGACAGTATCGTTCCGGTCATAGAGAAGCTTGAAAAAAAGACGAACGGGGAACGGATAGTTGAAAAGAAGGACATAAATGTCCTTACGAATCCCGAGGTTTCCCGCAGTATCTCAACGGCCGGACATTATGAGTTTCTGAAGATCGCAGAGGGGTGCGACAGGAACTGCAGCTACTGCATAATCCCGAAGATCCGGGGTCATTACCGCTCAGTGCCGCTTGAAAGGCTTATCAGGGATGCCGGGGAGCTGGTTTCAAAGGGGGTTAAAGAGCTTATTTTGGTTGCCCAGGAAACCACGGTCTACGGGAGGGATCTATACGGAAGGAAGATGCTTCCGGAGCTTTTACGGAAGCTTAGCAGCATAGAGGAGCTTAGATGGATAAGGCTTTTATACTGCTATCCCGAGGAGATCGATAAAGAGCTTATCTCTGCCATAAAGGAGCTTCCGAAGGTCTGTCATTACCTCGACATTCCAATTCAGCATTATTCTGACCGTATCCTTAAAAGCATGGGAAGACGGACAAGGGGAAGCGAGATAGAGGAGCTTATAAATAATCTCAGAAAAGAGATACCGGACATAGCCATAAGGACGACCCTGATCACGGGCTTTCCCGGCGAAACGGAGGATGAGCACCGGGAGGTGCTGGACTTCGTTAAAAGAATGGCCTTTGACAGGCTCGGGGTTTTTGAATACTCTCCGGAGGAGGGAACAAAGGCTGCCGCTATGCCGGATCAGATAGCGGATGAGATAAAGAAGAGGCACCGTGACGAGCTGATGGGCCTTCAGCAGGAGATCTCCCTTTCGGTACATAAGGGACTTACGGGTGCAGAGCTTGAATGCATCATTGAAGGCAGGATCCCGGAGGATAAGGTCTATGTGGCGAGAAGCTACCGGGATGCGCCCAATGTGGACGGAATGGTCTTTATAGATGAGGAGGGAGCAGGACCCGGGCTTTTGACAGGGGACTTTGTGAGGGTTAAGGTCACGGGGGCCTCTGAGTATGATCTTTTTGGAGAGATTACGGAATAAGATCCTTCCTGTTGCTTCGCAACCCCTCGCCGGGGTGGCATCCCACATCTTCGATGTGGGATAAACCTCGCCGGGGCGGCATCCCACATCTTCGATGTGGGATATGCGTCGCTTCGCTCAGGATGACAAGGCTTCTCGGTTTGACAGAGCCTCTCGGGATGATACTTAAGGATGGAGAAAAGTTTGAAAGACTTTGACTTTCAAACTTTCATCGGTGCCGCGCAGGCACGTCACCGATGGGACACTGATGCCTGCGGCATAAGGTCAAAATATGAATCTGCCGAATAAATTAACGATTTTGAGGATAGTGCTGGTGCCGGTTTTTGTCGCCGTGATACTGTCCGGTTACTTCGGGGACAATTCCAAATGGGTGGCTCTTGCCATATTCATTGTTGCCAGTCTTACAGACCTTCTGGACGGAAAGATCGCGAGGAAATATAATCTCGTCACGAATTTCGGGAAATTTATGGATCCCCTGGCTGACAAGATGCTGGTATGCTCTGCGCTTATATGTCTGGTGGAGCTTAAGCGCATCTACTCCTGGATGGTCATAATAATAGTTGTCAGGGACTTTGTTATAAGCGGCTTCCGCCTGGTGGCCGCGGAAAGCGGCAGGGTCATCGCCGCGAATTACTGGGGAAAGTTTAAGACTGCCTCCCAGATGATAATGATCTGTCTTCTTATTGCAGATATTCAGGTCGGCTTTTTCCCTGTTATCACCGAGGCCTTCAAGTGGATAGCACTGGCGCTCACTGTGATCTCTCTTATAGTGTATATTGCGGATAACAAGGATGTAATGAGGGAAGAATAAATGTCAGATGATGATAATAAACAAAAAGAACGTATCGCAGAAGCCGCGGTAAGGCTTGCAGGAATAAAGACGGACAGGGTGCAGGAGGAGCTTAAGGATATTCTGTCATTAAAAAATCCTTCAGTTCAGATCTCCGAAAAAAACGGCGAGATCCTTATAAAGCTCAGGGCTGAGGAAGAGGAAGAAAAAACCGCGAAAAAGGTTCTGAAGCCCGCAGTCAAGGAGATAAAGTCAAGGCTCGGACAGATGATCTATTCCACGGATGAGGATGAGACCCTTGAAGATGCGGTTGTAAGCCTCCTTAAGGAAAACCGTTTTACCATCGCCACTGCCGAAAGCTGTACCGCAGGGCTTTTCACCGCGAGACTCGCCAACGTTCCGGGAGTAAGCGACATACTGAAGGAGGGCTTTATCACCTATTCCGAAAAGTCCAAACGTAAGTATGCAGGGGTTAAAAGGCGTACACTTGACAAATTCACTGCCGTAAGCGAGCAGACCGCTTTTGAAATGAGTAAGGGGGCTGCCGCCCAGGCAAAAACAGACTGCGCCGTTTCCATAACGGGTATAGCGGGACCGGACGGCGGAAGCGCAAAGCAGCCTGTGGGGCTTGTTTATATAGGGGTCACGGTCCAGAAAAAAACCATAGTAAAAGAATATCAGTTTTCGGGAAGCCGCCAGGAGATCCGTTCCCGGGCGGTAACTGAAGCGCTTGCGCTGCTCAGGCTCGCACTTCTTAAGCGCTTTTCGGAGGTCACTTTTTCCTGACAAAGCTCTTTCTCCCGGATAACTGAATTATCAGGGAGGTAGAACATGACTGATCAGGAAATCATGAGCTTCATTGAGGAAAAGAGATACAACGATCTCCGCGCCACTTTAGCTGAGCTTAATGAAGCGGACGTGGCTGCACTTCTTGAAGATCTCCCACAGAAAGTACAGTTAAAAACCTTTCGTCTGCTGCCTAAGGATATGGCAGCGGATGTCTTCTCTTTCCTTCCCACGGATGTGGAGCAGGATATCATTACCTCTCTTACGGACACCGAGGCGACGGCCATCATAGATAACCTGATGGCGGATGACGCTGCGGATCTTATGGAGGAGATGCCTGCGAATGTGGTGAAGCGTCTTCTGTCACATGCGAGTCCGGATACCAGAAGGGACATTAACCACCTCCTTAAATTCCCGGAGGATTCCGCAGGCTCAATAATGACAGTGGAGTTTGTGGATCTAAGGGAGAATCTCACGGTGGAGGAGGCCTTAAGCCGTATCAGAAAGAACGGTATCGACAGGGAGACCATAAATAACTGCTACGTTCTTGACAGTGCGAGACGGCTTATCGGAATGGTGGCACTCCGGACCCTGATCCTTTCAAAGTCCGATGCCCTGATCCGGGACATTATGGAGGAAAAGGTAATAAGCGTCGAGACCATGACCGACCAGGAAGAGGTTGCAAGGATGATCTCGAAATACGACTTCAGCTCCATTCCCGTGGTCGACTCAGAGGACCGGCTGGTGGGCATCATAACGGTTGACGATATCATCGATATCATCGAGGAAGAGGCCACGGAGGATATCCAGAAAATGGCGGCCATCCTTCCATCCGACGATCCCTACGACAGGATGTCCCCGGTAGACCTCTGGAAAAAGCGTATCGGATGGCTTTTACTCCTTATGGTTTCAGCCACCTTTACGGGAAAGATAATAACGAGCTACGAGTCGTCGCTGCAGGCATATATAATCCTTACAGCCTTTATCCCGCAGCTTATGGACACCGGTGGAAACTGCGGTTCACAGACCTCCACCACCATTATCCGTGCCCTTTCCTTAAATGAGATCAATTTCCCGGATCTTGCCAAGGTTATCTGGAAGGAATTCAGAACGGCCATAATCTGTGGCGGGACCCTGGCGGCTGCCAATTTCGTGAAGCTCCTCCTAATAGACAGGGCAGAGCCCATGGTTGCGCTTGTGGTCTGCATCACAATGGTCTGCGCGGTGATCTGTGCAAATCTCGCAGGCTGCATGCTGCCAATGGTTGCCAAGCGCTTCGGACTGGATCCGGCTGTCATGGCTTCGCCGATGCTCACCACCGTAATAGATGCCCTGACCCTTTCCATCTATTTCCAGGTAGCGGTGCATGTGCTTCATATAGGAGTTTAGTGAATTGTAGTGAATTGCTAATTTAAGGATTTTGTGCTATGCTTTAGGTGGCTTTGGACAGCTTTTTTCAGCGGCTGCCGGAGCATCAGTAAAAATAATAGAAAAGGAAGTGCCGATTATGCATTTTATCATTACCGGAAAAAATATTGACGTGACACCGGGATTAAAGAGCGCGGTGGAGGACAAGATAGGGAAGCTTGAGAAATATTTCACGCCGGATACGGAGGTGCATGTGACATTGTCTGTTGAAAAGGACAGGCACAAGATAGAGGTCACTATCCCCGTAAAGGGAAATATCATCAGGTCCGAGCAGGTGTCAAATGACATGTATGTTTCCGTTGATCTTGTTGAGGAGATCATCGAGAAGCAGATGAAGAAGTACAAGAATAAGATAATCGACAGATCCCAGGACGGCGGAAACCTCCAGAGGGATTACATGGAGCAGGATTATTCGGATGACAGCGAGATCAGGATAGTCCGTACCAAGAGATTCGGCTTCAAGCCGATGTACCCCGAGGATGCCTGTGTGCAGATGGAGCTTCTCGGACATAATTTCTACGTATTCAGGAATGCGGAGACGGATGAGGTAAATGTTGTATACAAGAGAAGAGGAAATACCTACGGGCTGATCGAGCCGGACTGAATCCTCTGAGAAGGCTTTGATACTTCTTCCCCCGGAGATAATATCCGGGGGATTTTTTTGTTTTATTTTTAAAACTTTTTTAAGCTTCTATGGTACAA
>JAFTEC010000052.1 GCA_017453865.1 Lachnospiraceae bacterium
TATGGAAATACAGAAGACGCGAACATGGCATGCAACTGATAAGCAGGCAAAAAAGATAATTATGGATATGACAGGATGTGACAATGTGACATCTTTTCAGCGTTTGCCGGTTGACATTCAAAACGAATGCATTGGGAAATTAAAAAAATCCGGTGCATCAATAAGGCAGATAAGTCGACTGACGGGGATAACGTATTATGCCATTCAGAAAGTCAATCACAGAACCGTCCCCTGATTGCCCAGTTTTATTTATCCGACAGGATGGAAGAAGTAAGTATATAATCCACGGAAGATTGGTTGTATTGGCAATAACGGAATCATTGACTCCCCCATGACTCCCAAATTCTTAAATTTTTATTAATTCTCGCAGAATTGTCTTTACATTTCACCGTGTTTTGGTAAATTAAATGTGTATAAGTATGATTAGCACCTCAATCTGAGGAGGTGGCATGATGAATGTAAATTCTGTGAATTTGTATAAGAGCGTCGGTGCGGCCGGGACTGCCGGCTATGCGGCCGGAGTAAAGTATGTTCCCTCAGACAGGGAACGGCAGGAAAAGCTTTCAAAGATCGATGAGAGGGCAAACGGCGGAGTCTCCAGAGACGGGGATACTGTCAGCATCTCATCCGAGGGTTCTTCTCTTTCAAAGATGTATGAGGTAAAGGGGAAGAACAGCATTGATTTCCTTAAAGAGGACAGCGGCAATATGGGAGGTATTGCGGAAACCATTTCCGCAAGCTCCGAGAAGCTGGGTATCAGTAAGGAGATCAATGAGAACAGAGCCCGTCAGGCGGAGATCGATACCCTGAAGGAAAATATCGAAACCGCTGCTCCTGCAGGGAAAGAGGAAACCGCTGCCAAGGCCGATACGAATAGCACTGACAGCGCGGATCTTACCCGGTATTCAGCCAACGAATTGAAGGAAATGTTTGAGGACGGAAATATAACCACTGCGGCCTACAGGTCGGAGATGGAGGATCGCCGTACAAACAGAGCGGGGGATACGGAAGAGCAGGAGAAGCCTGAAAATAATGAAGTGCCTGCGGCCCGGAGAGTGACTGAAGATACCCGGAGTGAACAGACCGGTAACGTGAATTCCGGCAACGATAATGTAAGAGAAGCAGAGGAGCGCCTTGAAAACATTCAGGAAAAGAATGCTGACAAACTGAGAGCCGAGAGAAAAGCAGAGCTTGAGGAGGTTCTGAGTGATGTGGCGGACAGGCGCAGGGCTGAGGTCGAGAATGCACGTCTCGATAATGAGCAGGAAAACGCTCAGGCTGCGAGAGCTGCGGATAAGGAGCTTTATAATGTGGCCTATTCCTTCCAGGAGAGTCCTTATGATGTGACTTCCTCCATAAAGGAGATGGAAGAGGATGAAAGTGCCATAGGCATTAACAGGATAGAGGTTCCGGAGGCTGCGGTCAGGAATACACCTGAGGCTGTAAATTTAAGGACAGCCGCTCCGGAGGTCACGGAGGAAGCAGAGGAACTTGAAAATGTTATGACTACCGTGAATACCGAGAATGTTGAAGCTTCGGTCAATACTCAGAATATTGAAGCCGCCGCAAATACCGCCGCGCAGGCAACCATTGATGAAAATGCGGTAAATAACAGAGTTACCGTCCAGGAAGTGGCGTAAAGCAAGTCATTGTTCCTGGTCCCCGGGGCTAAGGACAGCAGCACGCAGGATAATCTATACCGCTCCATTACATGGGGCGGTATTTTTTTTCCGTTTTTTGTGGTACAATCCCTCTTATGAAAAAGAATGCTCCAAACTTAAAAACTGTTCCGGAGGAGATAACCCTTGTCTCTGTTGAGAATCCCGGAACGAAGCCCTTATATCTCCAGCTTCTCGATCTGAAGGGCTCTGTAAAAAACGAACTTCCCTTTGAAGAAAAAAACAGCGTGGGCTCTGTCTGCAATATGACCTTAAAGGGTCTTAATATCAAAAATACGGGCTATAGGCTGCGAAGCGGCGACGAAAGCTTTATGGATCCCTATTGCTGCCACGTTGCAGGCGATGAGAAGTGGGGAAAGTATACGCCTTTCGGGAGGTTCGATACACCGCCTCTTACCGAAGTGGTTCCCGCCAAAACGGTACGCGCTTTTTCTGATATGGTTATCTATTATCTTCATGTCAGGGGCTTTACCAGAAATAAGAACTCTGGAGCAGAAAAAGGCGGCACCTTTGAGGGCATTATCGAAAAGATACCGTACTTTAAGGAGCTTCAGGTCAATACCCTGGAGCTTATGCCGGCCTATGATTTTAATGAGATAATCGATGAAAAGATCCCTGAGAGCCAGGAGGAAGCGAAGAAGGAAGCTCCCATAAGGAAAAGATCCAGGGGAAGGCTTAATTACTGGGGCTATACCTCCGGAAATTACTTTGTTCCGAAGAACAGCTACTCTGCTTCGGGAAACGGGATCGCATCCTTTAAGAATATGATGTCTGCCCTTCATAAGGCAGATATGGAGGTCATAGCCGATTTTTATTTCGAGCCCTCCCTGACCTCCAGATTTATAGTGGATGTCTTAAGATACTGGGTTATTGATTACGGGGTTGACGGCTTTGCACTTTTCGGCTCCGAAATTCCGGTTTCCGATATCCTCAGGGACCCTTATTTAAGGAAAAGTAAGTTCATCTTTGAAAATCATCCGGACAGCGCTTCCCTTGAGTTTGCGGGGAGTGACAGAAAAGAAAGGATAGCTGTACAGAATAATGATTTCCTCTATGACAACAGGAGGTTTTTAAAAAGCGATGCCGACATGCTGTCGAGATTTGCCTGCCACCTGCTTTCCGAGGGGGAGTGCGCTTCGGTAAACTATATGGCTTCCTTTAATACATTAACCATGAATGACATGGTGAGCTTCGACAGGAAGCATAATGAGGATAACGGCGAAAACAATACGGACGGTACGGACTTAAATTATTCCTGGAACTGCGGAGTGGAGGGAAGGAGCCGCAGGAAGGCCGTGGAGGCTTTAAGGGAAAGACAGATAAAGAACGCCTTTATCTACCTTCTTTTGTCCCGGGGAACCCCGAGGATACTTATGGGAGACGAATTCAGGAATTCCCAGAACGGAAACAATAACCCCTACTGCCTTGATAATCCGGTGACCTGGCTTAACTGGGAGGATCTTGAAAAAAACAGAGAGACCTTTGAATTTGTTAAGAAGCTTATAGATATAAGGCACAAAAACCCTGTTTTCAGGCGCTCCGTTGAAAAGAAAAAGGGACGCTACCCGGAGACCTCCTTCCATGGAGAGATGGCCTGGCAGGCGGCATTTTATGACTATTTCAGGCATGTCGGGGTTCTTTATTCGGATAAGGAGCTTTACTATCTCGCTTTTAACATGCACTGGCAGGAGCAGAAGCTTGCGCTTCCGAAGCTTGAAAAAAGCGGAAGGTGGAAATGTATGATAAATACAAATGCAGAGAAAAAGGAAGCTCTGACGGAAGGGGGATTTATAATCGTTCCCCCAAGATCCGTGATCATCCTGAGGGCAGAGTAGGTTGTCAGCATTTACCCTGAAGATCATAGCCTGCATTTCAATGGTGATAGACCACGCGGGTGCCCATCTGTTTCCTGAGGCGGTATGGATGAGATATGTCGGGAGACTTGCTTTTCCAATATATGCCTTTCTCATTGCCGAGGGCTACCGTCACACAAAGGACGTGAAAAAGTATCTCCTGCGCCTTTTTATCTTTGCCCTTGTTTCGGAAATACCCTATGACCTCTTAGGGGAGGACTGTTTATTCAACTGGGGCGCACAGAATGTGTTTTTCACCCTGTTTTCCGGTCTCCTTATGCTTTACCTTATGGACTGGACAAACAGTTTGATATTAAAAGCATTTACCTTTCTATCCTTTATGTGGATCGCCGAATACTGTCATTTTACCTACAGGTATCCGGGGATCTATATGATTTTTGCCTTTGATTTTTTCAGGGAGCTTCCGTTCCTGCGGGATCTTAATATCATTGCAGCGAACGTAAGGCTTTTTACGGCAAAGATACAGGCTGCGGGCAGTCTTGCCATAATACCGCTTTCTTTTTACAATGGGAAAAGAGGGCCGTCATGGAAGTATTTCTTCTATGCATTCTACCCCTGCCACCTTTTGATAATATATCTGGTGAAGAAGTATGCGGGGGTTTGAGGAACAGGATCCTTCCTGTTGCTTCGCAACCCCTCGCCGGGGCGGCATCCCACATCTGCGATGTGGGATATGCGTCGCTTCGCTCAGGATAATAATTAACGGGAATCATGTTATGTCTGCGGGAATAAAAGCCGAAAATGTGCTTAAGCATTTTCTTACAATAAGTGAGCATAAGCTGGAGGTCATGAAGGGCTGCTTTAAGACCGGACTGTACCTGCAGGGGATATTGCACGACCTGTCAAAATACACCCCGTCGGAATTTCTGGTGGGGGCAAGGTATTATCAGGGAGACAGGAGCCCCAATAATGCCGAGCGTGAGGAAAAGGGCTATTCGTCCTCCTGGCTTCATCATAAGGGCAGGAATAAGCATCACTACGAATACTGGGTGGATTATAATTCCGTAAGGGATGTTAAGGAAAAGAGTGAGCTTACCATTCCGGTAAAGATGCCCTTAAAGTACGTTATAGAGATGATGATGGACAGGATCGCCGCGTCGAAGATCTATAATAAAAAGGATTACAGGGATGATTATCCGTTGAAATATTTCTTAAGAAGCTATAAGCTTATCCCCATGAACGAAGAGACAAAGAGGCTATTATATGCGCTTCTAAAGATGCTCTCGGTTTACGGTGAGAAAAAGACCTTCCGCTTTATAAGGGAGAGGCTGCTGCCGAGAGGAGAATACTGAAAGATCCTTCGGGCACGGCAGTGCCCGCAAAATTAGTGAAAAACAGCTTTAATAAAGGAGAGTATAGAATTGAGTGAGAAAGTGATACTTACCGGGGACAGACCTACAGGGAGACTGCATATCGGTCATTATGTGGGTTCCCTTCGAAGGAGGGTGGAGCTTCAGAACTCCGGTGAATACAAAAACATATTCGTAATGATAGCTGATGCCCAGGCTCTGACGGACAACGCTCATGAGCCGGAGAAGGTAAGGCAGAATATAGTTGAGGTGGCTCTGGACTACCTTGCCTGCGGGATCGACCCGGAGAAGACCAATATACTTATACAGTCGCAGATACCGGAGCTTACCGAGCTCACCTTTTATTATATGAATCTCGTAACGGTGGCGAGGGTTCAGAGAAATCCCACCGTCAAGGCGGAGATACAGCTTAGGAATTTTGAAGTCGGTATTCCGGTTGGCTTCTTTACCTATCCGATAAGTCAGGCCAGTGACATAACTGCATTCAAGGCCACCACGGTCCCGGTGGGAGAGGATCAGGAGCCTATGATAGAGCAGACGAGGGAGATCGTAAGGAAATTTAACTCGGTTTACGGGGAAACCCTTGTGGAGCCTGAGATCATGCTGCCGGAGGACGAATCGTGCCTGAGGCTTCCCGGGACAGACGGCGGCGCAAAGATGAGTAAGTCTCTCGGTAACTGTATCTACCTTGCATCCGACAGCGACGAGATAAAGAAAAAGGTTATGAGTATGTTTACGGATCCCGGACATTTAAAGGTCGAGGATCCCGGAAAGGTGGAGGGAAACACGGTATTCCAGTATCTTGATGCCTTTTCAAATGATGACTTCTTTGCAGAGTACTGTCCGGATTACAAAAACCTTGATGAAATGAAGGAGCACTACCGGAGGGGCGGACTGGGTGACGTCAAGGTAAAGAAATTCCTTAATAACGTGCTGCAGGAAACCCTTAAGCCGATCAGGGAAAGACGGCACGAATTTGAAAAGGACATTCCCTATATCTATGAGATACTTAAAAAGGGAACGGAGGTGTCAAGGGAGGTTGCGGCTTCGACGCTTCACGAGGTCAAGGACGCCATGAAGATAAATTACTTTGACGACAGGGCTCTTATCGAGGAGCAGATCGCAAAATACGGGAAAAACTCCGGCGGTGCAGCTAATGCATGAGCTTCCGGTAGTTCAGGATATGATAAAAACTCTCGATAAGGAGAGTGAGGAAAAGGGAATAAAGAGGATAAAGGAGATAAACCTCGTTATCGGTGAGCTCTCCGGCATCATCGGGGAATGTGTGCAGATGTACTTTGACCTTCTTTCAAAGGGTCACAGCGCAGAGGGAGCGGTACTTAGGTTTACCCATATCCCCGCGACCCTAAGGTGTCCGGCCTGCGGTAATGAGTTTCCCCATGAGAAGAGCTTTGACTGCCCGGTCTGCGGGGAGACCGGGAGGCTAATAAAGGGGAGCGGCAGGGAGTTTCTGATAAAATCTGTCGAGGTTTAGAAAAGATATTCAGGAAAGGCGGAATAAAATGGCTGTCAGAAGTAGGAAAACACAAGGAAAATCAGATTCAAAGGGAAAATATGTGTGCTACTGCGCGGGATACACAAGGAGCCACGATCAGGGGATAACTATTTTTGATTTTGATCCCGATACCGGCAGGATGAAGGAGCGCTCAAAGATAAAGATCACCAATGCTTCATATATCGCCATATCCCATAACGGAAAGTTCCTCTACTCCATAACCGATGACGGGGTGGCGGCCTTTGTCATTGAGAAGAACGGGGATCTGACCTTCCTTAATATGACGGATATAAACGGCATGAGGGGCTGCTATCTTTCCACGGATTATGAGGATAAATATGTCTTTGTGGCGGGCTATCATGACGGGAAGGTAACCGTACTTTCCATAAATCCCGACGGAAGCGTCAACAGGATCTGTGATGAAATTTATCAGAAGGGCATAGGCACCATAGCGGAGCGGAATTTCAGGCCCCATGTGGACTGCGCGAAGATGACAAGGGACAATAAATACCTCTGTGCCACCGACGTGGGAATGGATCAGACAAAGATCTACCGCCTTGACCACAAGACCGGAAAGCTCACAATGGTTGATGTTCTGAGGTCGGACATAGAATCGGCGCCCCACCACATCAAGTTTTCGCTGGACGGAAAATTTGCCTATATAATCCACGAATTAAAGAGCTATGTGGATGTTTATACCTATGAGGATAAGGACGATCAGCCGGTATTTGAAAAGATACAGACAGTATCCACCCTTGAAGAATCCTATAACGGCATCAGTGCGGCATACGCCATACAGCTTACGGCGGACGGGAGGTATCTTATCTGCAGTAATGCCGGAGACGAGTCGGTTGCGGTATTTTCAAGGGATGAAAAGACGGGGCTCCTTACCCAGTTATTTGTCCTTCCGGTATCGGGTTATTTTCCGAAGGATATTACAACCAGTGACGACAATAAATACCTGATCTCCATAAACAACGAGTCAAATACAATAACCTTCTTTACCCTGGATATGGAAAAGAAGACCATGATAATGAACGGTCCGGAGATGAAGTACGAAGCCGGAAACTGCCTTATCCTGTACAGACTGGACGAGACCTGACTACCGCAGCTATTGAAAAAGCTTTTATAGAGGAGAGCATATCGTTGGCAAATAAGCTTATTGATCTTCAGCACATTACAAAGTCCTACGGAGGAAATGTGGTCCTGGACGACCTCTGCCTCTACGTCAGGGAGAACGAGTTCCTGACGCTTCTCGGTCCCTCGGGCTGCGGAAAGACCACTACCTTAAGGATAATCGGGGGCTTTGAAACTCCTGACAGCGGGCAGGTTCTCTTTGAAAACCGGGATATTTCGGCACTTCCCCCGAATAAAAGGGAGGTAAATACCGTTTTTCAGAAATATGCGCTTTTTCCTCATATGACTATCGCCGAAAACATAGCCTTCGGCTTAAGGATCAGGAAAAAGCCCGACTCCTACATAAAGGATAAGATCAAATATGCCCTTAAGCTTGTGAATCTGGACGGCTTTGAGGACAGGATGCCGGACTCACTGTCCGGAGGACAGCAGCAGCGTATCGCCATAGCGAGGGCAATAGTGAACGAGCCGAAGGTGCTCCTTCTCGATGAGCCCCTGGGTGCCCTTGATCTGAAGCTCAGACAGGATATGCAGTACGAGCTTATAAGCTTAAAAAACGAGCTCGGGATAACCTTTATATATGTGACCCATGATCAGGAGGAGGCACTCACAATGTCCGATACCATCGTGGTCATGAACCAGGGCTATATCCAGCAGATAGGTTCCCCGGAGGATATATATAACGAACCCGAAAATGCCTTTGTTGCCGATTTTATCGGTGATTCCAATATCCTTCCGGGTATCATGATAAGAGATGAGCTGGTGGAGATACTGGGTGCTAAATTTGATTGTGTGGACAAGGGCTTCGGGGAAAACAATCCTGTTGACGTGGTGATAAGGCCTGAGGACATAGATCTGCTTGGAGAGGGAGAGGGTATCATTGACGGAGTGGTCACGGATACCATCTTTAAGGGCGTGCATTATGAAATGTGCGTGATGTCCCGGGGCTTTGAATTCATTGTCCAATCCACCGACTATTATCCTGTGGATTCAAAGGTGGGCATAAGCGTGCACCCCTTTGATATCCAGATCATGAATAAGCCGGAATCCGAGGATGAGAAAGCCGTGGAAATAAATGAATGAGCGCCGTAACAGCCTTCTTGCGGCTCCCTATCTCGTATGGAGCGCAGGCTTTATAATAATCCCGTTGATCTATGTTCTTTACTTTGCATTCACGGATGATACGGGTACATTCACCTTCGGAAATGTGTCGGCTATCATAGATTATGTGAATATCAGGGCACTCCTACTGTCCATTCTCTTTTCCATAGCCTCCACTTTTATCTGCCTTATCTTAGCCTATCCGCTGTGCCTGGTACTGACCACGGTTACAAGTAACAGCTCTGCCTTTCTGTCACTTGTTTTTATCCTGCCCATGTGGATGAATTCGCTTCTAAGGACCATTTCCTGGCAGAATATTCTGGAGCGCAAGGGTGTGATAAACGGTATACTCCTCTTTCTGAAGCTCCCGCCGCTATATATAATAAATAAGCCTCCGGCCATACTTCTCGGAATGGTATACGATTTCCTTCCGTTTATGGTGCTTCCGATCTACAATTCCGTATCGAGGATAGATAAGGACCTTATAAATGCGGGACGGGATCTGGGGGCAGACTATTTTCAGATACTTAAGGGAATAATATGGCCCTTAAGCATTCCCGGGGTCATTTCCGGGATCACCATGGTATTCGTTCCGAGCCTGACAACCTTCGTTATATCGGATATCCTCGGAGGGGGAAAGATACTTCTCATAGGAAACGTTATAGAGCAGCTCTTTACCCAGGATTCGGACTGGAATGCGGGGGCGGGGCTGTCGGCGATACTTATGGTATTTATCATATTCTCCATGATGCTCACGGCTAAATACGACAGGGAGGATATATCATAATGAAAAGCTTTTTCGGAAAAATGTATCTCACGCTGGTGCTGATCTTTCTCTATGCTCCCATAGCGACGCTTATGATCCTGTCCTTCAACAGCAGTAAATCAAGATCCCACTGGGGAGGCTTTACGCTTGAGTGGTATACGGGCTTATTTGAAAATGAAGAGATAATGGCTGCCTTCCGGACCACCATAGTTCTGGCCTTTCTGTCGGCACTTATCGCCACTGTCCTCGGAACAGCGGCCTGTACCGGTATGCAGTTTATGAGGAGGAGGGAGAGAAGCATAATAATGGGGATCACAAATATACCCATGCTGAATGCGGATATAGTGACCGGAGTGAGCCTGATGCTCCTCTTCATCGCTTCCCGTGCATCCATGGGCTTTTCAACGGTGCTCTTTTCACACATAACCTTTAATATCCCCTATGTGATCCTTTCCGTAATGCCGAGATACAGGGAGCTGAACCGGAGTACCTATGAGGCGGCGCTGGATCTCGGGGCAGAGCCCGTGTACGCATTTTTCCGGGTAGTGCTGCCGGATCTTATGAGTGCGGTGCTTTCGGGGTTCTTAATGAGCTTCACCATGTCCCTTGATGACTTCATCATTACCCACTTCACCCAGGGACCGGGCTTTGATACTCTCTCAACAAAGATATACTCTGAGTTAAAGAAGGGGATAAACCCGGAGGTTTATGCTCTTTCCACGATTATGTTCCTTACAGTGCTGATCCTTCTCTTTATCGTGAATTACAAGCCCTGGAAAGAACAGCCTTCGGGACAGCTAAGGGTCATGACAAAGAGGGAGATCGTCGTAAGCTCTGCGGGGCAGGGGGGACGGCTATGAAAAATAAGCTTTTTTCCGTTTTTCTCATATTGTCCATGTCTTCCTTCCTTTTTTCCTGTGCATATCAGGAAGTGGTATCTTCGGATGAGGATACTCTCTATGTGTATAACTGGGGAGAATACATCGATCCGGAGGTTTTAAGTATGTTCGAGGAGGAGACCGGGATAAAGGTCATATATGATGAATATGAGACCAATGAGATCATGTATCCGAGGATAGAGGCCGGTGCCGTAGTCTATGATCTGGTCTGTCCCTCCGACTATATGATAAGCAAGATGAGGGAGAATGGTCTCCTGCAGGAGATCAATATGGATAATATCCCCAATGCAAAGAATATCGGAGAAGATTACTGGAAGAATTCGGAGGAATTTGATCCGGGCAACAGGTACTCGGTACCCTATGTATGGGGAACCGTGGGTATTCTCTACAATAAGAAAATGGTCCACGAGAAGGTGGACTCCTGGGGGATACTCTGGGATGAAAAGTATAAGGACGAGATACTTATGCAGGATTCCGTCCGTGATGCCTTTATGGTGGCGGAGAGGCTTCTCGGATACTCCATGAACACTACGGATGAGGATGAGCTGCAGGAAGCCAAGGAGCTGCTTATGGCTCAGAAGCATATAGTCCAGGCCTACGTGGTGGATCAGGTCAGGGATAAGATGATAGGAAATGAGGCGGCGCTCGGTGTCATCTACTCCGGTGAAGCGATCTATACACAGAGGGAGAATCCGGATCTCGAATACGTGATTCCCAGGGAGGGTACAAATGTCTGGATTGATTCATGGGTGATCCCGAAGAATGCGAGGCACAAGAAAAATGCGGAGAAATTCATTGATTTCCTCTGCCGTCCGGATATCGCGTATATGAATTTTGACTATATAACCTACTCAACCCCCAATGTCCCGGGAAGGGAGCTTATTGAGGATGAGGAGATCAGGAATTCTCCAATAGCCTATCCCGTGCTTTCAGACTATGAGCTTGAAACCTATATATATATCGGGGAAAAGGCTGACCGCCATCTAAACGACCTCTGGAGAGAGGTGAAGTCTTACTGATACCGCCCGAGACCTGAGATAGGCGGACCCTTGGTTCTTTAGTCAGTTAAGATCAGACTTACTGATACGGGGTACCTCGTCCATATGAAGGTATTTACTTAAAGCCTTTATGATGAAATCATGGTCCTGGACATGGTTTAAGCCGGAGACTATGATTATCCCGACAACTCCCGAATCCTCCACGCGGATAGGGAAGCCTCCGCCGCAGCAGGCATAGATATTCTCATCCATAAACTTATCCGCCATGGTCTGATCGTTCTGCTTTAAGCGCATAAACCAGGATAAGGAGCTTACCTCGGTCCTTAAGACAGTATTGAATTTCCTGTTCATCCAGGAGACATTGTCAAGGTTTGTGCCGTCCCTCATAGCCTGGTAGCAGATAAGGCCGTTGGTTCTTCTGATGCTTATGGAGATATCAAGCTCCTTCTTCACTGCCTCCTGCAGCATGAAATTCCCGAGAGCAATGGCATCTTCATTTGAAAAGTGGCTGAACTGCAGGATCTCCTCCTGCATATCCAGTATCTTTCTTATTTCCTCCACGGTTTTTTCTTTTTTTTCGGAATCCATATCTTACCGCCTTTCTATGGTGATATTTCATTCAGAATAGCATAGTTTGGCGTTTGTTACAAATGGAGGCGGTATTTCGGGATTAACGCATTGATCTCTCTGCCCGTATTGACCGCGTGTCCGCAAACAAACCCTGCGGAACGCGCTTCGCCGAGCTCTCCGCTGACGTATCCTATGCGCACAGGGCGTTCACGTAGGATTTGTTCTCACATCGATGCGTTTATACCTTGTCTTTTTTTGACAGAATGTTTCTTAAGTACAGGTCTGCAAGGACGAGTCCGGTCATGGCTTCCACCACAACAACCGCACGGGGGACGATGACGGGGTCATGACGCCCCTTTATCTCTATTATGCGTTCTTTTCCGGAGGATGAGACTGTATTCTGTGGAAGGGAAACGGAAGGGGTGGGCTTTACTGCCGCACGGAAGACTAAGGGGCTTCCGTCACTGATTCCCCCGAGGGTTCCTCCCGAATGATTGCTTTCCTTTATGATCTTCCCGTCCTTTATTATGAAGGGATCGTTATTTTCCCGTCCGTTACTTTCCGCGGAGCGGAAGCCGTCCCCCATTTCAAAGCCCTTTACGGCTCCGATACTCATAATTGCCTTTGCGAGCTCTGCGTCCAGCTTATCGAAGACCGGTTCTCCGAGCCCTGCGCTTAGACCGCGGACCACACATTCTATAATGCCTCCTGCGGAATTTCCCTCTTTTCTTAAGGTATCCAGGTACCCGGATGCTTTCTCGTAGCTTTCCTTATCCGGAAGGCAGAGAGGATTTTCACGTGACTCCTGTATATCCGTTTTTTCTTCGGGGACACGGATATTTCCGATCTGCCTGGCAAAGGCGGTAACCTCTATATCAAGGGCTGACAGGAGCTTTAATGCCACGGCACCGGCAGCGACCCTTCCTGCGGTTTCACGCCCCGAGGATCTGCCGCCTCCGCGGTGATCCCTTAAGCCGTACTTTTTATCAAAGCAGAAATCCGCGTGTCCCGGACGGTATATGTCCTTTATGTCGGAATAGTCCTTTGAACGCTGATCCTCATTCGGTATAAGAAGTGCTATGGGGGTTCCAAGGGTCCTGCCCTCAAATACTCCCGACAGTATCTTAACTTCGTCGGCCTCCTGTCTCGCTGTCGTAAAGCGGGACTGTCCGGGCTTCCGCCGGTCAAGGTACTTCTGTATATCCTTTACATCAAGGTCAAGTCCCGCCGGACAGCCGTCCACCACCGCGCCTACGGCAGCGCCATGGGATTCTCCGAAGGTCATTACCCTGAATACGGTTCCGTATGTGTTTCCTGCCATGGTTTCTCCTTTTGAGAGCTTCTTTAGATATCGGGTTTTGAACCCGACAATATAGTAGCATATATATAAATGGATTTAAATTCCTTCCCGGCGGGGGAAATATGTGAATGAATTTCGATGTACACAACAGTGGTGGATTGGTTATTTACTATTTATGGCGGTCACTCCTCATAAATATCCTGCCTAAGACCGGTATCCTACCGTATACACTTAGAACAGGATATCCGTCGTCGTGACCGATGCTCCCGCACATGGCTCCGTAACATTTTAAGAGACATGACGGGAGCAGGGGTGGGCGGCGGTGCATATCCATAAGCACAACCCTTTATCGGAACCGCAGACGAGATATGCCGCCTACTGCGGATTGGCACACAGGATGAGAACAACTCCTGCGTGAACATCCTGCGTGCTTAGCCGCAGTTGACGGAGAGCTCGGCGCAGCGCGTTCCGCAGGGTTTGCGTTGGATATGCACCTCCTCTCACCCCGTCATGTATAACAATGAAAGTGTAGGACTTATTTCAACTGGAAATAAGAGAAAGACTTGTTTCTACATTAACTCCTTCTAAGTGGAATTTAACTTTTCACTTCAGGAAAATCATTCTTAAAAGCGTTAGAGTAAAATATTAGTAGGCAAATAGAAAAAGGAAGAGGGAGCAGAACCCCCTCTTCACAACATACAGTAATTCAAATATGATGTTAATCGCCAAAAGAACACATAGGAGAAATACTGTATGGATACCATATTAAACA
>JAFTEC010000053.1 GCA_017453865.1 Lachnospiraceae bacterium
CTCAGCTTATCCTCATCTACCGGTACCGCCTCACAGGTCCAGTTATCCGGCAATGAAACAGATATCTCTCCGTATGGGCCAACGATAGAAGCCTTACTTTCCGTCTCCACCTCCGACACGTTTGCTGCTTCTTCCATATAAGATGAATCCTTGATGTCCTCTCTCTGAATATCTTCCGCGACCGCATTATCAACATTGGGCATATACATATGTTCCGAATCCTCCCATGTGCCGCATCCGGCAGAAAATACGGCAAGGATCATCGCTATTACTGTTATCAGATATCTCTTCATTCCTTATCTCACTATTCGCTTATAATATATATACATATTTTACCATTACAGGCTAATATCAACAAGTTATCGAATTGCATTTCCTAAAACCGCCGAGACAAAGAAAAAGAGCCACCGTGCCTTCCGCAGCAGCAGCCCTTAATCCATAGGGTTTGTGGAACTCCTCCGGGGATCCCACACGTGATATTCAGCCATCCTTCCTCCATTCTGTCCATCGCAGTTTCGGCTGAGCCACCGGCTTTGCAAACGGACTGGCTATTGTATTTGTATTATATATCGACATACCTTCGGGCTCTCATTACACTCTCAGACAACGCTTAATACTTTCTTAAGAACCCTGATACAGGCTCCGTAGGAATCAACGGAGCCCGTACATACATCTATGATTGCTGCTTCTTCTCGGGAAAGCTCACGTCAAAATCATATTGGAAACCACTATATTCCTTCCCATCCTTCTCATAGGAATAAGGCTGTACTCCCTTTGGTTTCAGGATGGCATCAAATTCCTTACCCTTTCTGCTCCTAAGAGTAATCTCTATACTCTCCCCCTTTAAGAGCTTTCGTATCTGCTCCTCTGTCAGTTGCTTTCCGTATGCAGTATCCACCTTCATACCACAACGGTTCCTGCAATAGAATCCGAACCGGCCTTTAACGATCTCTCCCTGGCAGTGTGGGCACACCCCGATCAGCTCTGACGGGAATTGTATTATCTTTCTCCTCTCGTATACCTCCTCCACCAGCTCTCTTACCATTTTTTCAATATCCGCCATGAAATCGGCAGGATCCATCTCTCCCCTGTTTATCCTTGTAAGGTTGTTCTCCCATTCCACGCTTAGCTCCACGGATTTCACAACCTGTGGCACCAGATGGATAAGCCTCTCCCCAAGGGCAGTCGCCCTCAGATTCTTCTTTTCCCTCTTCAGATACCCGCTTTTACAGAGCTTATCAATGATCTCCGCCCTGGTTGCCGGCGTACCGAGACCCTTTCTTTCGACATCCTCATCGAATATCAGGCAGCTCCCGGCAAAAGGCCGCGAATCGTTCTCCTGTGAATCCTGTGTAAAAGGATCGTTCGTTCCGCTGTTGCTTACCGGCTTAACCCGGAGCTGGTTAGCGGTTCTCCTTTGTGTACCCGCATTCTCCATATATTTGAGTAGGGTATCCTCCGTAAACGGCTTCGGCGGCACCGTAAATCCTGTTTTTACGGACAGCTCATATGGCGTTATCTCCATACCCTCATACAGACTCTCCAGAACTTCAGGATCGGTCTCCCTTCTTTCATCCGCCTCTTTCCCTTTAACTGTTCCTTTTTCTCCGGTGTCATTCTCGCTATCCTCAGATCCCGGTATCCGGAAGCTCTCGCGCAGCATATCCTCATACCTGTGAAATCCCGGATCAATCACCTTCGTACCGGTGGCTTCAAAGAAATTATGATTGCAGACCAGCTGAACGTATATTTTCTTATATCGGAAAGGGGCAGAAACTGCACAGATCAGACGGTTCGCTATCATCAGAAGGATTTTTCTTTCTCCATCGGACAGACTCCCCATGTCAACGCTTGCAATCTCCATGGTAGGTATAATGGCATGGTGATCCGAAACCTTCTTACTGTTAAGCAGGGCACTGATCTTCGGCTGAAATCCTGTCTCTACCGGAAAGAATCTCCGGCTCACCGCCTCAATGATCTCTCCCGCAGTCTCCCCCATATCATCCGTCAGATACCGGCTGTCCGTCCTGGGATACGTACAGAGCTTCTTCTCATACAGGCTCTGGGTATACTCAGAGGTCTGAAGCGCCGTAAACCCGAACAGCCTGTTCGCATCCCTCTGAAGGCTTGTCAGATCATAAAGCTTCGGAACGCTCCTCGTCTTTTCTTCTTCGGAAATCCGCTCCACATAACATGGTTGTCCCAGACAGAGATCCGCAAGCTCCGTAGCCTCTTCTCTCGTCTTATACTTATCCGATACCGCATCCAGACCTTCCGTGCGGTTCTTTGCTCCGATTTTCGTAGAAAATCGGAGCTGAGCCGCGTCCTGATTCGACGTTTGACTTGTCAAATGTCGAATATTGTTGCTTGCCAAATCTGACATAAAAGGATCGCTGTGCGATCCCTCCGTGCGGATATGTACCGTATAATACGGTTCCTTCACAAAGCCCCGTATGCTCTCTTCCCGCTCAACCACCATCGCTAGCGTCGGTGTCTGTACCCGTCCAATATGATAAATTACATGCCCCACTCCTTTACCGTTCTGAGAGGCTCTTTTACCATTCTGGAAGGTTTTTTCCTTATGCTTCTGTAAAGAGATACCGTTCTGCGATTCTTCCTTCTCCATTACCACGCTGCTGTTACCGGCAGCGTACCCATACAGCTCCGTAAACAGCCTTGTCCCGTTCATCCCCACCAGCCAGTCCGCCTTCTCCCTGCATATCCCGGCCTGATAAAGATTCTCGTACTCCTCTCCTGGTCTCAGATTGTCAAAGCCCTCCCGGATCGCACTATCCTCCATGGAAGAAATCCACAGCCTCTTGATCGGGAGCATGCTGCCCGAAAGATTATAGACCTTCCGAAAGATCGTTTCCCCCTCTCTCCCGGCATCCGTAGCGCAAACAACCTCGGAAAACCTCCGGTCATTCAGGAGCCTTGCCACAATATCATACTGCTTCTTCGTCTCCGGCCTCGCTCTGTACCTCCATCCATTTCCGGATTTTTCGACCTTACGTCCTGATTCCCCGGAATAATTCCAGGATTCTTTTGACATACCGGGTTCTCCCTGACCCCCCGGCCTTCCCCGATCACTTCCTGAACCTTTAAAATCTCCCGGGATAATCGGCAGATCCTCATATCGCCATTTTCTGTACCTCTCGTCATACCCCTCCGGCTCCAGAGGCTCCACCAGATGTCCGATGCACCAGGTCACCGTATACCCGTTCCCCTCCATATATCCGTCTTTCTTTTCCTTCGCCCCCAAAACCTCCGCAAAGGCCCTTCCCACACTGGGCTTCTCCGCTACCACCAGCACCTGCCCCGCCGCATACTCATAACCATTCTCCCTCATCCCTTTCTGTTCCTCCTTTTATTGAAATCCAACCATCGAAGTGATCCCCACTTCTTCCTTCACAATAAAAGGCAAAAAAAGAAAGCACCCCCTGCGGCGCTCCCATACACACTTTTTTCCACAATGATGCACTTACAGTTCACAACCGCCTGAATACTGTATAAAATCGTAGTGTACCATCTGATTTGTCCTGTTTCTGAGAACGGAGGTATTATGCGAATCCTGACCTGGAACCTCAGCGGAATCAAATCCTGCATCCGCAGAAACGATTTTTCACAGCTCGAACCCCTCAAAACCCTGGATGTCATCTGCTTTCAGGAAACAAGGACCCCGGATAAGCTCACAGCCATAGAAGGGTATCACCATTTCTGGTACCCATCCTCAGATAAACACAGCAGCGGAACCCTCACGCTGTCCCTCGTTGAGCCCGAGGATGTGATCTACGGCTTCGGGATCCCTGAGTTTGACAGGGAAGGCCGAGTCCTGACCCTGGAATTCGGCTCCCTCTTTATCGTAAACACCTATATGCCCCGTTCCCAGGGCAGCATCTACCGCGAAGAGTTCCGGGAGAAATGGGATGAAGCCTATAGAAGCTTCCTGATGGAACTATCCTCAAGGAAGCCGGTCATAGCCTGCGGAGACTTCAACGTCACCGCCTCCAGAGAAGATATCTACGAGGAGAATACCCGAATGGACTGGGCAGAAAACGGCTACACCTCCGAAGAACGCAGCAGCCTGAACAAACTCTTTTCCGAAGGCTTTATCGATGCCTATCGCCTGCTTTATCCTGATGAAAAGAACGCCTTTACCTGGTGGAGCAACAGACTTAATAAAAGAGCTGAGGACAGAGGCTGGCGTCTCGACTACTTTCTCGTTTCCCCGCCCTTAAAGGACAGCATCCGTAACGTAACGCTCCATCCCGAGATCACCGGTTCCGACCACTGTCCCCTGAGCCTCGATTGCGATATATGCGATGATGAATATAAAAAAGAATATGACCAGCTCCTGCGGGAAAAGAGAGCCAGTCAGTATACCGAGAAGAAGCTTGCGGAGAAATGGAACAACAGGCAAAGACAATTCAAAAAATATGAGGAAAAGCTCCTTGATATCCAGAGCAGGATTTCGGCAAAGGCCGGCCTTCATCACTACGATGACGTAAGAAATCTCCAGATCGAGCTGATGGATGATATCCGTTTCCGCTGTCTGGCAGTAAACAGGATCGCAAACTCAAAGGCTCCGGCGGGCGTAGACGGGATACGGTGGAGAACCGGCCCAGAGAAAATGCAGGCCGCCCTTGACCTTGAGTGGCGGAACTACGAAGCCTCGCCCCGCCGTATTGTAGACAGCAAGACAAAGCGTAATCATAAATCGCGCAAGGTGGATATAATCACCCATCGTGACAAAGCAATAAGCCTCCTGCAAATATGCATTAGAGCCGGTCGCGGAAGCCCTCGCAGACAGAAGATCCTACGGCTTCCGTCAGGGCCGCTCCAGACAGGATGCAGCCGTCGCCATCATGAACCTCTTCTCTGGCCGTGATATGCCCCAAAGATATCTGAAGATTGATATAAAGGCCTTTTATTCAAAAATGCTCCACTCCTGGATCCGGGCAAATATACTTCTTCCCCCGATGTTTTAAATGCCTTCCTGAATGCAGGATATATCTGTAACGGTGAAATGTTTCCCCATACGGAAACCGGAATCAGTGAGGGCAGCCCCTTATCTCCCACCATTGCAAACATCTGTCTCGACGGCCTTCAGATGGCGATCTATAACGGCTTACACGGCAGAACCTATGACATTGATTACGCAAACGGCAGACTCGTCAGATACGCCGACGACGGGATCATAGCCGTCCGGACCGAAGAAGAAGCTCTGGCCGTAAAGGAGATCGTAAAACGCTTTTTAATGGATCGCGGACTGATCCTGTCCGATGAAAAAACAAAATCCGGCTCCATCTGGGACGGTTTTGATTTTGTGGGCTTTACCCTGCGGATGGAACAGTACGGAATGGCCGTATGGCCCTCGGATAAAGCAGTAGATCGTTATATACTGGATCTGAAGGAGCTTATTACAGACCACACCGGCTCCCAGAAAGAAATGATCGAGCTGTTAAACCGTTCCCTTAAGGGCTGGGCCGGACAGTACCTCTTCTGCGACTCCTTCAGCGCCTATAGAAAAGTAGATGATGCTTTGCAGACCCTGCTTCTGGAATCCGTCATATCAAAGCACCCGAAGCAGGCTCTGGAAAAGCTTATAAAGAAATACTGGATCACGGACGAATCAGGCAAAACCTGGTATGCCTGGCCAAAGGATGTTTCCATACGCGTGATCCACCTGACAGACACCTTCCTGACTCCCATCAAGCGAACCCGAAACGACGTGAATCCTTATATCGAGCGCAATTACTATACCGAAAAGCGAAAGCTCGACAGCATACAGAAGATCAACGGCAAATACAGGCCCGTCTGGGACCGTCAGAACGGCTGCTTCTACTGTGGCAAACCCATCCTGTATGACCAGGACAAGACCCTCGTCCCCATCGACCATACCAGAAAGGAATCCATCGCTAATACCGCCTACGTCCACTCCGTCTGTACCCTTACTGATTACCAGTATCTGCTCCTATCAGAGGACATCACCTTCATGACCCCTTTGAATATTTACGAAATGCTGGAACGTGTCACGGAATGCGGAAGCATCATAAGAAATCCTGAACTGTCCGAGGACTGGCGTTATATGAAGCTCTATGAATACTTCGGAACATGCGTTGACAAAAAGATCACCCTGACCTTCAAAGAGATCGAAAAAATCCTCGGCTTCGAGCTCTCCGACTCCGTAAAATCCACCCGCCAGGCCTGGTACCCGCGTAAGGATATGCATAAAATGGCGGATGCCTGGATCCTTCAGGGCTATCGTCTGAAGCGCCTCTACATCAACAAACAGAAAGCGGCCTTTGAGTCAGAATACGACGATGCGGAACGAATCGTCTTTCCACCGGAGCTATTAAACAGAAAAGTCCCTCTCGCCGCCAAATATAAGGCAGAGCACTTCCTGAACGCCCTTGTGAAAGAATTCGGCCTTTCAAAGGACTACATCCAACCACGGAACAAAAACCAAACATTACAATAAACCCTGCTTAACGCCTAAGAACAAGATTGCAAGCACAAAGGCTCCTGTGGGCGTAGACGGAATCTGGCGAAAAAAAAAGCGCGGAGAAAATGCAGGATACGCGTGACCTTGACTGGAGCGGATAATAATGTATTATCACTATATTCCTTTAATTACTTGTTTTTTAAGTGTATTGTGGTATAGTATCCATATTGACACAAGATATTGTGTCAGCCCTGAAGATGTTCCATTATTTCAGGATCCAGGTAACGCTCACATAGCTCTGCGCGGAGCTATATTAGCACCTGTAACTTTCAGAAAAATATATCTCACAACCCGAGGAGGAAACAACATGAATAAGTCAGAACTGATCGATGCAATGGCAAAGGAATCCGGACTCAGCAAAAAAGACACTGAAAAGGCTTTAAAGGCATTCACGGATACGGTTGCCAATACCCTTAAGAAGAAGGACAAGGTTCAGCTCGTAGGCTTCGGCACCTTCGAGACCAAAAAGCGTGCCGCCCGCACCGGCAGGAACCCCCAGACCGGCAAGGAGATCAAGATCAAGGCTTCCACTGCTCCTTCCTTCAAAGCCGGCAAAGCCCTTAAGGATGCTGTAAACAAGAAATAATCGATTTTCTTTCCTTATCTCAAAGAGCGGGGCTAAATCCCGCTCTTTGTTATCTCTACACTCTATATTAAAGATCAGCCCTCGGCCGCGATCTATTTCTTCTCACCGACCGTAAGCTTATTTTCACCTGTTAGTTCCATGAAGCTTTCATAATCGGCGGAGCAGGGAAGCTTATCTTTCTCCCCGATCCCTTCCCTTATAGTATTCTGCCTTGTCCTTATACATCTTTGATTCTGCTCCCACAATAAGCCTGCTTATATCCTGATCTTTCTTACCGGAAAACTCATAACCAACAGCAGCATGGTACCCCTTTTCCGTTATACTCTCACACATGGCTTCGATTCTCCTTTCGATCTCCTCCTTAGGGATATCAATCGCAAATGCAACATATTCATCTCCGCCAACACGATATGTATCCTTTATGCCGAACTGTTTCCTTAATGAATCCGCTATATAACACAGCATTTCATCTCCTGCCTTATGTCCCTGTGTATTATTAAGCTCATGAAGCCCGTTAACGTCAACATAGATACAGCAGATCGAATTCTGATACAGCGAACGATACAATGGTATACGCATCTCATAACTGTTACGGTTATTTAATCCCGTAAGCTGATCCGTCTCACTCATAATGTGAAGCCTGTTTTCCAGAACATAGCCCCTTATCTTAGCCCGGTTGACCACGCTCTCTGAAACAATGGCAAGAATACCGAAAATTACAGCATCCGTAATGTCAACAGATAGTATAGATCCCGTTTTTGTCCTGCAGGCCATGATAATAAATACAATAATATAGAAAATCAGGCTGCACGCCATTCGTATTGGACGATCAATAAATATGAGCGGAACGAAGATCATAAGAACCATGAAGGTAACGGTCTGCTCCTCAGGTCTTGTAAGCGTAGCAATCGCTATACCGTATACCAGAAATACTGATATTGCCATATAAATAGAAACATATGAAAGCCCCGGGATCTTCTTTGCAAGAATCGAAATACCAACCTGTATCAGAGAGAAAATAATGCCAAATACGTATACCGGCTTTGATCCCGAAAACCCCTCCTGAGACTGTGATAATATCAGCATGATCGTGATCAGCAGCGTTGCAACAGACGCAAACAGAAAAGCCGTTATTCGGTTATATTCCTGAATCTTTCCTGTTACAGCATTATAGCTTTCTTTGTCAGTATCCCCGTATAACGCGAAATTCCTGATTCTTTCAAGCATTCATGACACCCTCCTGTATTTTTTAGTATACTCAAATCCAAATACATTTGGATTTGAGTGCGCCGGCCGCACACTGCGAAGCAGTATCTACCTCTGTGCGGCCGTGCGCATCGTAATTATACTCGTCGGATCAGTATTTTTGAGTTTTCCATTTATTTGTTCCGATGAGTATAATTCTCCTCTGTCCGAAATCCCTGGTCATGGATTATAACTCACTTTCTCCAACTAATAAGTTCCTCTATCTCGATCGGTCTGGAATAATAATACCCCTGAAAACTGTGAATTGCGTATTCCTGCAGGATATCTCTCATTCCCGCTGTCTCGATTCCTTCTACACAGACCCTTGCCCCGTAATTGGATGCCAGACCTGCAAGATAAGATATAAGATTCC
>JAFTEC010000054.1 GCA_017453865.1 Lachnospiraceae bacterium
GGCTTCCATCCGGTATAGGCTATGAATTTCCCTTTTTCATCCTCGTTCAATGCATCACTTTCAAGTACGAAGTCGTGGCGTCTGAATTCCCCGGCAATCTCATCCCTTAGTGACTTAAAGGCAGACTTCTCATCCCCCGTCTTCGCAGATTTCAGTGTAAGGAAGATCACAGGATACTTACACATTTCAAAAGTATATTTCTCTCCTGCCTCCATGATCTTCAGCCCTGAAAAGAGCCCCGGATCTGACCCTTCCTCAAAGAAACAGCGCAGCATGTCAAGGGTCAGGGTCTTCCCAAAACGCCTGGGCCTCGTAAAGAGATTGACCTTACCCTTCTTATCTATGAGCTCCTTGATAAACAGGGTCTTGTCTACATAATAATAATCATTCCTCTTAAACTCTTCAAAAAACTCCACTCCGATTGGCAACGGCTTAAACATTCTAAAGGTCCTCCCGTTATATGTATAGTAAGCGGTAAAGTAACTATTGCAAACACCTGCGTTCTATGGCTTTTAGGCTACCATAAAACGCAGGTGTTTTCTATAAGCCTCTGGCGGAAGCGAAAGGTTCCTGGAGCGCTGCCGTATCTCAATCTCCTTCGTAAGGAACAACCGCGCCCTCGTAATTATCCTTAATATAGGAAACAATTTCTGCGGACTTAAGGACATCGGTAAGGGCCTTAATCTTGTCCTTGGACTGATTCCCCTCCTTAACGGCGATGATATTCACATATTGCTGTATGGCTTCGCCGCTGGCGGCTTCTATGGCAAGAGCATCCTTTCCCACATTAAGTCCTGCTTCCAGAGCGTAGTTTCCGTTAATAACACCGAAGCAGACGCTTGGAAGCTGCTTGGGTACCTGCGCGGCCTCAACCTCAACGATTTCAAGGTTTTTGGGATTATCAGCAATGTCATTTACGGTGGCTGTTACACCGGCGCCCTCCTTAAGGGTAATGAAGCCTTCCTGCTCCAGAAGGAGAAGTGCCCTCGCTTCATTGGTGGTATCGTTGGGAACCGCTATGGAATCTCCGTCTGCGAGATCGCTTAAGGCAGACTTGGTTCCGGGGTAAATCCCGAAGGGCTCATAATGCACTTTTCCGTTATCCGCTACCACAAGGTGGGTCCCGTTCTCCTCGTTAAAGGAATCCAGATAGTTTATATGCTGGAAATAATTGGCGTCAAATTCGCCCTGCTCCACCACATTGTTGGGCTGTACATAATCTTCAAAAACAGTGACCTGAAGGTCATAGCCCTGCTTTGAAAGGATGTCCTTTGCTTTCGAAAGGATTTCGGAATGGGGTGTTTCCGATGCGGCAACCTTGATGACCTTATCTCCTGACGCCCCGGACTTTCCGCATCCTGTGACTATCCCGGCCACAAGCACAACCGCTGTGATAAGTGACAATACTCTCTTTTTCATAATCTTTCCTCTTCTAAATAAACCACTTTTCCTACCATGTCATTCTGAGCGGAGCGACAGTAAGAATCTTTCACCTGCATCTAAGGATTCTTCATTGCTTCGCTACTTAAGAATGACAGCGAAGAATCTTCCGCTAACTCTATATTCATACATGCCTCTTGTCAAGCTTGACCGAAATATAGTTCCCGGTGAACTGGAAGAGCTGTACCAAAAGCACCAGAAGGATAACCGTAGTCCAAAGGATATTGGCCTGATAACGATAGTATCCGTAGCGGATCGCTATATCTCCCAGGCCGCCGCCCCCGACGGTTCCCGCCATTGCTGAGTATCCAAGGATCGTTCCGGTGGTGATCGTAGCGCCGGAAATAAGGGATATCTTTGCTTCACCGAGAAGCACCCTCCAAACTATCTGGAAATTTCCGGCTCCCATTGACTGGGCCGCCTCAATGACCCCGTGGTCCACCTCATTTAAGGAGGACTCCACCATCCTTGCGATAAGCGGTGAGGCAGAGATCACTAACGGCACTATGGTAGCCGTGGACCCGTAGGTCTTTCCTACAATGAAGAAGGTAATCGGAAGCACCAGTATCAAAAGGATCAAAAAAGGGATGGATCGCATAATATTGGTGACTGCATCCAGAACCCTGTATATAAAAGCATTGGGCTTTATCCCTTCCTTTCCGGTAACCGTGAGTACTATTCCCCAGGGCAGACCGATCACATAGCCGAAAAGCGTCGCGGCAACGGTCATATAAAGGGTATCAAGTATCCCCTTAGCTATCATTCCCATTTCCTCTGCAGTCATTTCCTGTCCTTCCTTTTACTGTACCTTACTACTATGGCCCGGGAACAAGCGGACCTATTCTATATCCTCTACCTCAAGACCCCTTTCCTTAAGGTAGCTTATCTGCTTTCTGGCATTCTCCGGGTCCGCGGAAAGCTCCAGTATCATCTCTCCCCTCGCGACCCCGTTTACATCCTTGGTGTCCGCGTAGAGGATATTTACCGGTGAAGAAGAACTCAAAATCATATTGGCGATCACCGGCTCATAGGAGGAATTACTGGAAAAGACTATGCGGATCTTCCTCGTGCCCTTAAGCTGGGAAACAGCGCCGGGAAGCTTGTCCTCCTGTTCCTCCCATCTGTCCGGATCCTTGCCTTCGATTATAAGCCTTCTGGCAGCCTTTGACTTAGGATGGGTGAAGATATCCTCCACCAGACCGTTTTCCACGATCTCTCCCTCTTCCACTATGGCCACATTCCGGCATATCTCCCTCACCACATTCATGGAATGAGTGATGATTATAATGGTTATCCCCATCTCGGCATTTATCTTTCGAAGAAGCTCAAGTATCTGCTGGGTAGTCTGGGGGTCAAGGGCGCTTGTGGCCTCATCACAGAGGAGGATACCGGGATTTGACGCCAGGGCCCTCGCTATTGCCACCCTCTGCTTCTGTCCGCCGGAAAGCTGTGCCGGGAAGGATGAAGCCTTTTCAAGAAGTCCCACTGTATCCAGAAGGTTTCTCGCTTTTTCCTCTGCCTCTCTTTTTGGAACGCCGTGGATTACCAGAGGAAATGACACATTCCTAAGCACATTCTCCTGCATGAGAAGGTTGAAATTCTGGAAGATCATCCCTATATTACGCCTAATCTCCCGAAGCTCTTTTTCAGAAAGGCTTTCCAGCTCTTTTCCCTCGATCACCACACTTCCTGAGGTGGGGCGTTCCAGATAATTAAGGCATCTTACCAGGGTGCTCTTTCCCGCTCCCGACATGCCTATTATCCCGTATATATCTCCCTTCTCCACCGAGAAATTAATGTTTTTTAAGGCCTCCACCTTTGAATCCCCGGAAACAAAGGTTTTATACAGGCTTTTGATTTCGATTACCGGCATTTTTCTTTCTACTCTCTCCCGGGGAATTCTCTCCCGGAGCAGATATTATTATCAGCTAAAAACAGCGAATTCGCTGTGAAATATAGCACCCGGAGTTATATTTGTCAAACAGATGCCGTCCCTATGCTACCCCCACTTTTTTATCTTGTTACTATTCACAGAAAAAATACGGCGTAAAAATCAAGGCGTTTTTACGTCGTATTTTTTCTGCGAATAGTAACGAAAAATTTGAAAACC